>CAXSBW010000008.1:0-6317 GCA_964235795.1 uncultured Acidobacteriaceae bacterium | reverse complement strand
GATGCGGGCCTGCTGGCCGCGCTGACCGGGACCGATGCCGCCGGTGAGCGGGCCGTCGCGCTGCGGACCCGTCGGGCTGTGTATCAAGCCTTGGTCGCGCGCAGGGCCGATAAACAGGATGGGCGCCGCAACCTGCTGGCTGCCCTGGCCATCGCCGGGGCGCTGGCCCTGGCGCTGGCACCTGCCTTATGGGCCGGCATGGATGACCTGCTGGGTGGAGAAACCCTGCTGGACCTGCCCGGGATGCTGGTGCTGCTCGGGGTGACTTTGTGCGCCGCGGTCGCGGCTGTGCTGTTTCTTATGGGGGATGACCGGCGTGCAGCGCAACCGTCCAGGGGCCAGCGTCGCTGACATCCATCTTTCGTAGGCACTACCTGAAAATCAAAGCATGGCAAACCGGTTGACAACCCGACGCAGCACCCCATCTTTCACCGGCGAGAACGGCCGAGGCGGCGCGGACGGGCCACTGCCGACGCTGACCTCCGAACTGAAACTGGTGCCCGCCTGGTCCGTTGCCGCGGCTGCGTGTGCCTTTACAGCGGTGCTGTACCTGTTCTGGGTCGTTGTGCCGGCGCATCGGCACCATGAGCCGCCGCTGGGGCTGCGGCTTTATTTTGCATTGTCATGGAGCGCGCTGTCGGCCTTGTATCTGCTGATGGTCGGTTATATCTCGCAGGATACAAAACGCCGTGCCATGCGGGCCCGGCTTTGGATCGTGGTGTGCCTGGTACTGCCGGGGGGTATCGGGGCGGTGCTGTACTTTCTGCTGCGAGCGCCGGTGGTGGCACTTTGTCCGGCGTGCGGCACACGGGTGGCGGCGAGCTACCACTATTGTCCGCAATGCGTTTACCAGCTCCAGGCCAACTGCCGGCGTTGCTTCGGCACCATGAACCTGACAGACCGATTTTGTGTCTCCTGCGGCATGGATCGCGTCGCGGAAGAGGCTCCCCAGCGTCTCTACGCCTTTCGCGACGAGCAGTGAGATGGGCCTCCCGAGCCAAAAGCCGGGAGGCCCATCTCCCTGAAATGGACTACAGGTACGATTCAGCAGGTACGATTCAGGGCTGTAACTACGGCGGAACTCATACAACGTACGCCAGAGCGGTTATGAAACAGCTTCAAGGTATCTCACAGCCCTGTGATCTACCCGGGGATCGATACAGGGCCGCTCTTCCTGCGAAAAAGCCCGTTGAGACATGTCCCTGGATGACACCTGCTGCGACTATCTAGCCTTCGGCCTTTTGTGCAGCCCAGCGCTTTTTCTGCGCATCCGCGATCCGCTTGCGCGCTTCCGGGCTTAGTACACGCTTTGTGCCTGCCGGGCGTCCCACGCGACGCTTGGTCACCTGCTTGGCAGCTCCCCGGCTGCGCGGTGTTTCATCCTCATCATCCCCGGTTCCGGCCAGGATATCCCGAGCCTGTTGAAGCCGTGCGATTTCCCTGTCAATTGCTGCGACTACTTCCTTATTTGCCATGACGTACAGATTACCCCAAACTATTGACTTATGCGCGCATTTTTCTGAAAGGGGAACATAAATGTGTTCCGCGGCAAACAACTTAGAGCCTGCGACTGTGTTTCGGCAGCCGTGGAGCCCGTGCCAGTTGCCGTCAGGGTGTCCCCTTCCGAGCCGCGGACCTAAGAAGGTGACTTCCGTCCTCTAAGTCAAGTTACTCACCTTGCCCGGCGGCCCAGGCTTAACCCGCGTCGCGGCCCGGCAACTCGCAAAGAAGTCTCTGTTTGTCTCGCGAGAACCAGCGAAAGCTCCTATCTGGACTCGCCGACAAGGTACACGACAGATGGATCCACGCCGTGAATTCTCTCATCCTTAAAAGAGCGAAAGAGCGAAGCTTGTAAAGCGCACGTGCTTTCGGCCCATTACCGCGAAGTTTCCGTGAGATGTACGGTATGTCCGGTTCGAGCCGATTCGCGAGCGGCGTCCAAAATCCGCATGACCGTGACATTGGTATCCAGCGAGGAAAGGTCTCCCTTCGGCTGCAGCTCACCGCGCAGCACAGCGGACAGGTAATGAAGCGGCGTATCGAGCGGCGGTGCGAGCGGGGGCGCTGTTTCGGAGTGCTCGGCCTTGTCGCCGGGACGACGGATGCGCAGGCCGGTCAGCGCCGCTGTATCCACATAGCCGGCGGCACCATAAACTTCCATATCCTTGCGATCAAAGGGCCAGTTCCACGAACCCTGAATGATCGCCTGCGCATGAGGGTAAGTGAGAATCATCGTGCCTTCGTCGTCCACGCGGGGGTATACATCGGGTTTGATCTGCTGCGTCACGGCTGTCACCGTCAACGGCAGCTCGCCGTGCATCAGCCACGTCGCCAGGTCGACGCCGTAGCAGCCGAAGTCAAACAAGGCGCCCGCGCCATTTTGTTGCGGGTCCGTGAGCCAGCCCAGGAACTCGGGGCCGACGCCAATCTCCTTTGGGCCCTTGTGGCCGTCGTGCACCACCAGTTTGCGCAGGTCGCCGATCTCGCCGCTCCAAAGCAGTTTCGCCGCGGCGGTATTGGACGCGTACCAGGTGGTTTCATAGTTGACCAGCACCGGGACATTGAACTGTCGCGACACCTGTTGAATGGCGAGCGCGTCGGCGAGCGTGGTGCTGAGCGGCTTTTCCACCATGGCGGCGACGCGGTGGCGCGCGGCCTCCTCGATGGCGGCGCGATGGCCGGCGACCGCGGTATAGACGAGCACAGCCTGCGGCTGCGTGTGGGCCAGCAGGTCCGACTCGGACGAGTAGAAGAGACCGGGCGCGAGATGAAAGCGGCTGGCATAGCGAGCGCGCAGGGCTGCGTCGGGCTCGGACACGCCGACAAGCTGGATCTCAGGGTGCTCGGAAAGCTGGTCGAACCACCCCCCCACGTGGCCGTGCACCAGGCCCACGATGGCGACGCGCAGCGGAGGCGGTGTTTGCGCCGCATGAGCCGCCGGAGCAAGGAGTGAACAGGCGAGCAGGGAGCAGAGCAGGAGGTGTTTGCGGGTCATGGTAGCCAGTAGGATGCAGCCGCGCTCGACCGAAGCTGCGGCGTAAACACGGCGGCCGCTTGTTGCAGGTGCAGACCCCCTGCAACAAGCGGCACGTGTGTGGCTTAGTACGCGTTGAAGTTGCTGGTGAACTGAAACGCCGACTGCGTGATACCGCTGCAGCTGGGCGACGCCCAGGTTTGCCCGGAGCAGCCGCCGTTATCGCGCCCCAGCGACCAGATCGCGATCCGGCTGATATAGCTGTTGCTGTTGGCGAAGTTGAGCACGGTTTGCGCGTCGTTCAACCGGAAAATCTCCGTGTTGGTGTCGTTGACGCCGATCATGGGCGTGACGCCGACGGTGGTGCCGCTCAGGCCGGCCGCTTTAATTTGCGACCAGGTGGCCGAGGCCGCGTCCGTTGCATCCAGCCCCATGGCGCCGCCATTGTCCGACGACGAGCCGTAGTCCATGGCCATCACATTCACCACGTCCAGTGCGAGGCCGTCGGTCTTGACGCTATTGAGGATGTTGACACCGGAAGCAATCAGGCCGGAGGGCAGAACCGGCAGTGTGTACGAGATCACAAGGCCGGGATTGGCCGCCTTCAAACCTTTCAGCGCCTGGTCGCGCTGGGTAATCGCGGCCTGGTTCGTGGTGGCGCCGCCCTCGATATCGAAGTCGAGCAGTTTGACGCCGTAGCGCGCGATCACGCTTTGGTACAAGGCCTGGAGCTGCGAAGCACTCGAGCAGTTACCGGCCGGGTCCTGCCCATTGGCTCCGCCGAACGAGATGATGACCTGCACCCCGGCGGTTTTCAGCTGCTGCACGACGTGAAGCACGGTGTCGCCATTGCTGAAGTTATCGGTCGGCAGGCTGCCGCCAAGGCTGCCCCAACCCACGGAGCAACCGCCGGTCGCGTCAAGAAACGCCAGCGTGACGGCCTTGAAACCGGCCTGCTGCTGCATGGCGACCAGGTTTTCAGACGCGGTCATGCCGAGATCGATGTAGGGGGCGTAGAGCTTGGTCGTTGCGCCGGGCGGGGTCGGGCTGGGGGTGGGTGTTGGGGTGGGGGTCGGCGTCGGGGTGGGGGTGGGGGTAGGAGCAGTGCCGCTGCTACAAGCGCCGTTCACGGACCAGGGCTGCCCGCTGCCGCTCACGCCGCTGTTGCTCGCGGGGCTTTGATTCTGGGTCCACCAGTTGGCGGTGTAGTTGGTGCCGTTCAGGCTGGCGGTCTGGCCGCCGGTGTAAGCGGCGCTGCTGTTCCACGGGGCAAAGCAGGCCGTGGAGGCGAGGGCGTGCTGCGGCAGCGCGAGGGCGGCGGCGAGCGAAAGGGCGCAGCAGAAGACCGTGGATCTGCCGGAAGCGGTGGGAATGCGAGTCATGGGGTGTCCCTCGTGTTCAAAATGTGGTTGCGATCCGGCGGCGTCACCTTTCGCTTGCGGGCGATACTAAGCCCTTCCCCGCCTATGTGTCTCGCCCAAGCTCATTGTTTTGATTGAATGGGAAGGAAACGGCCATTCGGTTGGTGCGGTCGCAACCGGGCCTCGCGCGTGGCAGGCGCACTCGCCCGTGCACCTACAACCTGCAGCTTCCGGATGGCTGCTCTTGAGCCGTGTTCGCGGCGCGCTGCAGTGCGGCCATTGCGAAATGCTTCCCGTCTGTTTTTTCTTGCGGATTTGGCGATCCTTTCATATGCTGCGGACAACCTTTCACCGCGGTCGCCTTTCTCGTTGCCGCCCTCCATGCCAGGCCACGGAGTGAAAACGTTCCCATAACCGTCCGCAAATTTCTTGATGAGGCCCAACACTTGAGCGATCGGAAGTATCTCCCTGCAATCCTTCAGGTTTTCTCGAACCGGCATGTTCTCCCTCTCGCGGCGATCGCGCTGCTTTCCGCAGGCGTGGCCCAGGCGCAGGAGTATCGCGGCGTGATCTACGGGCGCGTGACCGATGCGTCGGGAGCGGTGCTGCCCCATGCGACCGTGATTGCGTCGGGGCCGCAGCAGTCGTACCGCATCGTGACCAACGGCAGCGGCGAATACACGTTGCCGTTTGTGGACCTCGGCGTGTACTCGGTGGAGATCGAGGCCGCGGGTTTCTCGTCGCAGACCAAGACCGGCATCACCATCGACGTGAACTCAAAGATCGCGGTGGACTTCAAGATGCTGCCGGGCGGCGGCAGTGAAACGATGACGGTGGCGGCGAACGATGTCGGGCTGAACACGGCGGACGGCTCGGGCGGCACGGTGATGCCGCCCGAGCTGGTGCAGAATCTTCCGCTCAACGGGCGGCAGTTGTACACCATGCTGAGCCTGGTGCCGGGTGTGCAGAATACGCAAACGAGTTACGGGCCGACCGGACAGACCGGCACTCGCGGTTCCGATGAGAGCAACAGTTATTCCATCAATGGGCAAAATGGCAATTACAACCAGTTCGCCTTGAACGGCGCACCCGTTTCGCAGCAGGGCGGTGGCGGCGCAGGCACGTGGAATATTTCGCCCAACGTCGATGCGGTGGACGAGTTCAAGGTGATGACCAACACCTATGACGCGCAGTACGGGCGCGAAGCGGGTGGCACGGTCAACACGGTGCTGAAGAGCGGAACCGATTCGATCCATGGAACCGCGTTCGATTTCTGGCGCAATTCGGTGATGGACGCGAACTATTGGCAGCTGGACCAGAGCGGCACGCCCAAGCCGTTTCACAACGAACACCAGTTCGGCGGCACGGTGGGTGGGCCCATCCTGCGGCACAGGACCTACTTTTTCGGCAGCTTTGAAGGGTACCGGCAGATCCTGCCGGTGGGTGTCCAGATCGGCACGGTGACGCCCGATATGCTGCCCGGGCCCGATGGAAGCGTGAACCTGACCAACTACCTGGCGGCCACCAGCGGGCACAATATCTACGATCCGCTGACCAGTCATTGCGTCGATGCAGCCTGCAGTGGTTACACCCGCGATCAGTTCCCGAATAACACCATTCCGGCGAACCGGATCAGCCCCATCGGGCTGGCCATTATGAAGCTGTGGCCGAAGCCGAATGTCGCCGGCAATGCTTATAGCAACAACTACATCAGCGTGAATCCTGGATCGTACAAGTACAATCAGCCGATCGTCAGAATCGACCATGACTTCTCCGATGCTACGCGGTTCTACGGCATGTTTGCCTGGTGGTCCGGCCGGCAAAACATCAATACATCCGGGTACCCGGGAGGCATTGCCCAGGGCGCTATCGACGATTACAAATCCACCCTGACGCAGGTGCTGGACCTGACGCATACCTTCAAGCCGACCCTTTTTGCCGATGTACGCCTTTCCTTCAATCGCTCGTTCAATGTGAACTAC
>CAXSBW010000007.1:12172-56926 GCA_964235795.1 uncultured Acidobacteriaceae bacterium | reverse complement strand
GGGTTACCTCCAATGCCACTTCTTCGCCGGCATTGGAGGGTGGAGTTACGCACTGATAGCTGGAGCGACCTAGAGAGGTTAGAACAATGATCCAAGCGATACCCAGCCCAGAGCCCATGCCGACTTTGGCGGAGATGGAGATGCGGGCGATCCTTCGACGCATGAAGGTGATGGCAGGAAATTACAGCGCCGCTGCCAAGTCGCTCGGCATCTCCCGCTCAACCCTCTACGCAAAGCTGGAACGGTACCGGCTGGAGAAAGAGCGCCGGCCCTTTCCCGACTGCCCCGGATGCACCCACCCGGACCCGCTGGGCGGCACCCATCACTACGGCACCATGCAGCACCCTCACCCTCCCCAAGCATGACGCCCAACCTCCAATTCGAGCGCGGCCTACCAGTCGCCGTTGACGCTGAACGCGCCGTTCTTGGGGCGATCCTGCTCGACAACGCGATGTTCTATCAAGCGGCAGAGCGCCTGGTGGCCGAAGATTTCGCGCTTGACCCTCACCGCCGCATTTTCTCGCGCATGACAACCCTCATGGCACAGGGGCGCGCGGTGGACCTTTTGACACTGCGTGAGCTTCTAAGCAAACACAAGGAGCTGGAAGCGGTCGGTGGAATCGCCTACCTCGCGTCGCTTACCGAAAACATGCCCCGTCGCGTTTCCATTGAAGAGTACGTGCGCATTGTGCTCGACAAAGCCACCTTGCGCGCTGTCGTCACGGAAAGCTCGCGCGCCATCACCATGGCTGCCGATCAGGAGGACGAGGCCGAAGAGGTTCTAGCCGAAGCAGAGCGAGCCTTCCAGGGCATTCGGTCGCGCCTAGTGCTCGACACGCTGATGCAGGCCGGCCAAATTTCCCGGGGTCTGTACCCCGGCGGCGATTACTCGCTGTTTGAGCAGACCGCGAAGGAGACCGGCATCCCCAGCGGGCTTTCCGCCTACGACGCTATGACGTGCGGGTTTCAGCGAGGCGAGTTGACGATCATTGCCGCGCGGCCATCGATGGGGAAAACTGCATGGCTTGGCAACGTTGCGGAGAATACGGCTGTAGAACAAAAGCGGATCGTTGCGGTGTTCTCGCTGGAAATGAAGCAAAAGGCGCTGCTAGAGAGGATGTACTGCTCTCGCGCACAGGTGGATTCTGACAGGTTCCGAAAGGGAGGGTTGAACGACTCGCAGCGCTACTACGTGACGCAGGCGCGCCGGGAGATCGACGCATCTCCGCTCTATATCGACGACTCTTCTTTCCTGAGCGCCACCAGTATTCACGCGAAATGCCAAAATCTCAAACAGCGGGAAGGCTTGGACTTGGTGCTAATCGACTACATCGGGCTGATGAAGGCCGAGGCGTCGAGCGGGCGCTACGGCAACCGCGAGCAGGAGGTGGCAGCAACCAGTCGAGCTTTAAAGGCAATGGCCAAAGACCTCAATGTCCCGGTCGTCTGCCTATCGCAGCTCAATCGCAAGAACGAAACGCGAACTGACAAGCGTCCGATGCTGTCTGACCTGCGCGAATCGGGGGCTGTCGAGCAAGATGCCGACGTGGTGGCCTTTTTGCACCGCGAGGAGTACTACAGCCGCGAGGAAGAATCGCTCAAAGGGAAAGCCGAAATCATCATCGCGAAGCAGCGCAACGGGCCGGTCGGCGTCTGCCAGTTCAGGTTCAGCGACAAAGCACTCCGCTGGGCCGACGTAGACGCACAACTTTTCACCTGAGTGCTCAGGCACTCCGCACCGCATTGAAGAGGAGCCACAATGCCAGCAGCCAAGGAAGTGCAGCAGGGAGATTTTGTCAGCATCGCGATCCGCTCCGGCGGGGAACAAACGTTCGTACCGGGGGTGGTTCTTTCCACCGTGCGCGGGGAGGAGCACGAGGGGGAAGACGGGGAGCCCTCCCTCACCGTGGCTTTTCTTGCCGACAAGAAGTCGAAGTTTCTGAACACCATAGACTTCGCGCGCGCCTGGTCAATCACTACTCCCGTACGACACTCGAGCCATGACGAGGCGAAGGGCGGCCTAGTCGGGTCATTCTGGCTCGACATCCTGCCGAGCGCTAAGGAGGTTTCAGGCGACACCGATGCGAAGCTGCCGGAGACCGCAACCGTGGCCACGACAGGGTTCAACCCAAACCTTCACACGAAGACAATGGTTGACGCCTACCAGCAGAAGGCCACCATCGTCGAGGGGCAGCCGGAGACTCTGGTATTGGGCGATGCCACGCAGCTGGGTGATCAGGCACAGGTGCCGACAAAGACAGAAAAGGGCAACACGCAGTCTTTTGAGTCGACCTCCGCGCCGTCGGCCAACGACACAAAGGGCGGACTTGTGCCGGAGGAAGGGGGCAGCATCTTCACTCCGCCGACGCAGCTTGAGCAGGCCGGAATTGCGAAGACAGAGAACGAGGAGGGGGTCAAGGATCACCCGCTGATCGGGGCCGTTCAGGAAGGAGAAGACCCGGAAGGCAGCCCCGAAAACACCACGGCTCCTGACCCGAGGCCGGAACCCGTACAGTAGTCCTCAACGCTCACAACGGCCCCCCTGAAAGGCGGGGGCCGTTTTCTTTTGCCCTAGCGCAGCATGCGCCCCTTGTGGCGCATGTCGATAGGCTTTTGCGGGCGCTGTTGAGCGATGAAGCGCTGAGCGGCGATTGATGCGCTGAACGGATCAAGCCCGTGGACCACTTGTTCAAGTTTTGCGCTGAGCGGCACAGGCGTGGGGCGCGGCAGCCGTCCCAGGATGTAGGACAGCGCATCGATCAAGTGGTTGTCGCGGTCTACGGCCTGCTCTGAAGCGTTCCGCACAAGGAGTTGCGTGGCCGTCATCTCTTTGAGCCGCATCCGGCGCAGCTCCCATAGCAAGTTCGGGCAGTCGAAGCCGTGAAGCCCCGGTTGTATTCGGTCGCTTTCGTTGCGGCAAACAATGCGAAGTCTCGGCTCTTCTTCCGCCAGGTTTCCCCAGCGCTCGGTAATCCTGGCGATCTTAGAGACGTCACCGCGGTCTCCCTCGTAGGGGCTCAGGAATCGAACCCCATGCTTCCGGTAAATGGCACCAATCGAAGACTGGCCCCCGTCCGACTGGGCCTGCGTGTCAAAGAAGATGCTTGGGTCGGCAGAGACCCACCGCGCCCGGCCAATGTCTGGCATGGAAAGGATTCGCGGCGCATTCTGCCATATCTCGTTCGGGTAGGTGTCGGTGCGCATCTGGTAGAACTCGCCAGCCAGATAGATGGTTCCCTCGAAGTCGATGTACCCCTTGAGAAGCGCTGTCGGGTTTCGGGTTCCATGGTCGAAACCGGCAACAACTTGCCACTGGGGATCAGGAAACCAAAGCGGGTCGCGGATGATGATTTTGTTTTCGAAAGTGGTGAGGGTGTCGGCGAAGATGCGGTCGCCGCCGCCGGCTTCGTCGATGATTTCCCACTCGCGATCCCAGCCGGACTTGGTGAACTTCTTTTGCTCTTTCTCTTTCCATTCCGGCGTGTCGCGCTCGGGGATGGCAGTGTAGTGAATCCGCACCACGGGGATCCCGCTATCCTTGCGCTTGACGGACAGGCCGCGCATGATTTCGGCGTAGGTTTGCGGGGGAAGGTCGTCCAGCTCCTCGAACACCTCGTCTATACTCTTCACGCTTTCCTCCATTCGCTGTACCATCCCGGCGCAGCCGTGCTGACCAGCACCACCTTTTTGCATTTTGCTCCGAGAGCCTCATCAAGACACTGCATGCCCTCGGGCTGAAAGCCTGCCTCGTCGGAAAAGTACCCCCAGGGATGCTTGCTTCGCACTTTGTCGCGACCGCCCGCTACGGCAAAAACCTTGCCTCCATGGTCGAACAGCAGCTCTCCTTTGGATTGTGCGGAGAGCGCCTTTCTGAGCGGGAAGTGTTGCTTCAGCCAGTCCGGCTGCGAGTCGTACAGCGTTTTGGCATAGTCCAGGAGGACGTACGCATCCGCTTCCTTCATCGTCTGGAAAACAATCTGACGCTCGGGGTGCATCATGGCCTGCATCGTGAAGTATCCGACAGTCAGCCAGCTCACCATCATGGAGCGGGATTTTTCGATTGCTACGATTGGCTCGCGCTCCATAATTTCCAGAGTTGGGGCAAAGAATCCCCAATCTGGAAAGGGCTCATGGGGGCTGTCTCGCCCATCCTCGAACCATTGCGGGTTGAAGGTCTTCGTGTACCCCTGGAGCCATGTCACCGTGTTCTTTGTCGCCTCCCGCACGCGCGCCCGCTCTTCGCGGGCCTCCTGAGTGTCGGCCTTTCGCTGTTGCGCTCGTTCTTCCCGCAGGCCCTGAAGGCGCAGGCGGGCGAGGGCGCGCACCTGTAGGTTTTGGTAGATAAATGGAGAGCCTGACTCGCTCATGCGCTACTGTATTGTGCTCTGGGCTGGTAGCTTGCCGTGCTCGGCAACATGCAGTAGTTGCTCTTCTGTCAGGCTTACCAGCGCGTCATTGAAGTCGCGAGGGTTAACCTTGAAGCCCAGCATCTCGCCGATCTTGTCCACAGCGTCCACCTGCCCATTGATCGATCCACGGGTCCGCTCCGGGGCGGTGTTGGCGAGCTTCCAAAGCAACGCGACGGCATTTGCCCGCGTCACGTCGAACTTGTGGACTTGCGTAGCTTCCTGGCGCGCCATCTCCATCATGAACGTGCGCCGGTACTCCTCAAAGTACGCCTTCACTTGGAGTCGCTGGGCGATGACGCGGCCGTCTTTGGCCGGCAGTCCGAGCTTTTCCGCAGCTTTTTCCTGCGACATCCCCTTGCCGCCGTCTCCCGACATGCACAAATGGCAGAACGTCATCTCCAATTCAGTGATGGGCTGCTTGGCTTTTTTGATGGGAGGCTTCGTGTTGGAACGCGGCTTGGTGGTTTTCATAGAACTCTCCGGCTCACAGGAATACCATTTCTCACATTCCGGCCTTACCCGCCTCCCGCGCGCGCCGCTCTTTCCCGCGCAACAACGGCTCCAACCTGGCCCGCTCCGCCGGTGTGGCCGCTTGCATCACGCGCTTCATCTCCGGGACGCTGAAGCTCCGCACCTTCGCCAGTAGCGGATCACCCAGCGCGGCGCGGAGGATTTTGCGGCGCTCCTCCGGCGGTGTTCCGGCCTTGGCAAGAATCTGCTGCGCCGCTTGCAGGTTGCCCCCACGCACGGCGTCCACCGCGTCCATGTGCGCCCGGTACCGCTTGGCGTCCTCCGGCGTCATCGCGTCGGCCCCGGCCTTCTCGGAAGCGATCAAGCTCGCAATCTTCAGCGCGCCGTGTTTATGGAAGCCGACGCCAACCAGTCCAAGCAATTCCTTCTTCGTGCCGCTACGCCCGGCGCGTTGTATCTCACTGCCGGGGCCAAAGGAGGAAAGTAGGCGCGTGCCAACTTCTTCGGCAATATCCCGCGCGCTGTCGCCCGCGTTGTAGATGTGGCGACCGGTGCGGATGTCGCGATTGAAGCCCAGCTCCATGGCGGCCTTGAGGCCAACACCGGGCGTGAGGATCGACTGCGCGATCTCGGACGGCGTTTTCTCTCCTTTGGCCATGAGCATCACGTCGTAAGGAATGGTTGTCGCTCCGGCGCGTCGAAACTCCGCATCGGGGTCCCCGGTGGCCTTCTTAAGCAGCTTGTCGACCAAGGGCAAGATGACCACTGTCATAAGGCCGAGGGCCGCCATCACGTCGAGGGCATGAAACTTTTCACCCTGATCTGTTCGCCCAGCCTCATTGACGGCCTCGCCTTTGGCGTTCTCTCCTTGCGGCTCCCAGCCTGCGCCGGTGGCCGACTGCGCCATCTTGCCGTAGCTTTTGAGGGCACCGTAGTGGTAGCTCGAAAAGGCGGTGAGCAGCGGATTGCGCATCACGTCACCCAGCAACTTGGAATCGAGTACGCGGGTCGGCAGCCGGTAATCGGGGACGTGCTTGGCCGTTTCGTTCAGGGCAGCTTTCAGGTCCATTCCCTTTGCGGTCTTTTCATAGGCTGCTTGCAGGAACATGATGTCGTTGGCATACCAAGTGATCTTGCCGGACACCTCCTTCATTGCGTCAAGCATCTTGAGCGGGTTGGCGTACCCGAGCGCAGACGCCACTTTCTCCCGTGTCGTCTTGTCGGCTGCCATCTCGTCGGTCAGCTTGCTCAAGAGGATGTCCGAGTAATGCTTCGTCTCTTCGCGCTGCGACTGCATCGGACCGCCGGCGTCAAGCACCGCCAGGAAGTCGTCGTTGCGATGCAGAACCGCGTTGATGGCCTTGATGGTGGCCCGGTACTGCCCGCGCTTGAGCGCCAGATTTGCCCAGCCGGTAACGCCCTTCTCTGTCGTCCAATGGAACAAAAGGTTGGGTAGGTGGACGAAGGGATTGAAGAACAGCGACGAGGTCAAGAAGCTATTCGCCTTCTGCAATACATCCGGTTCGCCGGCCTGTAGCCGTTCGTTGTACCAGTCCAGCACCTCGGCGGTGCGCGGCTCAAAGTAGTATCCGCGGAACTGGGGCAGCGTCGTCGGCAGCCAGCCGTCCGGCGCGAGCTCGCCCGGACCTTCCGGCTTCATCCCGATTTTCGAGAACGTCGGCTTTGTTTTGAACGCTTCCAGGAAGTCGAGCGCCCGCTCGTACTTGCGCATTTCGAGGTAGCTTGTGACCGTCGATACGAGCGCGTTTTCGTGGTATTCCAAGTCCGTATTGGCGGTGATCTCCTTTGTGGTTGCCTGTTTGATTGTCCAAGAGTTACCGTCCCTGTCCTCCCAGACCACATCTTGCATCTTGCTGGTAGGCACCCGGTCCAGCAGTTCGTTTCGGTCAGCGGTGGCCTGGTCCAAGGCTTTCTGCAATGTCTCTTTGCGCTTGAGCCCGGAGACAGACATCGGCTCCCTGCCGCTCACCAGTGCCGCGCGGCTGCGTTGCAGATCGGCAATCTCTTTGCTCAGGGATTGGCGCTTACTGTAGCTCGCAGCGCCCGCCGGATCGAGCGAGTTGGTCGCTCCTTTCTCCAGCACCTTTCGGTCGCGTTCACGTGTGGCAATCTGCTCGTCAATGCTAGCGATCCGCCGCTGCTTGTCCTGCTCCGGCAGGTCGGCCAACGCCTTCTTGGCGTCAAGGATGCGATCCGCTGCTTTCTCCAGGCCGGGGTCGATTTGCTCCAGGCGAGTGGTGAAGCCGGATTTATGCGCCCCCATGTCGGTCGGCTTGCCATTCTCCCAGGCGGTGACCCTGCCACCTTTGATCGAAATGACGCGGCGCTCGCCCGCATCTGATTCCAGCGCCATCATGGTTCGGCGCTTCACCGCGCCCGGCTGCTTGGTAGAGAGATTGTTTCTGCCGCCCGGCGAGCTCACGCGCGGCGTCTTTCCTTCGCGCTCCGCCATCGCGCGGTCAAGCGCGGACCCTTTCCCTTTCACGATGCGCCGGATGTAGTTCTCATCCCCGGCGCTCGGGATGTTAACGCCGCTGTCCACCAACCGCTGGTGGATTTGCTTGGCTGCTGCCTGGATTGGCGCGACATACTGCTCCAGCACCTTTTCCTGTTCGGCGGTGAGTGGCAGGCTGGGATCCTCAATGTGGTGGTAAATGGCGGCCTGATCCGCTGCGCTGCCGGGCGTCTCTTGCATGAGGCGCTGGGCGCGAATCACGTCGGAAGCGGCCATGGAGTCCAGGTCGTACAGGCCACCTTGCAGGTCGCGCGCTTCGTGCGTCTTTTCGGCGATGTCGGAAAAGAACTCCCGCACCGGTTCAGGGATCGCCTTGGTTACATCCGAAAGGCTGACACCGGCATTGCGGTAGGTTATTTCGTCGGGGCTAGGCTTGCTTGGATTTACGCGTCCCTTGCGAGACTGTTTGGCTGGATGGCTGCTGGTGGCTGGATCGTTGGTCTCTGTAGCAGAAACATATTCAGACCCGTTCCATATCTCCAATTTAGACATTTCAGGCTTAGAACTTATGTTTCTCGCAGCCTCCGCCAGCGCATCCGCATGGCTTTTTGCCCCGATCATCACATGGCTTCCATATACTCCCATGTGTCGATAGCTATTTAGGCCGGTTATGGCAAGTGGGCGGTTTTCCAAAACAGGACGCTGAAAGAGAGAGCTTAGATCGCGCGCCCGCTTTCCTCGGGCTTCGTGTTCGCCTTTGTGCTGCTTGAGCTTTGCTTCGGCTTTTTCGGCATCGCCGGCTACAATTTCGGACGTCGATTTGGATTCTGCATCGTAAGGAAGTTCATCGAGAGCGTCTTGTACAGCGATGCTTTTTGTTGCCAAGTCCGACCCCGAAAAACTTTGCAGCATACTGGACCATGCGGAATCCTCGTTTGCATTGGCAAGCATTCCTGCCGAGATCTCAATGTCGTCAAACCCTTGTTCTTTAAGGGCTTCATACCGGCTTTTAGCAATCTCAAGAACCGGCAACTGATCGCCACGCTCCATCGCCACAACAGTGCGATGATGACCGTCGATGATATGCAATTCACCATTGCGCTCGCGCATCACCGTTATGGGCCAGTATTCCCCGTCGGGAAAACGCTCTCTTGCCTTATCCAAAAGGGGCTGTTCATGCTCCCTGAAAATGAGAACGTTAGGGTCGACTAGATGCGCTCTTGTCTCCCTGGTTCGCTGTTCTTTTGCGTCCAGGGTTTTGGTGATCGGCTTTAGGCCCTCAAGGTCGGATCGGTCGGCGCCTTCGACAGGTTGGAGCGACGTGTCGGGCCTGGCCGCGTCCATTTCGGAATCCTGGATGGGTGTACCGTCCGGCCTGCTTGCCTGTACGGTGACGGTCGAAGGAGCCTGCTCGATCTCGCGCTTGCTCTGAATATGTCCCAAAACGTCGTCGCGGTTCAGGTCGTAGTTGCGCCCGCTCTCGTCCTTGGCGCGGAGGTTGCGCCCATCCGTGAACGATACCCGGCCAGTTCGCTTCACTCCGGCGCGGTCGCGGAAGTGAATTGAATCGCCCTTGGCAAGCTGATCGACCGCTACTCGGTCATTCCCTCGGGGTTCTCCAGCGCTTTCAGCGCTTTCGGGGCGAAGTGCGGCCTCATGTCCGGAGCCTTGCCTGTCTCCGCTGTCACTTGCAGCAGGATAAGAAACTTCTCCTTCTCTTCCGGCGTCAGGCGCAGATAATCCTCTTGCGCCCTCCGAATCCGCTCTGGACTGACTACCACCATGGCTACTCTCCTCTGATGCGATTTCTGGGCCAAACATCCTCTCGTAGGCTTCGAGCGTTGCGGGGCTTGACGTGGCAAGCTCCCGCCCTACTTCCGGCCCGAACAGCTCATGGAGGCTGCGAACGGCTGTATCCATCTGCTCGCTGTTCCTCCGCATGTTGTCACCTTCGAGGCGGTCCTGCTCCTCGACTGGCTTGTCGGCGAAGCCGGCAATAGTTTTCGCCGAAGCAGCTTTGCCCGCTTCGAGACCCTGCGCCGTCAGCGACGGCGGCGCAATCTCCACCTCGCTCGGGTCAAGCGCCGCAACCTGTCGATTTTTCCCCACATTTTCGACACGTTCGGAGGATGTGTCGATGCCGTCACCGTTTCCGTCAAGCGCCGCCTGTTCCTGACGCCGGTCTTGCTCGACTGCTTGCTCCCGCTCGACGACCACCTCCCGAGGGTCGCGCGCCTCCACCGTCATGCCGGGGTGGGCCGCCTCGTGCCGTGCTTGCAGCTCCTGCGCTTGCTCCGCCGCGCGCTCCGGCGTCGATACGCTGTCCTGGATCGGCGTACCGTCGGCGGCGCGCGCCTGGAGCCCGACCGCTTGCGGAGCGGCAATTACTTCCTCCTTCGGCTGCAAATGGCCCAACAGGTCGCCGTGTGTCCCGTTCGCTGCCGCTTCCTTGATCGTGCGCGCCTGTACTTTGGCGGGGTTGTAAATGTAGGTGCCCGCGCCCGGCTTGTCGCCGGAGACCGTGATCCGCTTCATGCCGCCCGGCACGACGGGGTTGTAGGTGCTTGACTCGGGAATCATCACGGCGGGGATGCCCCCGGATTTGAGCGATTCCAGTTGCGCATCGACCGTGGCTCTCGCCTCGGGCGTGACAACGGGAGGGTTCGCCTGCTGCTGCGCCTGCACCGTCTGCTGCGCCTGCACAGGGTCCATCCCGAGGCGGCTTGTGAGTAGGTCGGCCTTTTGCGCTGGGGCGAGGTCCTGGTGTGCATCGATCAGGGTGGCGGCACGGTCGGCGGCTACCTGTACCACCGCGGGACGCTTGCCCACCACCGCAGGGCGCTTGGTCAGCAGATCGGCGACAGTCAGCGGCGGGGTTGCGGCGCTCTGCTGCTGCGCCGCCGCATGCTTCGTCCGCGCGATATGGTTGTCGACCGCGTCATTGACAATCTGCTGTGCCAGCTTGGCCGCCTGCTTCGGGTCTTCGACCACCTGAAGCTTGCCGTCGGGTCCGATGAACCGGCCCTGCTGCGTCATCCATTCGGCCAGCTTGTCGTGCGCCTGCATCATCATCTGCGGTTGCATCTCGGGCGGGGTCGCCTGAATCATGGAAGCAACGTTCTGCACCACCCCCTGCGGCAGCCAACCTTTTTCCATGCCAACCGGCATCGGCGGCGGCGCGGGCTCCGGTGGCGGCACCCCCGCGACAGCCTGCTGCGCCGCTGCTTTCTGCCCTTGATACCGCGTCATGGTGGCGATCGCGCCCTGAACGGCCTGCTGGCCCACGAGCTGCGGGGCGCTTGGCGCGGCGGGCGGCGCGGGAGAGGCGGCGTCGCGCTGATAGGTAAACTCGCGGCTGCCGACCTTGAGCTTGCTAAGGGTTCCCTGCGGGCCCTGCGCGGTGCCGAACTTTACCCCGGGCACAGAAAACCCGAATGCCTGCGCGTCTCCGACTTGTGCTTGCACCCCATCCACCAGCCCGGAGCGCGAGCCCATAAACCCCAGAAAGCCCGGCAAGAAGAACGCCGCCGTCTGGAGAAGGTTAGAGGTGGCCGGGGAAAGGCCCAACTTCTTCGACGCCGCGTCCGCCGCGTCCGCTGAAAGATTGCCGGCCTCAAGACCGCCCACCAGCTTCAGCAGCCCGATTTTGGCCGCAAGGCTGCCGCTGTCGGCCAAGCGTCCCAATTCGACCATCTCCGGCGCGCCCATCAGCGCCCCCGTCTGCATCGTGCCGCCGAGCATCTCGCCGACGCCGGCAAGGCCCTGCTCTTTCTGTTGCGGAGTCAGGTCTTTCGGGTGAAGCGATAAGCTGCCCTGAAGCGCCCCGCTGGCTGCGTAGTCTTTGGCACCCTGCACGACTTGGCGCGGGCCCGCTGCAAGCGTTCCGGGGAGGCGGGCGGCTGTGGTGTCCTCGATCAGGCCCGAACTGGCGAGCCGCTTGCCCTGCGCAGCGATGGAGCTGTCTGTGTCGAGTGGGTGTACCGCTGTTTCGAGAAAAGATTGAGGGCGCACCGCAACTTGCGGGCGTGCGCCAGTCGGAGCGGCCATGCCTGGTACCGCGCCTGCCACCTTGTTCATGTCGATTCGGCCTGAAATGTCCGGCTTTGCAGGTGTCGGCAGCGCTGGCGCGGCAGCTTTGGGTGGCGCGGCAAACTCAACTTCGCTCGGATCAAGCGTAAGCCCCTTCGGAGAAGAAGGGGCCTGCTGAATCTCAACCTCGCTCGGGTCAAGCGTGATCGTATCTGGCATCGTTTTCCTACTGGGAAAGAATTGGCTTTCCCGTCTGAGGGTTGATTCCCGCAACGCGGTACTGTTTTCCGCCTACCGTGACCGAATCGCCCACCTTTACGGCCTGCTTCGTGTGTGTGGTCGTCACCTGCTGCGGTGTTGCCGGAGGCATTGGCTTTGGGACTGGCGCAGCAGCGGCAGCCGTCCGAAGTGCTGGTGCCGCGTCTTCTTTTGGAATGCCGCCCAGGTCGCGCGTCCGCTGCGAGTTCTCTGCCGCAATGCGATCGTTTTCTGCCTTCAGCTCAGCCTCGGCCTGAGTGCGGCCGCTGGGCGATGGGTCATCCTCAAGAGCCTTGTTGTACGCTGCTTTCGCCTTGCCGTAAGCATCCATGGTCTGCCTGGTCACCGTGGCGAATTGATTCGGCGTCCCGCGCGGCACGTCCGCACCATCTGCCCCACCGTCCTTGCCGTCGGCGGCCCGCCGGATTGCCATCAGGTCACTCATCGTCGGACGCTTGCCGGGATTCTGCGCTGTCCAGGCCGCTTTCGCATCGCCGTACGCTTGCTCTCCCTCGCTCGGCTGTCGGGGCACCCTGATGTTGGTGATGGGCTTCGGCTCGGCCAGTTTACCGTTCGCCATGTAGAACTTCCGGTCATCCCCAGCCAGGCTGAGCCTGTCCGCTTCCTGCCCGCGCACGGCCATGACTCCGGCAGGCGTTTTAAGGAACTTGTCAGGAGCCGCAATGCCGGTCACCGGCTCGCCGCGCAGATTGGCCCCGTGCCACGTCCCCAGTGGGTTGGCCGCGTCATCGGGCGCGAGTGTCGCTTCATCCACACCGCCGAGTCGCTGCTGCTCCAGGGCTTCTTCTTTCTGCCGCCCGGTGCGGTCCTTGTACGCCTGGAGATTGGCGCTGTACTCGCCCAGGCTGCGCGCGTAATCCTGATCGCCCTGCGCCTGCTGCGCCTTGTAGCCCTGCAAGTCCTGCTGGTCCGCCGCAAGCCGCCCGCGCCGCGCCGCTTCCGCCTGATCAAACTTCGCCGTGACGATGCCCTGCCCAGCCTCAAACGCTCCCGGCACGTGGCCGAATTGCATGGCGGCGGCAGCGAGGCCCGCGGCGATGCGGCGGCCGATGCTCGGTTTCACGCTTGGGTCGTCCGGATTCGTCACCTGAGAATCAGCGGAGATGCGCGCGCTGATTGCTTTCCCCGCTGCCGCGTCCGGGGCCATGTACTTCGGAGCTGCCGGCAAATCGTCCGGATCGGACGCGGTCGCTTGGCGATTCAGGACAACGGGGGCGTCAACGACCGGAGACGGTCCGCGCGCCAGCAGCGTCGCCAGCCCCGCATTGCCGTCCTTGTCCTCCTCCTCGTCTTCGCCTACCACGTACGGAACGATTGCCATGGGCTCCCCTTACCACTTCGTGATGGCGGCTGCTCCGCCGGTGCCCGCCGCGCCGATGGCTGAGCCTGCGATGTTTCCCCACATCGCATCCTGGCTGTTCTGCAGGCTTGTGAGATCCCCTAGCGCAGAGCTTTGCGCACCCGTGGCTGTACCGAAGACGTTCGCCTCCGAATTCGCGCCCGCCAGTTGATCGCCGAGCAACTGCTGTTTCTGCTGTTGCCACATCGCGTCGTTCTGCGTGTCGCGGTTGGCCTGATAGGCGGTCAAGTCGCGCGCGATGCCGCGTGAGTTGGAAGCGATGGTGGCCGCGTTCGACGCCGTGTTCTCGCCCGTCCGCAGCGCGGACTCTTTAAGAGCCCCCTGCGCCTGCGTGTTTGCAGCGTTTGCCGCCGCCGAGGTCAGCAGGTTTTGGTTCTGGAGGTACTGCTTCGTCTGGTAAGGGTTGCCGGCCGCAAGCTGCGCGTTCACGTTCGACATATAGCTGCCGACACCCGTGTTGTAACCATCGAGAGCCTGGTTCTGCCAGGACGTATCGTTCGCGTTCGCCGCATTCACCGCGTTGTTTGCCGCTTTGCCCATATCCCCGCCTGTGCTTGCGGGAACATACCATTACGTGCGCTGCGCGAAGGCTTTCATCTTGCGCACGGGGGAGAATCCAACTCGGGCGAGCACCTCAGCCATCCGCCTGGCGATCTGTGCGGGCACCCAAACATGCATCAGGCGGATGCGCCGCGCGGCAAGAAACCCGCGAATCGCGCTTTCCAAGGCGGGAACCGTCTCGAAACTTTCCCGCGACAGCCCCAGCTTCACGATCTCCGCGACGGCTTCGATGTAGATAGCGTCGCGCACCGCGCCCTCGACGTCCACCGCCACAAGGCAAAGCAGGCAGGGCATCGCGAAGAAGGGGGGGCGGTCCTGCGGACCGAGCCGCTTGCCGGTTTGATCGAGCAGGCGGTCAAGCGCCGGCTCGTCCTCGGGCGTGGCGATACGCCACGTCACGCCGCCCGAGGAAGCCGTCCATGTGCGCCAGTCCATCATGTCGCCTACTCCCACGCGAAGACAAACCAGTTCGCGTTGCCGCTCCAGCTATTGCCCTCGCCGTCCTCGTAGGACAACTCCGGAGTGTTGCCTACCAGCGAGCACCGGCTGATGCCGTGAGCCGGATGCCCCGTGTCCACAAAAGTGCCGGGGGTCGCGATGCCAAGCAGGTTCGCGATGTTGAAGGCGTACCCTCCGTTATCGCTGCCGCCACTGGCCGCAAAGGCGGCGGAGGCAGCTTCAGCCGGCATGCTTTCGTTTGGGTTGGAAAGCCTCTTGTTGTGCGAGTAGAGGCCCGACGAGCTGTATTCGTGCGAAGGGCCTTCCAACTCTAATGCCAGCACTTTACCGTGCCTGCCGGTAAACACGATGTGCAGGCGCTCCCAGCCATCCCGCGTTTCTACCTCCACGCCATACGGAATCTTCTCGCAACGCAGGTAGCCCATGCGGGTGTTCAGCAGGTGAGAGCCGGAGCAGAAAAGATTGGTCGTGCCGGCCATGATCGTCCAGATCGGCTCGTCCTCCACCCATTGCATGGCGAGCACCCTTTCCGGGCATTCGCGCCCTTGCAGCAGAACAGTCTCGCCACGATCAAAGCGCTCTTTGAGGATGCGGTTGTCCACGGGCCCTTCCGGCGTGTCAAGCACGGTGCCGGCCATCGTGCAGGCGCTACCGCCGCCGCCGCCGCCGCCGCCGCCGGTTCCGGTTCCGGTTCCGCCTCCGGTTCCGCCTCCGCCGGTGGGCGGTGCGCTGCCGGTCCCGCCGTCGCCGCCCACCGGCGTGATCGCCCCAGCCACGTGCATATCGCTGATGGCCACGCCGCACTGTGTATCGCTCGCCCCTGCGCCCGAAACAGCCGTCACCACCACGGCGAGCGTGTTCAGGTCGAACCCTTTGGGCAAGTTGGCCGTCAAGGTCACCGCTTGGCTTGTCGGAGCGCTCGTGGCGAAAATGACGGTGGTTGTCGCGTTCAGCACGTAGGCCACGGTGACGTAAGGAGCTGTTGGATTATCAACATACCCAACACTTTGCACGGTAACGCTCAGTACCAGGCCATCCGTTTGCGAACTGGGGAAAGCATCCCAAGTGCACATGCCTTGCCCGGCCGGGACGCCCGTCACGAGGGCAGGCGACGCAGGGTTGAGCCCGTACAGCGCCGCGGCGTTCTGCGTGGCGTTGCTGCTTTGGTCGCTATAGGAAGACGGGCAGACCCCACTCACGCCGGCCACAACTCCGCCCGGCAATCCTGTAGGCAAGCCAAAAGGCGTACCGCTTGTGACCTGCCCACCGCCGATAGCGGCCAGCCGCCCGCCGGGAAGCGTGAAGACCACGAAACGCCCGCCTTGCACTGTGGCGATCGGCACACCGGGGCTCCAGGCCACAGCCATCCAATTGCCGTTTCCGTTCCAATGATTGCCCGAGCCGTCCGCGTACTGCACATGCACCCTGCCAGCCGCGTCCATGTAAGCCTGCGAAATGCCGTGCGCGGGATGGCCCGTGTCGTTGAAAGAGGCAGCCGACACCACCGAGATCATGTCGGCGGAGACAAAGCCCGGAGGCACGGTCACGACGGTACCGTCGGCTACCTGCCCGGAGCCGACAGCCAATTGCCACCCTCCGGGCATCTCGAACACTCCCCAAGTGCCGGTCGCGTAGAAGAACCGCGCTACATTTGGACCCAAGGGGTCGAAGCAGAACGCGAACACGTTTGAGCTGCCTGGCCAAATGTTGCCGCTACCGTCTCGGTATTTCATCGGCACAGAGGTGGGGTAATCCGGCGGGCCGAGTAGTCCCACATTGCTCACGGGGATTTCCGCGTTCACGATGTTTGCGCTGATTCCGTGCATCGGGTGCCCGTATTCCGTGAACCCATTCGGGCTTGCGATGGACTGCATGGCCGAGGTGTACAGGTTGTCGGGCAGGCCGTAGCTCTGGAGGTCCGGCAGAAAGCCCGCGCCGAAAGCGACCGCCTGGCCGCCTGGCAAGGCGAAAGCCCCCCAGGTAGCATTGTTTGCCGGTTGCACCGTGACGGTTTCGGGCGGGGCATTCAACGCCTGGCCGCCGTTCGCATTCTTCCACTCATTGAAATTGGTACCGTCGTAGCTGGATCGAATTTGAAAATACCACTGCCCAGCGGCGAGTTGGAGTGTCCAGTAGGTTTGGGTGCTGCCGGTGGTGCCGCCAAACGTTTGGACGTTGGCCGCAACGGAGAACCTTGGGGTGTTGGCGCAACGAATCTGATGGTAAAGAGGCGTGATGGCCACGTTCGCGGTCGGCGCGTTGCCGTTCTGCGCGGCTTGAAGCGCCGAGGTCGGCAGCAGGGTTCCGGGATTCTGGATCTCCACCACATAGCTGCCGTTCAGCAGCGACACTTGAGCCCGGCATTGCGGCGGCGCGTTTTTGGTCGCCACGTTCGTAACCTGCTGCGTGACGGTGGTGTTCTGCGCCAAGCTCGACAGCACCTCTTTCAGGTACTGATTGCCCCCCGAGGCCTGCGTGATCTTTTGGTTGGGAACGACGTTGGCCATGGCCTATCCGATCTGCGAGGAGAACTTCGGCAGCAGGTAAAGGTTAGCAAGGTGGACCTCGAACCAGGTGCCAATGCCTGAAAAATTGTCGAAGCCGATTCCCCACGCAGTAGACATGACGCCGACCGCGCCGAAATCCCGTATCGTTTCGGACGTGGAAAGCGTCATGGTACGCGCCGAGGTGGACAGCGGGCGGGAGACAAGACCCTGATCGAAAGCGTATACGTTCAGCATCCCTGAACCAACCGCCGAAACGGTTCCGCCAAGCAGCGAAAAGAAGTCGCGCCCCGGACTTGGCCCCGGAACGCTGATCCACTGCGATAAGTAGCCCGCCTGCGTTCCGTCCGCGCGGTCATCCGCGTAGTAAGCCGGCGCGATCGTGTACAGGCTGCCGTCAATTCCGCACGTGATGAAGTGATTGCCTACATCGAGGCCCGCCTGTGCCGGGTTGGTGCTGTAGCGTTGCGGCACCTGCTGGGCGTCGAAAGCGCTGATATCGTCGACCGACCACTTGCGCCCGTTCATGTTGGCATACGGACTTCCGCCCATGCCGACAGCTTGCACATCGCCCCAGCCGTGGAAGAAGTTCAGGGTCAGCACCAAGTTGTTGATGGCAGAGCCGTCCACCGGAACAAAGAAGCGAGCTTCCCGCAACACGCCGTCGATACACACCCTGATGCCGGCAGCAGCCCCCCAGTTGATGCGGTCCCACGGCCCCGGGCTCTGCGGGGTGCCGATCAGCTCGCGCCCAATGTGCTTGGCGGAGGAGCCGTCATAGAGGTACGGGCCCGAGCGGTGCACGAAAACCATAAAAGCGGAAGCGTCGTCGGCGAAAACATCGACTGCCTTGGGGCCGACGGGTCCCACCCCGCGCCAAAGCTCCTGAACGTTCCAGGTGTTCGGGTCGCCCTGGTTCGGAATCACGGCATGTGCCGAGTTCTCTTTGAGGCTGATCTGCGTGTCGCGCACCTCGCGCCAGCACACGCAGCGATCGCCGTCGGACGAAGCCACGGACAGGTTGGAGCCGGGCACCCGCACCGCTTCCGGGTCGTTCAGGTCCGAGACCAGGTGGTCATAGCCAACACAGCCGGTGTAGATGACCATGCCCAGGGTTTTTGAGAAGTACACGTCCGAGCAGGGCGGCACCTGTATGCGGTCCGCGTAATTCGTCACCTCGCTCGCGCCGGGCAAGTAGGTGTCTGTGAAATTAAGCTGAACAACCGTGGCCACGTTGTCATATAGGACCGTTGCATTGATGGTCACGTCTGGCTGGTTAAATCCGGGACTTTCTACGTCTCCCGCATAGACGTAGAAGTATGGGCCGGCAGCAGAAGCTCCCGCCACGGTAAACCCGAACCATCGGAATATCACGTTGTCCGGGCCTCTGGGCACGCGCAAGATTAGGATTCTCTGTCCGCTTGCGGTCACATTGATACGGATCGGAATGTTCGCGTTCCAGCCGGTAAAGTAGCCGGTGCGCGTCTCAAACATCGGCACCATCCACCGAACGCCCACGTCTACCGCGCCAGCTCCATCGTTGGGGTTAACTGCTGCCGTGTTGACCTGGTTGAGCGAGTTGCCTATGGGGAAGCTCTGCACCGTGACAAAGCTACCTGGCCCCTGCGTACCGCCGACCTGCGCATAGTAAGTGGGGTCGAGGTACGCAGCCGGGTCGCTCCGGCCTGTCTGAATGTAAGCGTAGACGTTATATCCCGTTGCCCCGAATGCGGGGCCGAGTTGCCCAGTGGTCGCAAGAATGGCAGGGATGGGTGGCAACTGGAAAGAGCACTGTGCGTTTCCGGCCTGCGTGTTCTGGAGACTCACAACCTTGCCTGGATCGATTCTGCCCGTTGGAAGGACCAGTTCGTTGATGCTCTCGCCCTGCTGATTCACGTACGTCAAAGCGATAAAGATGGTAGCCCCCGAAACAATCGCCGAGTTCGGGTTGGCGAGCATACTGATGCCGAGCACGGGCCCTGGGTCGGGGAGCGCGCTGATCGCAATCGGGGTGCACTCTTCCCATAGCACCGAGCCGTCTTGCACTGTCGCGCTCATTGCTGAAGGCCAAGCTGGTTCCGTGGGTCCGCTCACCCCAGATGCCTGCGCCTGGTAGACTTTGCCCGCATAGATCACAGGTGAAACCACTTGGTTTTTTCGGACCGGGCAGTTCGGCGTCCACGTGAAGCCCCATGGCTGATCGCTTGCCTGGTCAAGAGTGCGAGTGCTCGGATCGTAGATAAGCGGGGTCTGCTGCCCTTGGGTGCAATCCCCGAGCGCGATAATGCCTTTGTTGAACGCCTGCGTGATGATCGGGTTCAAGTTTGGCTGAACACCAAAAGGTGTCGGCAACTGAGTCACCGTGCTTTGCACGAAAGGGTTCGCATCCCAAAACCGGCCATCTCGCGTATAGGCGATGATGCGCGCATATTCGGCTACAGAGTTCGAGCCCGCGGGGGGCAGAAAACGCAACACCTGAAACGCGCCGACCCCGACATTTGTGCCGGCAAACGCGAGCAACTTGCGGTACCCATAGCGCGTCGCCACGGATACCGCCGTATAGCGTACATTGCGCGCGACCCGCGCGACCCCGAGCGGTAGCTGGGTGATATTGTCCCAACTGCAAACGGAGCCGAACTTGGTGATGGATTGCGTTTTGGAGCCCGAGAAGTTCACCGGCGCTAGAACCCCCAGGGACTCGCCACCAGCTCATAGCTCAAGGGGGAGGAGGTCAATGCCGTTGGGTAAGCGCCCGCCGCCAACTCCGTACCTGGGCCCGAAAAAACCTTCAGCGCGTAAGCGTTGGCGAGGGTTGGCGTAGCGGGCGCGTTCGCATTGGCAACGATCTGTGCGCTGTAACCACCCGGCACTGTGTTCACAAAACAATCGTTCAGGTCGGGAACTTTGCCGAGGGGAACCCCAGGGCGAAAACCGGGATTGGCGATGTTGCTGAGGTCGATCACGTCTCCACCCTGCGTGTAGTTGCCGCTCAGTGTGTCTTGCAGGTAGACATGCTTTTTACGGCGAGAGATGTCGGTGGCGGCGTTCATGGATAGGGAGTGCGGCATGGTTCCTCCAGCGCCCGAAGGGCGGGGTCAGATGAGTACGGTCGCCACCGTAGCATTACCGCCTAGGCACCGTTGTTCGTAATAAAGAATGGCGTCCGGCGCAGTCCCCTAACGTGCAGGTTCGGTGCCACCATAGATTTCCCCTGAGATTGCATGCTGACCACTGTTGCAAACGCATTGAACAATGCGAACGCGTCTGCGTTATAGGCAGATGCCCACTCCCTGTTTCCGCGCACCAGCGCCACGCGCGCCGCTACACGCGCCGCCAGAATATGCGCCGTGCCGCGGATAACGCCTTGGTTTGGGTCGTACACGTTGGTGGAAACCTGGTCGAAATACACGCGCAAGGTGATTGGCGAAGGGCTCGGCGTGATCTGGATATTACCGCTGGCATACCGCCACTGCTGAGCCCCAACCGATGCGCCGTAAACGTCGTCCAGCTCGCCCACAAACGACGAAGTGAGGTAGGACGTGTCCAGTTCGCCCGGCAACTTCCAATCCAGCCGCCGAGGAAACTTCATCGCCGCCAGCGGCCCACCAACGCCCGCGAATGCACTGAGGTCGCTTACTCCTGCGGACACGGTGAAGACGGCAACAGCTTCGGTGTACTGCATCCCCATCCGCTCCAGTTCCACGTCCAGCTTCTCGTACTCTTGGTCGATAAAGGGGAGCAGGTATGCGAGCGTAAAAACAGAGGCGGTCGGGTCGTCGAGGAGGACGGCGACCCTCGATGCAATATCAGCCACCTTGTCGAGCATGCGTCCTCCTCTTTGCCTTGCCTACTTTTTTGCGTCCAAAGATGACCGCTCGAACGCAGAAAGCGGCTTGGGCACGCCGAGCTTTAGGCGTGCCGGCTTCTCATCCGCTGTTTCAGCAACGAATCCCGAAATCCCCAGTTCTTCCACTTCGAGGCGCGTTAACCGTTCCAGCACCGGGCTCGTCTCATCAATCATCCCGAGATGGAAAGCCGCTGCCGGGTCAAGGACATAGTTGCACCCCTGCGACACGCAGAGCGCGGCACCCTTTTTGGGGGTGACCCGACACACCGGGCAAGGCTTCGCGAGCTCGTGCGCACTCGGCTCCAGCCGCATCCACTCAGGCAGTTTGCCGAGGCGCCCGGTGTCGAACAGTATCTGCGCGCATGCCCGGTGGTGATCGACGATCGCATTCTTCTGTGCGCCACCCTGCGAGTTCCAGAGGCTTTCAGCGTCACGCACCACACCTTGCGCCCAGGCATACATGCGCTCACGCGCGGCATCGATCGATGGCCGGATGAGTGGATCGGCCATCGGATCGTAACCGTCAAGCGAACCCAGAATCTCCACTACGCCACCAAAGCTCCGGTACTCTTCAACGAATGCATCCGCCATCTGGATCGGGTGAACGTCCCAGGGCGTCTTTATCCCTTCGCTCGAAAGCAGGTTGTCGATAAACACCTGCGTCCAGGTATGGTACGTGAACGCCTGCCCCTCGTTGCAAGCCGGAATAATGACGTTGGCGATCGACCCCATAGGAGAATTCACCATTAATGGAATAGGGAGCATGTTGAGGATGGTTGCAGCTTGCACTCCAGTGCGATGTAGACGGTTCTCCATGCCAGCCCGCAAGTTCTCGAAGGCGGGGTCGCTCGGAACACCACGCGGGGCGCGGCCTAAATCGATTTGTCCGACGCTCGCCGTTTTTCCGGTTTTAGGGTCTCGTACCGTCACAGATACGCTGGTAACGGCTTGCGACATGGGGGACGATTGCAGCGTAGCTTCCCGCTGCTCCTCTGAAGTCATGGTTGCTACTGTGGCCGGTTTTGCCATTTTGGATTCCCCTAGTTGCCGATGTGAGAGCGGAAGCCGCCGCGTTCCGCAAGTTTAGTGCGCCACGCTCCGGCGGTAAGCGAGTTGGAAGCTATAGGCGTCAGCGCATCGAAGATTTCGGCTGACTTTTCAGCGCGAGCCTTGCGGCGGCGCTCTTCTTCCCTGCGCTGCCCCTCGTAGGTCTTTTGTCGAACGTGCTTCTCGACGTCGCGCGGGATCTCCGCGCGACGTGCCTCCCAGAAAGCGACCTGGTCCGAAAGAAAATTGGAGCCGGGCATCTGTGGATAGGGGCCGCCGATCATCTCGTACCTGCCGCCTTCGGGGTAAGGTCCGAGCAGCGGGACACCAGTGCCAGGAACGCAGTTGCGGATCGAATACCAGGCGAGCTCTGTACCGTACAGCGCCGCCGGCATAAAGCGCTCCAAAACCCATGAGCCCTCAGGCAGGTTTGGGTAGCGCTGCACTTCTCTCACTTCGACAACGGTTCGGAGCGGACGAACAGCGACAGCCGGGCCGCCGTCTGCGCCCGTGACGATCGTGCCGCGGTCTGCGACAGGAATATTTTCGGCGTAGTCTTCCCAGCTTGCACCGATCTTTTCAAGCACGCGGTCAGCCTGCACCAGCCGGTAGATCGGCTGGCCTTTTTGGTTACCCCCCCCCACGCGCTGAAGGTGGCTGACGGTCGATTGTGGCGGCAGCTCGCCGACGTAGTCATTAAATCGCATGGCACGAAACATACCATTACGCGCAAGAACGTTTCGCCGCGAGCTTCGCAGGCGAGGTTGTCAGACCACGTTTTTCCAGGTCTTGCGGTGAGCGACATGCCAGACGTTCTGAAGGTTGACTGGGTAATCCTTTGCTATTTCTGTCAACGCCTCCCCGCCGTCGGCTCTACGCCTGATTTCACGTACCTCGTCTTGCGTGAGCTTTGCACGGTTGAAATACTTTCTGGTCGGCAAGATAACCGGCTCCTGCGGCACATATACGTGCTCGCTTTTATGGGGGCACACCCCGCCATTTCGCGCTCGCCCTATGTTGCAGTTATGGCACAACACTTGAAGCGTGTCGGGGCACCCATTGCGAAGAGCCCACGACACTATAAGCGTTCCGCCGTAGATGACTCCCATTTCGCGACGATGCTCGGCTCCATCGTTGGCAACATGGTCTAAGGCAAGAAAGCGCACCTCGCTCTCTCCGCAGCAAGCGCATTTTCCGCCATACTTTTGCAGCACTAGAATCCTTGCGGCACGGCTCCTCTCTCGCATCATGTCGGTGTACTTGCCGCGATTTTTCCCATTGCTGGCATGAAAAGCAGAAAGCGCCCTCGCTCGACAGTCTTCGCAAAGCTTTGTTCTGCGATTTCCTATCTGGCGAAAGGCGCTTTCTGTTTTCAGCTTCTTGCATCGTTTGCACTGTATCTCCATTTCTGGATTATACAATACAAGTTACTCAGTACAAGTTACTCAGTACCCAACAGGTTGCTTTGTATTATAAAGGCTGGCCTGCGATTTTGGGTTGTCGCAGAAGTAGTTCACCGTGTCGATCATGAATGACGCCGCTCCGGCGGTAATCTGCCCGTTCGTGCCGACCTGCTGAAACACCTTGCGGCCCTCAGAGGTGAACCAGAACGGCGGCGCGCCCCACTTGATCTTGCCCCAGCGTTCCGTGTTGAGAAAATCCCAGCGCTGGCGGTGAGCATGGTTCGATTCAACGATCGGCGTTCCGCCGACTGTCAGGTCGCCATTGAACAGCCCATCGAAGTTTTTGGCCATGCCATTGGCAAGCGGAACGGTTGCCATCTGTCCAGCGATTGCCTCATATGCGGCGCGCTGGCCCAAGTGGGTGTGGATAATTAACTTCCCATTCTTCACCGCCTCCACGCCCAGAGTGCTTCGAATCTGGTTGAACGGAATGCGCAGCAGCGGCAGTGTCACCGCCGAAGACGCCGCATTGACGCCGTTCGAGAGGATGAAGCTGTTGGCAGCAACGGAACGGTCCAGTCCGGCAGTCAAGCCGACAGTCGCGTTCGACGACCAGTAAGGGATGCCATAGACAAACGAAGGAGACCCCGAAGTAAGCTGAGCCATGCGGGCCGTCGTGCCGGCAGTCACTGCGGCGGGAATAGGTCCGGTCACCGTTACGCTCTGAACGTTGCCGATGGCGTTGCTGATTGCGGTCGCCGTCAAGGTGCCCACTACGTTCGATCCCGCATACACGTCGAACGTCTGATCGTTCATGATCAGCGATGCGCCATAATCGTTCGGGTTGAACGTCAGGATATTGTTGACGGTATCCACGGCGATGATGTTGCCGAGAAAGCCGGTACCGTCTCCAGAGGAGATCGACATGTCGCGACGCATCGCGATTACATCGATAGCATCCGCCATCTGCTCGGAAACCATATTGGTGACGGTGAGTCCCGAAGTGGAAGTCAGTTCCACCAGTTTGGTCCAGCCGATCGGAACCGTCCAGGCCACGGGAGCCAGCGAGCCGGACTGCCAGTTCGACGAGCCTGGGGTCGGGAAATTGACGCCGGGGTTGTCGAGGTAGACCGCCGCCTGCTTGCCGGGGAGATAGGTTTTAAAAGGAAGACGGAAGAGGTGAGCGGACACAGCGACCGCCTTGCCGGTTTCCGTGATGAGTCTGTCGAGGACCGCATCCTTCTCGACGAGAAGCTGCGGCATTTCGTACACCTGCTCGATTGCGATAGCGAGAGCGCCTGCGCCTGCCTGCAAATCAGCCATTGGAAGTCATCTCCATTACTGCCTGTAAGTGAGTCGAGGTCGCGCTATCGCTGGCCGGCGCGCAACTGCGCCACGCGCGCCAGAATCGCTGAGGTCGAAGGCCGAGAGGTACCGAGTTCGCGGGTCAGCTGTTCCGTCGCCGTTCTGGCGAGTGCTGCCGCGTCCATCGGTCCCGTCGGTTTCGCCATGCGTCCCGAACCGCGTGTTTCGCTTTGCGCCGCCTGCTGGCGAGCGGTTGAAATTGCCTTGTTCTTCCCCTGTTGAGCAAGCGCCGTAATGCCGGCTTCGCGCAACAGCGGTTTCGCCACTGCGGGCAAGTGTTTTTGAAGGTACTTCTCCACCAGCGCCACCCGCTTTTTTTCTGTGGCCGCTGTGGGCGGCATAGTCAAAAGCGAGTTGAACTCAGTAGCGAAGTACCCGTCTTTCCGAATCGCCGCTTCGACTCCCTTGCGCATCGTCCGGTCCAGGTTGTCGCGGTTGAACTTGTTCAGTCCTTCCACGCGGTTCAGGATCGAGTTGATGGAGGTGTCGATGCGCGCATCGGCGGCGCGCTCGATCCGCTCATTGAATGCCTGAGAGTGCTGCTGTTTTTCAGCTTCCCGATCATCAATGAGCCTTTGCCGTTCCGTGCGAAGTGCGGCCCGCTCCTGCGCCAGCGCGTCATCACCATCCTCTTGCTCGGGCTTGGAGGTAGCCCCACCGAAGCGCTCCATGAGGTGGTCAATTGCAGCTTGCGTGGTTTCGTCGCCATTCTTGGCCGCAAAAGCGGCTTCGTTCAGTAGCCGGGTCTGCATCGCATTCATCAGAAGCGTGCTAACCGAGCCATCTGTCACCACCTGCCCGTTCTCGTTGAAGACCGGCTGGCCTTCTTCGTCGCGGACAGCGGTAGCCTGAAAAAGTGCGTTCAGGACAGCTTGTGTGCTTTCCGGTCCACCCTCGGCAGTGGCGGGGCGAATCGATGAAAGCACGTCGCGAACCCCGGAATATATACCGTGGCCTTCAGCCGCAATACGCGCTTCGCTTGGGTTGGCGAAAACCTCGCCATACTCCTTCGCGACGGACGCAAGTCGGGCGTTCGCGAAAATCTTGTTGCGCAGCTCTGGGTTGGCTTCAATCGCAGCCTTGAGCGCGGGGTCTTTGTCGATCGCCGCAGAAAGCTCCTGCGGGGCCGTCGGAGCCTGCTCGGTTTCCAGGTCGAAATCGAAGCCTTCGCCTTCCGGCTCTCCTTCTTCGAAGCCGCCATCGCCGTTTCCAGGTTCGGGCGATTCCTCTTGGACCTCAGCTTCGGATTGATCCGGCTCCTGCTCTACTTCTCCCTCACCAACTTCTAGCGGCTCCGGTGCCTCTTCCTCTTCAATGGCTTCAACGACGGGCGTAGCCACTGACAAGCCCGACAGGCGCTCGCGAATGATCTGCTGAGTGCTCTTGCGCTCTGATCCGGCAGGGAGCGAGGCAGGAGCTGGGGCGGGAACTGTTCCCGCGCTGGGCGCGGGAGTGCTGGGCGCTGGGGCGGGGGCGGGGGCGGGTGTCGCGACTTGTTCGGCCATGTCGCGGTACTTCTTACCATTACCGCGAAAAAACGCAACTGTTGCCCGGCGTTATTGCTTTCGCGGCGCTGCGCCGGGCGGGGGGCCTTGCTGTGCCTGTGCGGCCATCTGCTGGTGCGCCGCGTTCTCAATCGCCTTTTGCTTGCAGATGCGCAGGAAAGCCAGCACGTTTGCGAAGCCGGGCTGATCCTGCGCGCGCCATTGCTCCTGAAGCCATTGCGTGGCCACTTGCACGGCGACACCGAAGTCGTCGAAGTCGTCGGATGGCAGGATGGACGGCATCATCATTGGCCCGTTTGGACCTTGCGCCGTCACCGGCTCGGACTTGCCCAGCAGATGCATGATCTCCTTGATGCGGGACCGCTCGCTGTCTCCGGGCAGCTTGATTTGATCCGGCAGCACATACCGCGCTACCACTTTCTGCGTATCCGGCTCCGCCAGCACGGCTTGAAGGAAGGGGTTCTTTTGGTCTTGAAGCAATTGCAGGATGCGCGCTTGCACCTCTTCGTAGCTCGAGGGGAAGCCCTCATCCGACTCCGGGTAGGCCATAAAGTCGCCCACGACTTCGCTCGCCAGAATCGTTTCCGTGCGGTAATTCCCGGTCACGTCGCCATCCATCACCACGCGCATCTCGTCGTCCATATTTAGGACGGTGCAGCGGACCGAGTTTTCAGCGCGCGCGGCGTGCTCCTCCCGCATTTGGTCCCAGAACAATTGCATCCGCCCCATGGCGCTCTTGAGCATTTGCGCCTGGCCTTGAGCGGTTTGCACGTTTGGATCGGAACCTCCGTAAGTCTGCGGCTGGACACCGGACAGCATTTGCATCAGTTGAATCAACTGCTGTTCGTAATTGAAGATGTGCCCGTCGATATGGAATTGAGGCTGGTAAAGAAGGGACTCTAGCGGCTTCGATGAGCCTTCCTGGTCGGCTTTTCGATTGACAGGCGTGACATTTCCCGGCGTCAAAGCTCGACTGGTAAACGCTGCAACATCGACCACGTCGCCATCCATGAGAATGGTTCCAAAAGCGAGCCGGTCCATGTAGGCGTGCAAAGTGTTGGCGCAATCATTGACGCGCTCCTGAACGTCCAGCGCAGCATCGCCAATGCCCATCGGGTACATGCCAAAACCTTTGAGCGTGGGGCACCAGGTCCAATGATCCATCATGCGCTCCGGCACCGCTTGCAGGAACACGTCGTTGAACGTAACCAGCTTCACCCCATTCGGGAAAAGCGCCATAAGGCTGTCGGCCACATCTTGATCGTCGAGAATGTAGAAGGCCCAAGGCTGTATCCAACAGCGCGAATACGTTCCCTGATTCATCCCATTTGAGTTCGCTGCGGCACCGCCAGGGGACTGAATGGACTGCCGCGCTTGCCGCGCCTCATCCCCCGCCCCGCTCGCCCCGCCCGCTCCGGCAGAGCCGGTCGCAATCTCCTTGTAGCGCAGCGGGTAAGCCGCGCGGACGGCCGCGACGTTCTGCTCGATTTCGTAGTCTAAGATAGCCGATTCGTACAGGTCTTGCGCTTCCGGGTCCACGCTGACATGCAGGCCGTTGAGGATATTCATGGCGGTCATCCCATTCGGACGTTCCTCTTCGCCAGTCTTCACAGGAAGCGTGGCCGTCTGGTTCTCGTACCAATCCTGCTGCCCCAGCGGCGACTTGCATGATGGGCAGTTCGGTTGCGTAAAAGGCGACATCGACTCATCCGATGTCGTCGTGCCACAATCCGGGCAAACATAGCGTGATGGCGCAATCTCCTGCTCCTGCATGTCGTACACCGGAATTTTTTGCACTCCAGCCCGGTTCGCGTCGATGATGTGACGGGTGTAGGCGAAGTAGCTGCCGGAACACCACAGGTACAGGATTTCGAGCTTCTGTAAGGCCTTGATCTTGTTTTGGCGCTCAGTGTAGGCGTGGATGGTGGACGCCTTCTGTGCAATAGAAAGATCGTCCTCGTTGTCTGCGTCTGCCGGCTGAAACCGGCATTTCGGCACAGCCGGAGAAAGCGCCGCGATGCAGGTCAGCGCCAGCATCTGATAGATGTTGTTGCTGTACTGGTAGAGCTCCGCGTCGGAGTCGGACGTGGCCTGCCCAGCAAATATCTCAGAGAGCGTGTCATAGGCAGCGTTCGACTGGTTGTACAGCACGTAGGAGTTGTTCTTCATCACCTCGAACGCCCGGAGGCATCGCCGAACAAACTTTCCTCGGGCCGGCGCAAACTGCTTTTTAAAGAGCTCGCGTACCTGCTTGAGCCCGTCCTGCTGAGCCTGCGTGAGGCCGGCTTGTTCCAGCGCATCGGCCTCGGTCGTGGTGTTTGGATCGTCGCCGGAAGGGTCAGCTCCCTGTTGGGGCTCGGCAGTCTCCGGCGGCGGAGCAAGCGAGTTCATCAGGTCAGGGATCGCGGATTGAGGTTCGAGGTCCATAGGCTGCTACACTCCGCGCTTACGCGCTTCTTTGTCGGCTTGGTCTACAGCTTGGCGAATGGCTTCGTTCACGCGACGTTGTCCGGCTTCTTGCTCATCCGCTGGGGGCTCCTGCACGATGGCTACGCGCGGCACCCGGTTCCGCAAGGCTACAATCTGCCGTCGAAGGTGGTCGACTCGTCTGGAGAGGTCAGAAGCGCTATGCGGAGGGCCGCCTTCTTTAATCGCAATCCGTACCAGGGCCTCGCCATCATCCGGATCCATAGTCGCGAAGTCGCGTTTTGGCGCGGACTCTATCTTTGGGCTGCTTGCCTTGACCGGCGTCTTATCGCGCGATGCCTGGAGAAGCGCTTGCGTAAGTTCGCGTCTTTCTTTTTCACTTGCATCCGCCCTCGCTTCGGCAATGACCAGGGCTGAGGTCAAAACAAAGTTCTTGTCGTGCAAAAAAGCCATAACGTCTTCGTGGTGCGCACGGGTGATCCAAGGCCAGCGCATCGTTATTCGTACTCCTCTACGCGCACCGTGGTGGCCGCTCCGGCAGACGAGAGTTCAACGATCGCATCTGCCGGACGAGCGTTAAAGCCCTGTTGCGCAGGCCAGCCAAGGATAGTGCCGCGCGCGTCCCCGACGGCAACGGCATCGCCGATTACAAGAGGCTGCTGGGCAGCCGGATACGAAAAGATGGCGGTGAATTTGTCGTCGGGGAACTTGGCGAATAGACCAGAGCCCGTGCCGGCACCGTCTTCAGTAATGACCATGCGACGGGCGAAGATGCTGGCCGGAATCGAAACGTAACTCCCGGCGGGAATGGTGATCACGCGGTGTGCCGGCATAGACTACCTCCTCTTTCCAAACATGCGGCGTGCGCCGATTTTGTCGTTTTCCTCGTCTTCCTCTGTGGACAGAAGACGCTTAATGGAGGGATTCTGCGACCTCGCTCCAGGAGCGTTTGGGCTGCCGGGGATATTCTGACCACTGCCTGGCGCGAGCGAGCCGGGGCCGGGCCTGGGCGCGGAGAACATGCGCGCCGCTCCTAGCTTCGGAACATTTGCATGGTGGTCCTGCGCGGGCGGCTGGATGCCAGCGCCTGGGGGCAGTTTGCCCTGTTTGCCCGGAGCCGGGTTCAGGCGCATCGGCGGGTTGGCCGCACTGCCGCGCTGAGGTACGCTCGGCAGCTTGGACTCTGGGCTGGCAGCCAGAGGATTCGCAGTTGCTCTCGTCACTTGCGCTTCCTGCGGCTGCGTAGGCTTCGGCAGAAGCGCCTGCACGCTTTCCCCTTTAGGGCTCTCCCGTTTCATCGGGGGCTGGGTCTCGGCCATGCTGGGAACACCTGCCTGGTACTCTTCTGCCAGTACCTTGACCTCGGGCCCATACTGCCCCTGCAAAGCGGATTGCACCTTCTCCGGCGGCACGGGTTTGCCTGTCGGTACACCGACCGCCCGATGCAGGGCTCCAATTTTGTTCATGTCCATCATGTTCTGGTCCTCCATCACTGGGAAAAAGAAGGGCCCTTTTCAGGGAGGGCCCCGGATAAAACTCGTTTAAGTGGTGACGGTGGTCGCCTTGAGAATCGCCACGATGGCGTCAATTTTTGCTTGCACCTGAGAGGCGTTGAACTTCGGATCGAACGACTGGATGATCGGCAGAATCGTGCTCTCCGTCAAAGTCGTCAGGTCCGCGGACTTGGCAGCGCCGGTCTCGCCCTGGATTTTGGCATAGCCAGCCTGCATGGCAACTACGCCTTTCTGGAGTAAGTCCACCACGCTGGTAGCTGCGGCGATGCCGCCCTGTACCGCCTTCGCCTGAGGAAACAGTACAGTGGCCAGCGCGCCAGCTTCCGGCAGGTACTTCACCGCGACCGTCATCCCCTTATCGGCCTCCTTCACGGCGAGCTGAAGCACACTCAGCACTTCGCCGCCGATCTTCTCAGCGACGGCCACATCGTGGTGAAAGACAGCGCCGAGCTTCTGAATGAAACTTTCGTGCTGGGTCTGCGTCGGCTGAGGCGCGGCAGCGACCGGGTCCGGGGTGGCGACCTGAACGGCTACGGGCGCGACGACCGGGGCGGCAGCAACCGGCTGCGCTTCGGCGGTGACGGGGACAACGGGGATCGGCGAGGTTGCCATAGTGAGCCCTCCTTGGGCGTTTGCGGTGGAGGTTGAAGCCGGATCAGCTATTTGCTGTCCGGCATAGAAAAAGTTGGTGAAGGAGACTCCGTGGTTTGCACTGTGACCGGCTCCCCGCTCGCTGTCTGAGTGGTATCCGTCTTGGTCGCCGTGTGGTTGGTCAACATATTGATCGCCGCCCCCACGATGCCGGAGGGGACGGAGGTATCGAGCCCAAAATGCTTTGAGCCCAGATAAGTGCCGCAGCCGATTAACAGAACCAGAATTGCCCACGGCTGCGAGCTGACCGCATTGAGGGCAACGACGAATCGCTGAAGCATCAGGCATACTCGGGTGACGGCGGCGTCGTGAAGTGGGCGCGGTAAATGGCGAGCACGTTGGCCGCGCGGTGCGGATCAGTCGACCAGGTAAGAGACACGTTCTTGATGAAGGACTCGCCGGAGACTGCGCTGACCGCGAGCTGGTAATGCGGGTAGAAGGTCGAAAGCCGCCGCAGTGTGGCCATGCGGTCCTGAAACGACGCCGTCCAGTCCGGGTACGTCACAAAGCTATCGTGCTCCGTGACCCATTCTCCGTTTAAACATTCGCGGGTTGGCAGCGCGACCGTGTCGTAGACGGGGTGACGGTGCTGCTTGGCCCCGAACAGGTTGTTGCTGTGGCGAGCGAGGTCAGAGGTAAGCCATGCTGACTCCAAGACTGCTTCGCAAGCGGCGTAATCGGGCCAGATGTGGCCGGCCTCTTTTGCGGCACGGGCGAGCAGCTCCAGCATCGTCTGGCGATCAGCAGGTGAAAGAGCAGTTGCAGCATTCGGCATGAGACTCGCTCCTCCTGAGTGGACGAAGCGCACCATAGCATTAGCGCTTTGGCTATCTGCCGGCGATTTTGTTTTTCTGTGATTGCGAGGGAGATGAGGTCTGGGAGGGAACGGAGGCGGGCTGATACGGCTGCTGCTGCGATCCTGGCGGCATGGGTATTGGGTCGGCGGGGACGTGTGTCACGATGACGCGGTTGGTGATGGCGGTGCGCGGATTGGGATGAGTGCGGTTCCAACGCACCTCGGCAGCCGTCACAATGCCGCCTATGGCGGTGGCGGCCAGTAATAGATTATGCAACCATGGAGCGGTGATCCATGTCGAGGCAGTCTTGACGCCGCCCGACATGGTGCTGCCGAACGTGTACCACTTTGTCAGCCACTCAAGTGATTTCTCTTTTTGCCGAAAATTGATTGTGTGCCTCTCAACCACGCGGATAGTGTCAACTGCCTCTGCGATGCACCCTTCCATCCTCTTCATGCGCTCATCTTGCTGTTCGGCATGGCCGACATTTTCCGTATGGCGTCGCTGCTGATCCACGTCGAGCATGCCAATGCGAGCGCCGATGGATTCGAGCCCATTGCGCATCATGTGCTCAAGGCTTTGCGCTCGCTCCTCAATACTTCGCAGGCGCGGCTCCAGCTTGTCGCGCTCTACGTCTCTCGCCTGAACAATAAGCAGCTCAACCGCCTCCCGGGTAACAGCCGCGTCGTCCTCAACGCGGTTCTCCGCTCGGCGGCGCGGCGTGGCGCTCCTTTTCTTCGGCGCGGGCTGCTTGTCCTGTGTCATCGCACGGAAACTACCATTTCCGGCGTTTGTGGGCTAGTTGATGATCGACTATTTGGCTCTTACAACCCCATCCTGCTCTTTCAAGGGGCGTAAGATTTCCATGATTTTAAAGCCAGAGAGATCGATAGCCTCACCGAGGTACTGAAGCCTCAAAACGAATCCATATCGAGAGCTCCTTTAATTGATAATAGCCACGGTCACGCTCCACGGCGGCAAAGCGATGCTCGCGTTTCCGGTCCATGCAGGCAGTGTGCTCTTGCGGTACGGGGCTCCCCAGTACTTGAACGCGCTCGCATCGTACTGGCTCTTGCCGTACTCGTAGGTAGTGATGCCTGTCCCGCTCGCCTTGCCGGCGATGCTGATGGGTACCACATGCGCCGCGTCGCGGTCCCGGTTGACAAGCATGACGGCTGTCCCCGTGCCATGCGTCGCCGCGTGTGCCGCAAGCCATGGCGCACCGGCGAGGTCGGGAAACACTTGCAGAGAGTGCTCGCCCTCGGTCACGTAGCCGCTGGCGGAGATCATCCCAAAAATCGTGCCGACCGGACTTAGGCTGCCCGGCGTCATGCCGACCGCCACCTCTCCGACCTGCCCCGGCACCGTGTAGACGAGGTGAGTGCCGCCGCACTGCCCGAGCCATGAATACGCCGACTCGCCGAGGTAGTCGTAGTTGTATTGATTGCAGTAGTTCGACGTGCCTTGATTCCACCAGATGCCTTGCTGGATACCCGCGTCGCAGTAGGTGCCAATCTGGTTTGCGGCGAACATCGGGCTTGCCAGGCCAAGTGTTTGGTGGCTCCACTTGTTACCGGCCACTTCCTCGTCCCATTCAGTCACCCAAATCGCCGAAGGGTCTTTCCCGAAGTTGAGCAGGCTGGTTTGGATTGACTTGATCTGACCGACGGACTTTACCAAATTGCTCGCTATCCGCTCCGGGTACAACGTCGCGCCGTCTGTAATGGGGTCCACCACCGGGTAGTCATGGAAAATCACGGCATCGAACAGCACTCCGGCACCAGCGCCGGCGAGCGACCACGTCTGTTTCCAGCTATACAGTCCCTCCGCCCAAGGGACAGCCACCTGTACCGTGGAATCGACACCCTTGATCGCGTTGTAGAAGGCCGGCTCGTACTGAGCATAGGTCGCGCCGCTGGCGACCGCCGAGCTGCCGGACCCCGTGTAAGCGCCCGCGTGGAAGTCCGTCTCGCTCGTGCCGGCCGCGTAGAGCTCGTTTCCAATCTCTGCACGCTTGATGCTGTAACCCTTGGTGACGTTGAGGTAGGTGAACAAGTTTGCGGCGTTGGCCGTCGGATCGCCAGGACCGTTACACGTCGGCGCATTGGTGCCGTAGTTCACCGTGTAGGTGACATCAAGGCCGAGCGGCTGCACGACGTTCGCTTCGAAAGTGTCAATATTGTTGGCTGCCGGAACATTGACCGCGGCCTTGGTCGTGCCGCTGGTGTTGGTGCACTGAACAGTCGCGGTCGGGTGCCAGTCGGTCAGGTCCGCCTGAATACCGCCGCCGGTGCCGCCGCCATAGCGCACATTGCGGACACCCGCAGCGCGGAGGCCGGTTTGTAGCGCCGAGATACTGGCAGAGCTGGAAAGGTCCATCGTGGAATCGCCAAACCCGAGCACATCACCATGCACCGTGCCGAGCTGCTGCGCAGTCACCTGCAAACCACCTGCCGGTGGTGCGGGAAGCGTGGGAGCATAGTCGGTCGCTACCTGCGCGGCACTCCAGGCCTGATTTGCCAATCCCACTTTGGCCAATTGGATCGTCTGCCCGGGCGAGTACCCGGCAAAGAGCATCTGGAAAAAGGAGACCTGGTTTTCGAGCGCCCCGGTGTACGGCGTGTCCCCCACGCTGGCCCCGTCCACATAGAGAGTGAGCGTGCCCGTGCTCCACGTCATGACAACCCGGTGCCACGTCGCCGAGGTGTAGCCATTCTTGCTGACGATTGCGTTCGTGCCGGCCGAATTCTTGAACAGCGCACGGAAGCCGCCGTTTACCACCCCAAGCGCCACGCGCCCGTTGCCGGTGGTGACGGGAAAGGCTACCTCATCCCCGGCATCCGTGACAGCCGAGTTCATCCAGGCTGCAATGGTGCCGGCGTTGTTGTTGAGCGCCACAAACTGATTCGACAGCCCGAGGGTGCCGCCCGTGTAGCTGATCGCGGACTCGCCGTCGGCAACCGGCGAAGCGACGCCGCGCGTGATCGGGCCGCTGCCATAGTTGGTGGTGTACTGTGCGTTGCCGACGTAGTCGTAGATCGTCCCCGAGGGCTCGCACAGCGCCCAATAGTCGTAGACCCCGGGCTCTGTCGAGTAAAACTGATCGTAGGTGGACTGGCAAGCGTTCGCAGCGGGCGGGGTGAAGACATTCGCGGCGGGGCGAGTGAGTGAGCCGAAGAAAGAGCTCCCGGACTGCTGCGCCGCGACGGGCACGGCGCACAGCGCGGCAAGAAGGAGTGGCAGCGCCTTGTTATTCATTGATACTCCCTCCCGATGTGGCGTACCACCCGGTGCTTGTTGCGCCCAGGGATGAAATGTAGCTTTGGCAGTTCGTCTTACCGAGCGTCGTCCCTATCGCCCCTCCGCTTGCAGAGAAGAACCCGTGCACGTTGCTCGGAGGGACTACCGTTGATGCCGTGGTAGCGTTTTGCTCCCAGCAGAGATTGAGCACCTGCCCCGTGCTGGAAGACGTTGGCATGGCGAACGCCACGTTTGTACCGGCCTGGAGCTTAACGTAGATCGTGATGAAGGTTCCCTGCGAAATCGACATGCTCGGCGAACTGGTGATGTCATTTTCCCCGTAAATGTAGCCTCTAAAGCCGTTGGTGCCGATGTAGGCTGGGGCGGTTTGCGCTACCGTGAAGTTATTGTTAGCGTTGAGCCGCGCGACATTTGCCGTGTCGCTAAGTTGAGTGCTTGCCACAGGCGCGGAGGTGAACTGCCCAGTAGTGGCGCTGTAGGCCGTGAGCCACTGGTTCGCGACTGCGGCGTAAGTCACGGCGGCCGCCGCGCAGCCCAACGTGGTCAACCCGCCGTTTGCGTCGTTGCAAGCCGGCGCTCCCGCAGCCCCGGCAAGACTGCTGGCGGTCGGAATGTTCGTATCGGTCCCAAGCGTTGGCGTGAACCCTTGCTGCGCCGATCCCGCAGAGCCCACGGCCGTCATGACACCCGTCCCAGGGGCAGGAGCCGGGGAGAGTGTCCACGGGGTGGTGATGGGCACCAAAGGGCTGACCTGAAAAGCATTGGTGCCTGGGGAGGTAGCAGGGTTCCCTGGCACGTAGTTGAGATTCATTGCTCCAGTCGTTCCTGAACTTGTGCCGATACTGGGAGCCGTGATGCTGGCCGCAAAAGCCTGGGCTGTTGTTGAAGCGGTGCTTGCGTACGGCAGCCCGGGGATGTCGGCGGGAACCAGGGCGCGCGGCGCGGCAGGAGCAGCGCCAGCACCCGCAGCAGGACCGGCGACCACAGTGTTTGGACTTGCCGGTGCAGCGGCCGACACATTTGCTACCGGCGGGAACACGCTTTGAGAGAAAGCCGCAACGGGAAGCCCGAGAGCCGCAAGAATGAGCGCGCGCATCAAAAGCTCCCCCGCACCGAGCAATTCACGTTGCCGTTGCTCGAAAACCACACTAGGCCGCCTGTGGCGGTTGGACCATCGTTTGGCCCAACGCCAAAAGGGATCACGTAAACAGTGTTGGCCGCAATCGGTGTGGCGTTCATGAAGAAGTAGGGGCCGCCGCCGTAGCTAGTCGATTTGTCTGTGAGCGTGATGGTGTCGGCCCCTGTGCCCTTAGTGCTGCACGTCGCAGCGTAGACATAGACATTTGCGTTGCCATCGCCAAAGGCTCCAGTGACCGTGGTTGCGGTTGTGGGCAGCACTCCCTGTGCTTCCCACCTCGAAGAGTCGTGATGATAAGGGTGTTGCTGGGCACCGTAGCTGTAACCAACAGCCTGTTGCCCGATAAGGGTGGGAGCCGAGAGCAAGGCGCTGAGGGCAAGCAGAGCGCAACGGGAAAGCGGCATGGTGAACACCTCGAGGAGAAATGTGCCGGATACGGTCCGGCGGCCGCAACGCTTTGCATCACTGGCAGGTGTATCCGTATGCCAACACGGCCCCTGATGGCACAACGTCGATTGGGGTCACCACCCAGCTCGTGGTTGTCGGCTGTGATTCAAAAAAGCGAATCGCCGCCGCCGCCGCGTTTTTGGGCTGCAAGTGACATACTTTCGGCGGTGTCGCCAGCGCTTGTGGAAAGGTAAACGTGATACCAGGCTGCCCGGCAGTGCCCGCCGCCGTGGTCGTGAACGTCAACTGTCCGCTCGCAATCGTCGCCGGTCCCGCTTGCGTCACGGTGACAGGTCCGCCGAAACCCGCACCCGTTACCGTTGTGCCCACCGCTGCGATCTCCGGCAAAAAACCCGTACTCACGTAATTGCCGTAGGCGTCGTTTGCGAATTCGATCTTACCCAAAGCTCCGGGAGATGTGAATGTGTGCCCGTAACTGGTGTTGTTAAAGTAGATCGTGTTATTGGGAGCACTGATGGTAAACGGCGTCGCATCGGTGCGTGAGATCGCGTAGTGAAATCCCTGTGCCGATGCAGACGAGGCAGCCGTCGGCAAAACAATTGTTACTCCAGACCCGCCGTAGACCGTGTTATTGCCTTGGGTCAATGTGACGGTAGCATTATTCGCCGGATACCACGTAGCCGGATACTGTACGCCGCCGTTCGGCTGAAACGGTACTGAGGCATATACGCTGGAAGCGTTAGCACCGAATTCGTTGTTGAACCTGCCACTCGCATAGTTAAACGACTCGATAACACACCCGAAGCTGGTCGCCGCAGGTGGGCCATAACAATTCAGGCGACCTGACGGTTTGCTCTGTCCCGTAAGTGCTTCTGCTAAAATCGCGTAATTGTTTTGGTATAACTGCCCGTACACATACGACCCCGCCTGCGTGTACAGGTTATTGATCGCATACTGCTTTGTGTACGCAAGTACCTTGGTGTCCCATATTTCATGCAACGCTGGCATCGTGTAAGTTGTTTCAACATTGCCCGTACTGCCTGCCACCGGGTAGCTGTATATGGTGCCCACAGCTCCAGTGTTGACGCTGCCGTTGATATGCAGACTGTTGTCCGCTGGGTCTCTCGTCAACGCATACGGGTCCGCGAGAGCGCTGTTGTCCTCGCTAAAAATACCGTCCGTCAAAGCCGCAATTGTCGCCGGGTGGACCGCCACAATCGCACCTTGATAAGGGTCCGAACCAGTTAGCATCTGCGAGGAACCTGTAATCTCCAGATGAGCTTTTGTATTGGGGTTAGGGTCACCCGCAACCCCGGCTTGCGTAAAGTAATCCGCACCCACGCCCGGGACGTTACCCATAACAACCTCGCCTATCGTCGGGCCGGTACCTTGCGCCAAGTTGTAAGTAAAGTTGCCTGAATTAAGAGAGCCTTGCAAATTGTTAAAATGTACAGAATCCAACGTGACTGAGTTGCCGGTGCTGTCCACCTGTACCAAGTCCTCCGCAATCGCCGGAGTCGTACAGGTGCCCCAGTCGTAGGGACTCGTGCCCGTCGGCATACTTCCCGCGCCGCGTCCGTAGGTTTGCGGGATAATCAGTGTGCCTGTGCCCAGCCCGGCATAAGTGCCGAACGTTTCAAAGCTGCCTTTCAGCAAGTTGGGGCAAGCGGTAGATGCGACAGTCGAACCTTTAACATAGTCGGCGGGTATGAATACCACGGGCTGGTAGTTGTTTATCAGGCCCGAACCTACCATGTCTTTTGTTGCCATGTTAGCGTCCCCATATACAAGAGGGAACCAGTCTGTACTCGCAACCGGGTAAGAGTAAAACGTATTGGAGTTGCCACCGAAACTTACCGTCGTCTGGGTTTGTGCGCCCGTAATCGTTGTCTTGTTGGGAGTGCCACCCATAATGAGGCTGGGCCCGACGTTTGCCGGCCACTGTGAGCCGTAGATTACAGCTTCCGTGTAATCGTGCGCGATCTTGATAACCGTCGCGTCGTTCAACTTATAGGCACCCATCATCTCGCCGCCCTTTACATCGCCGCCGGAAATGACCAGGTTGACCGCTTTAGAGATTTCAACTGCCGCGTGGGTCGGCACCTTAAGCGGCGTTGGAGCAGCCGCTGTGCCTGGTGCCGGAAACGCACCGTTGACGCAGTTATCATTGCCTGTGCAATACCCAAAGTATCCGCTACCTGACGGTGCCGCATCCGCTGTTAATCCCGTCGAAATGATGTGATGATCGTACATCCCGGATTCATTATCGTCCGCACCCCACATCACCGCTTGTCTTACTTCTTGCGTGGACAATTGATACAGGATAGTGCGCTCTGCATTGTTGACCATGACTCCGCGACCGGCAGAGTTAGAGACGTGCACACCCCGGATAATATTCAGCCCAGTGTCAATTTCTACGCCGGTCGCAGTCGTGTTTTTACCACTTCCGCGAAAATTGCATCCGTCCACAATCGTGTAGTTTTCGTCCTGCGTGTCCGAGCCGACGTCATTGCCGACCCCATTGACCATTTCGGGGTTGTAGATAATCAGTCCGGGCAATGTGCCGTCTGTGCCGCCGTAGTAAAGCGTAGCGCCCGAATCGCACACCAGCGTCATGCGCTTCGGCAAGCGGATGGTTTGGTCCAGGATGTACTTACCCTTGGGGATGTAGATCGGAGACACGTGACCGGACCTGCCTACGCTCTGTGCCTGCGCGATACCGTAAGCGATAGCCGCGTTAATCGCGGTGCCGTCCTTAGCAGTAACCCCTCTCGGGTCTGCCCCAAACGCCATGTGTGTCACATCCGTGCGGGGCTCTTTTGTACGCGCCGCCAGAAGAGTTAGTTGTCCGGCGGTTAAGGTAGCGTTGTTGTCAGTCGCCAACGGGCCGTTTGAAGTTGTGCCGGTAAGCAGCGCCCCCGTCACAGCCCCGGTAGGCGACGCCGCGCTTGCTGTAACTGTTACGTTGCCGCTTGCATCGGGCACTGCGCCGTTCACTTTTTGCACTGCGCTGTTCGCCTTGCCTTGAATCACAGCAAGGTCCGACTGTTTCGCCGCGCCGAGATTGGCAAGTGCCGCTGCGGCACTTGGCAGGTCGGACAGATTGTTGGCAGGATCAAACCCCAGGATCGGAGCAAGGTCTGCCTTGGTTGCCGCGCGCGAGGTGCTGGGCGAAGTCGCCACCACCAAGCCGGCGCTCGGCAATACAGCGCCACCGGCACCACCTCCACCGGGCACTAGGCCAATAGGTCCAGCCGACGAGGACGACCCACCGAGGACGAACCCTGGTGCCACGTAAGCGTTTGTGCTGGGCGTACAGTACGGTGCACCGTAGTTGGGCGAGACCAGCGCTTGCCCCTGGCACTGCACGGAGCTTGAGGGGTTCTGGGTCCACGCGATCGCGTTATCATTGGCGAGCTTTGAGCATATCCACTGGTTGCCGCCGTTGACGGTATCAGTGGCCGTCGCACCTGGGACGCAGGGGATGCGTGGGTAGCCGCCGGTCTGCACGCTTGCGCTGGCGGGCACGCGGTAGCTCTGCATGGAGAATTGGGGGCCCGAGATTGAGGCCAGCGGCAGGTTGACCACCACCAGCCCCTTGGTGTTCGTGATGGTAAGCCGGTAGCGAGCGGTGCTGGGGGTGATCGTCGCCGGGTTGACTACATTAGAGCCATAAGCCATGATGCCGGCAAAGATTTGGTCGACGATGGCGTTCGTGGTCTGCGCTTGTCCGGCGGGCGTGTAAGCGATGGGGTTGTCGTTGGCATCCGTAACGGTGATCGTCAGAGTGCCGGTGACGGGCTGGCCCTGAGAATCGACAATCCCCGATCCGGTAACAGGGATGGTGGCCTGTGCGTGGGCTCCCGACACGTGCAGGGCAGCAAGGGCGAAGGCGGAGAAGATCGAGAGCGACGGGCGTCGCAAGTTCATGGGGTGGCTACCTCCGGGCGGCTACCGTCGGGGTCAGCCGCGGCGCGGAGATAGCTTTACCATTTCAGCGGAATCAAAGAGCCTTTGACAGCTTCTTTCTTGCCGTTCTCCTCCGACTTCACAGGAATCAGGGACGGCGGAGGGGCGTCGGGTCCATTGGGCTTCTTCTCGTAAAACGGCTTGGACGGTTGCGCTTCCAGCCAGGCTTTCCGCAACTCTTCATGCGACACGTGGAAGTCATCATTGCCAAACTCGGTCCCGCAGCGTTGGCAGATGTTGAAGTCGTTTGCGGGGTACTCCATGTCCTCAAAAAAACAAACAGGGCACCTGTAGCGCTCGCTCAGTACTGTCATAGTCTTCCTCAATCCGGTATCGCCAGCGGCGACATCACGCAATCCCTCGGCGTAATCAGCGCCGCGCCGTCGCTGGTCCGCTGAAGGCCAAGCCCGCCGGCTGCCAACGTGTCATTCACGAACCAACTGCAATCGTATTCCTTCGGACGGATCACGTTGCACTCCAGCAGGCAATCCGCGATCGCCTGGATGCTGTAGTGATCGCCCACACAAGCGAGCGCCGCGGCCATGACCCTCAGTTTCTCCGCCCAGGTGGCCTCTACGTGGAAGTGGTGAACGAAGCTGAACACGGCGTAGTCGGTCGTGCGGATCGCCACGCCGCCCTTGAGGTGCGCACCAAGGGTACCGAAGTCCACCACCGGCAGCTTTGCCGCTTGAGCTTTGACGACTGACCGAGAAGCGTTGTCGAAGATCAGATCATGCCAATCGGCATCCAGCAGGTATTCGACATGGCTGATCTTGCTGTGCGTCTTGGCGCGGATCATGTCGCTTACTACGTCATCCGAGGTCACGCCGCGCAGGTAGATGCGGCAGGGAGAGAGTAGATTGCGAGAGGGCGTCATGGTTGTCCCTTCAGGTCCATCGGATTGTGCTTCGGGCTAGAAACTTCGCCGGTTCGCTCGTCATAGATGGTTTCTTCGACAACCACCCCACCTTCAACCGCGACGCTTACGGACACGGGCTCCGGGTGGGCATACTTCACCCTGGCGGCGTACCCGGGTAGCGAATCAACGAACAGCATCGATTTCATTGGAGAGTGACTTCCTTCACGGGGACTTGAGCAAGTAGCGCTTCCAGCCCGGAATGGTGGGTGGCTGCGGACAAACTTTGACAGCTCAATCGTTACCTGGAGCGCAACAGCCGTACCCGGCTCCACTTTGTCGCCAGCAACCATCGCAATCCGCGCCGCGATCAAGTCGATGTTGGCAGCAATCGCGAGTTGGTGCTGCTGTTGAATCTGGATCATCTCGCTAAACTTCAAACGTTCGCCTCCCTAATCAGATCAGCCAATTGCCGGTCCCACTTGGCAGAGCTTGCGCATCGATCGTGCCTGGGAGGTCGTACGCCGATCGGTCTTCCAGTTCCCTTGGGTCGCCCGGTGCTTTTGCCATTGCGCTGTATGCCTTTCTTTTGCTTTGGCAGCCAGGACACTTCTTGGTCCCAGTCCGCGCGCGTAACGGAGACCCATGGCAACGTCTCCGAGGTGTACCCCTTACAGGACATCTTGGCCTCCGCGTCCTCGCCACAGTTTGGGCACTCTCTCTTGCATCCAGGGTTATCCATTGTTCGAGTGTCAAATAAGCCGCAGTGGGAGCACAGCCAGCGGCTAAAGCAACAGGCTTTGAGGGCGCTTATGCCGGCAACTCGCTTTTGTCGCGATTTCCCGGCTCGAACCGGCAGTACGCGGCTGTTGTTCTCATGCTGCATCCCCCTGAAGGACAAATCGCGATGTGACCTGACAGCCGGACGTACCGCTTTTCGGAAATGCGTCCGGCTGTCAGTACCCCGAATGCAGCAGCATTCGGGAGTCCACAAAGTCACTTACCGGACTCCCGGCGGTGAATGACCTTGCGGGTAACTTTGGCCTTGCTCGCGTCATTGCGGAGAGTACCGAACGTTGCGCGATAGAGCAAGATATCTGTGACGTAAAATACGTGACGGCGCGGCCTTTGATAGCCTGGGAGCCGCGTTTTATTTGACTTTCCGTGTCGTGAAAAAATGTGACTCGGTTTCCATCGCTCGACTATTTGGCGCAGTAAAGCCCAATCGGGTAAGGCTCCTCTCCGATGGTGTAGCCGGTCGGCTTAGGCGTGACCGCAGTAACCGCGTTGTGAAGCGGGTCGAAGGTGTAGGCGGCTGAGCAGGTGTGCCCCTGGATTGACACGGTCACTGGCACAGCCGGCGGGATGATCGTCTGCTGCTGCGGAACGGACCATGGCGAAATATCGCGCCAGACGAACAGCAGCACCCCGCCGCCAGCGTCCGTCAGGGCGAGCGTGTGCGAGTCAGCCGGAGCGCCCGAGATGGAAGCGTTGACCGTAGTAGCGCTTGAGCCCTGCGGTAACCAGCCGAGCGCGGTGGTGAGGTTGTGGATGGCCTTGGCGGATTGCTTGGGAGCGCCCGTGGGCGACGAGAATAGCCCCCAGGTCGCATACGGAGCCGTGCCGGGGAAGTAGGCGTCCTTGAGCTCGTACAGGTACGTGTGCGGGATCCCCAGGGCTGCAGCGCTGAGGAAGATTTGCAGCTCCCCGACCGCCTGCGAGGTTTCGTCGACGCCGTCGCCCTTGTCGGGCGAGGTGTAGTACCCGTCCTCCGTGATGACGCGCGGGAAGGCGCTCGCGTAGTTGTCGCTGTAGTCGCTTACCATGCGCGCGAACACCGTGGTGCCGCGGGAAGCGTTTGGGTAAGGGTGGTTGTTGGCGTAATCCGCGCGGCCCGTGAGAGACGACGCCCTGTTAACGCCCGTGAGGTCATAGACCGGCACCCCAGCCAGCGCGGGATCCCCGTGCACCGCGGCGTAGAGTTGCTGCTGGAAAGCGATGCCGTTGTCTACGCTGTCCCCGCCACCTTGCGTACACGGCTGATTGTTGACCTCGTTTGTGCCTTCGACTGCCGTGATGGAGTGCGGGTAATCGTGGGCCAGCAAGTCGAGTTGCTCAATGTAAGCGCTCACCGGCGTATTGCAGTGGGTCAGCAAGTCAAGGTGGATGCGGTTGTCAAGCAGGTAGCGGAGCGAGGCGGCGAACGTCGCGTAGTTGCCCGGGTCGTTTGCAAGGTGAGTTGGCACCGCGTCGCGGACGTTGTGGATGCCGAGGTACTGGAGCTCGAGCAGGTTTTCACCGGATCGCACGTAGGTGCCATCGGTGTACTCGCTGTGCGTGTTGACGCCGAGCGAATCGAGGAACTGTCCAACAGGCATGGTGGGAACAGCCTGGGGAGCCTGAGAAAGGGCGACGCCAGGCACGGCAAGAAGGGCGAGAAGGGTGAGTTTGCGCATGCTGCGGACTCTTACCATTTCCCAAACTTCCGCCAAACGGTCTCTTTTGGCTTTCCCACAACGCGCCAGGATTCGTTTTAAGCCCCGTCTAGCTCTCTGGGGTAGGCTACCCTACACCCGAAACGCCAGACGAGCGCCTGCCCGGCAAAGCTCTTGACTCTGCGGTCCGCCACGGATGATGACGAGGCCGCAAAGCGCGTATCGCTGCCCGGCGAGGATCGAAGTACGGAGAGGTCAAATCCCAGACGAGCGGGATATTGCGGCTGGCTTTGTAAGGCCGCTTTTGCGCCCTGCAAAGCTCACGGGTGATTTCGTCCCACTCGCGATTGTGCCGCTTCACTCTGTCGAAAAACTTCATCGTCCACCTCCAACCGCAAGATAAGCGGCTCGGAACTTCCCCTCAATCCGCTCTGCGTCGTACAGCGCGCCCTTGTCCTCCCAGCCGTACTTGACCAGCGCCGGGTGCTTCGCGACGTACTCCAAGCCAGCCAGCAGCTTGCCAGAGCCCAGCTCGCGCAACGCCGCGGCGATCTGTGCCGGTATCTCCGGTGCCGGGATCAGCGGCAACGCTTGCTCGGCAAATAGCCCCGGTCGCGTCGGATGCTCGATCCGCTCGAAACCCGCGCTCTTGGGGTGCAGGTCAGCACCGTGCTCGCGGATGAGATTCGCGACCCAAATCCAAGCCTGCTTTGCCGCATCCGGCTGCCGCGCGTTCGCCAAGACCCTTAGGCCAGCCGGCGTCGGGAAGCGAGCGCCCACCTGGTACTTGCGGCGGTCCTCGGGGGACAACAGCTCGTCGTTGCCGTTGGCCCAGTCGCGCACCGCAGCCAGCACCGCGTCAGCGGACAAGTCGCACAGGTGCCGCGCCATAAGCTCCAAACGCTCGCCCGCCGGATCCATGGGCTCCCCAAGCATTTTGGCTAGGTGACGGAGCGATTCGATCGCTACCAGCTCCGCCGTCTCTGCGGGCGAGAAGCCGGGCGATGGCGTTGTCAGCGGCATTGTCGACGGAAGCAACTGCAGTTTCGGCGCGGTTGAAGGACTTTGGCTGTGCATGGGAGGCTCCTGTGAGCTGCCAGGTGGATGGGTCGCTGAGGTAACCGGCAGCGTTGTACCAACTCGCCGGATGGGGGACGAAATGCTTTTCTTCTGGCGCTCTGTTGGCTGCGGGCGATTGAGAAAAAGCGCGGGTGCGCTCAAGCAGAAAGTCGACAGCTTGCGTTTGAGACATAGGCGCGTGTCCCGATTCGCCTTTTCGCAGCCTAGCAATAGCGGCTTGAATTGCTTTTTGCGCAGACCGCGGTTTTTCTTTGCGCGGATAGGCCAAATAAATCTCATGCAAGGCCTGCTCATAGCTCTTCGCTGCGAGGGGCTGCTTTTGGGGAACAAGCGCCAGAAGCGGAATCTCGTCCGAATCGAAAAGCTCACCGGCTGAAATTTCCGGCTCTCCACTGTCCCTGGGGAAGGAGAACGCGACAGCGTTCGGGAGGGGGGTATTTGTACTTGCTTCTGCTTCTGCTTCTGCTTCTGCTTCTGCTTCTGCTTCTGCTTCTGCTTCTGCT
>CAXSBW010000007.1:0-12072 GCA_964235795.1 uncultured Acidobacteriaceae bacterium | reverse complement strand
TTCTGCTTCTGCTTCTGCTTCTGCTTCTGCTTCTGCTTCTGCTTCTGCTTCTGCTTCTGCTATGGCGTCAGAAATGGCATTTCTGACTTTTCCTGATTTATTTTCGTCAGGTTCTGACGCTTTTACCGTCAGAGCTGACGCTTTTTTAGACTCATAGCGCCTCTGGCGTTCCCGGTGTGACTCTGCCGCTGCCTCTTCATCGCGTGTTTCGCGATATTTTTGGTAGTTCAGCAAGCGCCACCCACCGTCCATTTTCTCGATTCGACGCCCTTCGAAGTCGGAGGTTCGGGAGTCCAGATCTGGGGATTCGAGGTAATGGATGGCGGCATGACAATTGGCTATCGGGACGCGAGCGACGTGCGCCAGCCCGGGAACCGAAGCCATGACGCGCCCACGCTTGTCGGCCATTGCCAACATCGCGATCCACACCAGGCGCGTCTGGTCGTCGGCCTGCCAGATGGTAGAACTGAGAATGGAGTTGAAGAGCTTCGTAAATGCGTAAGCCATAGTTCCTTCTTTGGAAAGAGTTAGCGAGAGGTCGAGGTGGTCGGCCTTCCCAGAAAGCCGAGTTTAATTGGTGGATCACATACTCCTCATAGGGCACCTCGCGATCCCGACGCCAGGTCTGAGTCCGTGAGCGCAAGCTCGAGCAAGTCCTGCGCGGCTGGGACGGCCGGCTGGATGAGCAAAGCATGAGGCTGGAGGAGGGCTGCCGTGATTTCGGCGGAAGACGGGCTATGGCCGGCGCATGGGCCGGTGGGTACAGCGTCAAAGTTCATACGTCACCTTTGGGCGGAATTGGGCTGGGAAGGCCGTTAGGGTTGAGCCGTCGCCGCACCCTGCCTCCCATGGCGGATCGCGGTGGGGCCGCTTCGCATCCCACACCCCGCCTTGGCCGGGACGTATTGCCACAAGGCGGGGTGGGAGCCCGCCTTGTGTGCCGGGCCCATCGCGCTGCTCGTGTTGCGCGCTGCCCAGCCGGTTGTTACGCTGCGCCCAAAGGACAACCCGCACCTGATGCGGTTCGCATTAAAAACATGATGGCATATTGCTACCAGGTAAAACGAGTTCACGAGAAATAATGTGACGCGTTCACCATTCAGGCTGGAAAAGGCTACTCTAGCAACGATTGGACGTTGCTAAGCTGTTGATTTATATGGGATCGAGGCACCAACCTAGAGATTTTCCTAGGTGACGATTTCGGCGCAGCGCCGAAATCGGCGGCATTGGCGATAATCCCTTCGCGGTGGATGCGGAACAAGACGACGTAGCGGTTCCGCGTATCGCCCCACCTTGGCCGGGTGATGTACCCATCTCGCTCCAACTCTTTCAGCGCGGCATCGCAGCGGCGCTTGCCGAGCCGCATAGACCGCGCGATCTCTGCGGAGCTGGCGACGGCTACGTCGCGGTCGTCGGCGCTCAAGGCCAGATACAGCAGCGCGTAGTAGCGCGTGCCGGAGAGCGGAGCCTGACGCATGACGAGTTGCACGAGGTCGGAGGATACGTCCATGCGGACATTTTAAGTTTCCCGCAGGACCAAAAAACTTTCTATTTGCGTACACGCAACCATTCGTATACGCTTTGAATCGTACTCAGCATAACGACAAGAGGCCACCGGCCTCCCCCAGGGTGGGTGCGTAAGCCCACCTTTAAAAAAAAAGGAAAGGTCATTCCATGGTTGATGCGTTGCCAACGAAAACCGTTACGCTGTCGTTTCGCAAGCTGCGAGCTGCCGAAACTGCCGCCGCCAAGGCCGGCATTTCGGTAAGCGACTACCTGAACCTGCCGCGCAAGCTGCCGAAACAGTCCATCACGCTTCGGCTGTCGGCGGGCACGCTGGAGGTGGCCGAGGCAAAAGCTGAGGATTCTAAAACGACCTTGAGAAAATTGCTGGTACAAGTGATCGAAGACGCAGTAGTATCGAACCGCTCCTAGTTTCTCCGCACAATCGGCTGCTCGAATGGGATCGAGTAAAAACGTTTAAGCACGACCAAACGCCACCAAGGGGCGCATCATGAAGAAGTTATTGTCAGCATTACGCGGGATACTGCCCGCTTTCCGCTCACCCGCTAAGCACCCTCCAACACAAATCGTTGACCCGATTATCTGCACCGATAGCGACCATCACGTCTTTGTTGAGGGCTCTGATGTTCACCGCTTGTCCGATGACCGCTATTACGCGAAGTGCTTGTTTTGCTCCCACTGGGGCATTTGCCGCTATCAGGGCGGTGCACGATGAGCGCCCGCAGCCTGATCGTCGCCATGCAGCAGGCAGTGTCGCCGGCTCACAAGGCCCGCGCTGTCCGTACCTACCTTCTCGCCCAGGAGGCCGATAAGCGCCGCGTTCACGCTCTGGAGCAGGCGCTAAGCGAGCAAGCCCGCGAGTTGCGCGAGATGTCCGCCGGCCAGAACGCGTTTATTGGCTGTAACCGCTCCTTTTGCGGCGACAACTGCGATATGGGCTGCTATCTCCAGGATTTTGGATCGAAGCGGCATCGGCAGCTTCACGCTTCGCTCGTCAACACGGCGCATGCGCTTTTCGTAGAGCGGTGTTCCCTTGACCGGCGCATCCGGCGCAGCCGCCTTCTGCTCAAAGCTATCGGCGTGAGCGAGTCGATGGAGTGCGAATTGTTGGGGGTGGCCGCATGACCCAACGCCTTCTTCCTTCCGTGATGTTCGCCACCGTATTCTTCTTTGCAAGCGGAGCGGTTATCACTCCGTCCTGCGTGTCGGAGCTGTATCTGCTGATGGGCGCTTCGGCCGTTGTTGGGCTCGTCTATCACCTGTGGCTCACCGCGCCAAACAGGATGCCCATGGAGGTTCACCGGCTGTTTCGGGTTGTGCTCAAATTGATCGCAGTGCTGGCCGTCATCGAATGCTGGATGCTTGTGGGGGTCGCCTCGCGATGACTCGACCAAAGACCATCCAGGTCATCGCGTACGACGAGGCCGTGCTTTGCCTCTCTTGCGCCCGCGTGAGCAATGTAGCCGCGCACCATCAGATTTGCCCGGCTTGCGCGATGGAAGGCATGATGCCCATCGCCGACCTATTGGAACCATATCTCAACCTCGATTTGCGGGTCCACGAAAAGCGCGTTGCGGTTCACGATGTAAGCAATTTCAACAAGGAGTTTCACCATGGCGTTTAAGCCGCAAACCCCACAGATTCTACGCCCCGATGAGCAGGTCACGGAATCCGCCTTCGACATGAGTTCCTTGGCGATTTTGAACAAGAGCGAGATTGAGCAGCAAGTCGAAATCGCCAGAAAGTATGGACGCAGCATCAGCAAGTTTCAGAAAGAGATGAAGGAGATCGCTTCTTTAAGCGCTCCGGTCGCTCTTGAGATGTTTTACACATTGCCGCGCGGCGGAAAGCAGCTTGTCGGAGCCAGCGCACGTTTCGCGGAAATCGTCGTAAACACCTGGGGGAACTGCCGAGCCGGCGCGCGGGTGATCGGCGAGGATGCCACATTCGTTTCGGCTCAGGGCGTGTTCTTCGACTGCGAAAAAAATGTCGGCATCAGCATGGAAGTGCGCCGGCGAATCACTGGTAAGGACGGCCGCCGGTTCGATACCGACATGATCGGCGTCACCGGCAACGCAGCTTCGAGCATCGGCTTTCGCAACGCCGTCCTCCGTGGCGTCCCGAAAGCCCTATGGTCTGACGCTTACGAGCAGGCTCGCCTTACCGCAGTCGGCGGCTCGAAGAGTATGAGCGAGGTGCGCGAGATGATGATTGCGCATTTCAACCGCCTCAAAGTGACCAACGACCAAATCTTCAACTCGCTCGGCGTGCAAGGGATTCAAGACGTCGGGACGGATGAGGTCTTGGTCCTTCAAACCTGGCGACGCGAGATCGGGGCAAAGGAGAAGGCACTTGAGGACATTTTCGGCTTTGCGGAAGATGCCGAGATTGAGGCGCTGATGAAGCAGCTCGACTGGAACGAGGGCAAGCGGACGATGGCCCGCAACCAGTACAAGGGCCGCGTCACTGATCTGCTGTCCTATCTGAAAGAGGAGGTGTCGAAGCGGGAACGGGTTTCATCCCCGCCGAAAGCAGAGGCCAAGGCGGCCAGCCCTAAGCCCGAGCCGGAGGCGGTACAAGCCGAGGTCACCGAGCCTCCGTACGCGGACGCGCGGGGCGAGCCCGATGGGGCTGAGGCAGGCGACGCGTCTTTGCCGCAGGAGCTGCCGCAGGGCGCACCTGATTCGTTCAACTGGTAGCGTGGCGCGTGGCGCCTGCTGCTTTCGGCATGGTGATGCGGGAGAACCGCATACAGGGTTTCATGAGTGCCCTCCGAAACACCGAAGGTAGCAGGGGCACCACAGCTCAAAAGCGCAACACGGCGGAATGGGAGCCGCCTATGCTATGTCCACACTGATTCAGATCGCCCCACCTCTTTCTCAATCGCGATATGAGCAGCTCGCATGCCCGGAGTTCTACGCGGAAACCCAGGTGCGCGGAGTCAAGATGCCCGCCAGCGAGGCGAGCGAGCGTGGCACTGATGTTCACGCAGTGATGGCAAATTACGTCCGCCACTGCGTGAAAAACAAAGTGCGCGCCGATTGGGCCGCTTTCGACGAGTTCGCGGCAGCGTCCGGCCTTGACGCGGGCGGCATCCTTGATGGGCTGCGTGACAGCTACGAGGTGGATTACGAGCACGTGGTGCGAGTGGAAGAGCGCTTGTGCCTCTCTGATTCTTTTCAGGCGCAAGAAGAGCGGGCATTTCTTGACGAAAGCATTGTGGGCTACTTCCCGTTGCCCTCCCTCTTGCTTGGAGGGGTAATGGCAGTCCCAAAGCAGCACCGTGCACTGAGTGGGATGATTTTCACGCATCCTTCGTGTTGCGAAGGGACGCCGGACATTGTGCTCTTCTTCGGCGACGGTTCGGGGCGGGCCAAGGTAGATGATTTCAAAACGCACCCGCGCCCATTTGATGCGGACACCTTCCAGTCCATGCTCTACAGCTTCATGGTGATGCAAGGCTCGCCGGATGTTCAATCTGTCGAGTTCGAGCTGATCTTCGTTCGCTACAAGAACGCCCGCCGCTCAGTCGTGTGGACACGCGCGCAGATGCCGGAGATGATGCGCCAGATCGAGCGTGCGCGACAGCGTCAGCTTGCCGTGCATGAGGCGGCCGCATCCGGCGCGACGATGGAAGCGCGTCCTGGCGCTCACTGCCAATACTGCCCCCATCTCGCTAAGGGCACCTGCCCCGTGCGTGAACAGAACCCCCATGCGACGATGACGATGGAGGATCGCGTTCGATTCGGCGAGTGGTTGCGGCAGCAGGCAAAGCTCAACACAGACATTCTCAAAGCGCATGTCGATGTGCACGGACCCGTAACCGCGACCGATGCAAACGGCAAGCCGATTGAGGCCGGGTACCAGCCGACCGAAAGTGCTTGGTACCCGCTTTTCCCCGCACTCGCCCTGCTGGAGGAGTGGGCAGAGGTCGTGCCTGAAGACAGCCCGCGCCACTGGAAAGACCTGCGCATCGGCTCCACGCAGCTCAGATCAAAGCTCAAGCCGAAGAAGCGGGCCGACCTAGACCAGCGCATGAAGGATGAGGTTTGCGTCCACACAAGTGACGTGAAGTTCAAGCTGACGAGGGTGGGAGATGAAGACGAAGAGCAATAACATTTGCGTACACGCAACCATTCGTATACGCTTTGAATCGTACTCAGCATAACGACAAGAGGCCACCGGCCATCTGCCGGCGCACGGATGGGACCGCGCGATTAACCACAACTACAGACCTTCCAAAGGGGGTTGACTTCCATGCTCATCACGAAGCTCACCATTCAGGATTTTCGCAGCCATCAAAACACTGAGCTCAGCCTTGAGCCCTTCACCGTCATTCGTGGGCCGAACGGGGCGGGCAAAACCACTGTGGAGCAGGCGATAGAGTACTTGCTCTGCGGTCGAACGGAAGCAACCGGTGCCGGCGGCCAGGGCGCGGCGGAGTTGATCCGTTCGGGGGCTGACAAGGCAATTGTCGACGCAGATTTCGTTATCGAGGGTCATTCCTACCAATCGCGCGCTCGACTGAGCGCTTCCGGCAAAAGGGACAGCGCGGTACGACGGGCAGACCAAAAGTGGAGCGAGGCGTCGAGCGAGATGACCGAACGGTTCTCTACGGCGCGCGATGTGTTGTCCTGCCTCATCAATAACCGCTACTTCGTCGATCTCAAACCTGCCGAGCAAAAGAGGGTCCTTGGGTCAATCGTCTTGCCATCTCGCTATGACTGGCCAGAAGCGGCGAAGGCGCAGCTCAACCAGGTTGCGATTCGCCCCGATTGGAGCCTTGCGCCATTCGAGTTTGTCGAGTCCGCGTACAAGGCGGTTTATGAGGCTCGCACTATCGCAAAGCGCGATCTGGCGAACCTCCGAGTACCCGAAGGAGCGGCCCCAGCGCCGGACACGGCAGAGATTCGATCAAAGCTGGGAACACTCCAGAAAGAGTTAGGGGACCTCAATCGAAAGCAGGCCGAGCAGGCCAAGGCCCCGGAGCGCCGCGCGAAGCAGGTTGAATCCGCGACAAAGCGGCAGGCGCAGGCAGAGATGGCATTGCAGGCGGAGTCGCAGTCTCTTGCAGGGCAAGAACGCGCCTTGCTTTCAGCGAAGGAGTTGAAGGAACTCCGCATAATTGCCGGCAAGGCTGCGGAAGCCAAAGCTATGGAAGAGCGCTACTCATCCATCATCGCGGAGCAGCGAGTGTGCGAAGCGCAGGCGATGGCCGCTGACGAGCTTGAAAACGCCGTATGCCCGACGTGTAAGCAGGCGGTGTCGGAAGCCGCTCTGGCTACCCTGGTCGCACCGATCAAGGATCGATATGAAGCCCTTGCTCGGGAACGATCAGGGATCATCGCGCACCGCAAGGCCGTTGGCGATGTTGACGCAGCGGCGCGGCGGGTAGCCGAGCATGAGGCCGCAGAGGATGAGACGCGCAGGATCAAGGCGCGGGTCGCCAAGCTGGAGACGGAGTATAAGGGCGCGACGGAAGATTTGGCGCAACTCGGACCGGAACCTATGTTCAACGATCTCTCTGGCGAGATTGACGCTCTCAACGCTCGGATCGCCAACGGCCAGCAGGTGCTGGAGCAAGCGGCTGCCGCCGCCTCCGTCCAGAAGCACTACGAAGAACTGAAGCGGCAACGCGCCGTGCTTAAGGGCAGGCTCAAGGCGCTGGAATCTCTGGCCGACTACTTCGGCCCAGACGGTATCAAGGCTGAGCTTATCAGCCAGCACGTTGGCGGGTTTCAGTCGTCCATCAATGCCGTGCTGGGACGCTGGGGCTATCGGTGCTCGCTCAGCGTGGAGCCTTACGGGTTTGCGGTGAAACGGGCGGGCAGCGATGCCGCTCTTGGACTGCATCTACTGTCGCGCTCAGAGCGGTACCGCTTTTCCGTGGCCTTTCAGGTTGCGCTCGCGATCGTGTCCGGGTGGCGCTTTGTGGTGGTCGACGAGGCTGACGTTCTGGATCAGGCGAGTCGGCAGGAGTTCAACCGAGCACTGATGCAGGCCGGGCTGGACCAGGTCATCATCCTCGCTACGGACGAGCGTGTGGAAGCACCCTCTCTGCCCGGTGCCACCTTTATCCGGCTTGAAACGGGGGAGGAGGGAGTAACGCAGTCGCGGGTTCTTTCGCAGCCGCCCGCAACGGAAGTGATGGCTGTCGCTGTATAGAGTGACCCGCCTCATGGGAGGGGCGAAAAGATGACACACGCAATCAGGACCACCTACCAACACGGCTGCCGCTGCTTGCCATGCCGAACCGCAAATGCTCACTACGCCTCGCGTTATCGCAGGGGGATCACCTGCCCCGCAGCGGCCTTGGTCAACGTACATCAGGCTAGGCAACACCTGCGCAAGCTCTTCCGGTTGGGTTTCCGCTACCAAGCGCTGGCTGCCATGACGAGCTTGTCACGGCACACCCTTCAGGCTATCCGTGCCGGCACTAAAAGGGTTATCCGCGCCGTGACATCTCAGTGCATTCTCGCCGTTCCGATTTACCAAGCCAGAAAGGGACTCTGATGATTTCCGAGAAGGATTTTGACGACAAGGTAGGCAAGCTTTACCAGACGATGACCCGCCGGTTTGCCGGGAAAAAGTGGAAGTCCGGCAAGCGTCAAGGCGCGACGCGGGTGCCTAAGCGCGAGATGCCCTTCGACCGCCACAACCTGGCGCTGTGGTTGCATCGCCTAGTTGGTCTTCAAGCTGTTCCCTGCCCCGGATGCAGCGCGCCCATCGACATCCTTTCGTTGACCCTGGATCACGCTACGCCGGTTTCCAAGGGGGGCTCTCTGGGTTTCGAGAACCTGCAACCGTTATGTGGGAGGTGCAACTCCATTAAGGGCAAAATGACGGCCGACGAGTACAAGCTGTTTCGGCAGTTAATGGCGCACCCGGATATGGCCTTTGCTCGGCAGGACATCGAAGCGCGGCTGTTGTCCGGCGGGCGGCGGTTCAGACCCGCCGTGGCGAAGTCGCCTGAGTCGCCCAAGATTGGCGCGCGTAAAGCCAACCAGCAGCCGCTCGAATACGAGGTGTTCTAATGAGGCCGCGCAAGCCAGTAGCGGTATGGGGAGATGATGAAGCCTGCTCAAAGTGGGCGTATATCTTGAACCTCAGAATGCCCGTAGTTGCGAAGGTGAATCCGCCAACCACTACAGGCTGCGAAGTGGACCTGTATGTAGAAACCGACTGCTACCGTATTTGCGGGAAAAAGGTTGGCGTCGTTCGGTTGCCAATAACAGTTGCTCGCGACATTGTGCTTGCTACAGTGCGCGTCGCACTTATCCGCGAGCGTGGGCCAGAGAGGTGATTATATGACCGCACAAGCGAAACCAGCACAAGCGTGGCCGCTGGATTGGCCGAAACAAGTTAGCCGCACTAAGTACACGTCAGCAGCCAAGTTCGGCGAACACACCGTTAAAGCCTGCGTGGATGCCATTAGAAGTGAGGTAATAAAACTGGGCGGAATGTACTTGGTCATCTCGACAAACATCCCACTTCGCCAAGATGGAGACCCGTACTCCAATCCGGGGCGCCTGAATGATCCCGGCGTCGCCATCTACTTTCGCCTGAAAGACAAACCCTACTGCATGCCCTGTGACAAATGGGTCGCTGTGGAGCACAACCTTTGGGCGGTCGCCAAGAATATCGAGGCTATGCGCGGTATGCAGCGATGGGGCGTTGGGTCTGTCGAGCAGTCCTTCGCCGGCTTTGCTCAGCTTGGGTCCGGGGAGGATTGGCGCACCGTACTGGGCCTTACAGGGCGACCAGCGCCCGACCAGGTCGAAGCGCAGTATCGACGCTTGGCCGCGACTGCTCACCCGGACAAGGGCGGAAGCCTGGAAGCTATGCAGCGCCTGAATGCCGCGCGGGATGCAGCGCGCAAAGATCTGGCGTGATCGTTCTTTTCTCACTCGTCTTAGCGGGCCTGCTGCTCTGGTTCGCTCCAACCTTAGTTCGCCGCTTCGGCAAGTAGCGATCTAATCATCGCGCAGGGGATGGGAGCCCCAAAACTATGTCACTTGAAACCACATTCTTCTCCGGCAATGCTCGCCGGGAAATCTTTGTCGCCGACTACCGCCCCCTGGGAATCGGGGGTGGGGCGCAGCTAAAAAAGCTGCTGCTGCGTATGCCGATCGGTCAGGAGCAAAGCCTGCTAGGCGTTCCTGACTGGATCGGCGCGGCCTTCGATTCGGTCGCGAAGGATGCCAACCATCAAGGGCGCATCAACCTGGAGCCCGAGCTGAAAGGCATGACGCTGGAAGTGTTCGCCACCTCGGAAGGCGAGCATTGTGCGTTGCTGCTGACGCGGTGCACCTTGAAGGGCTTTCACATGGTTCGCGTGGGAAAGCAAGAGAAAGCGCGCTTCTTCCTGATCTTCACTGTCTACACGCCGAACAGCCTGGAGTTGCATTCGTGGCTGAACGAGCACTATGGGATGTCGAGCTTTGTGAAGTTCTATGTCGATCAATCGAGCCTGCTTGATGATGAGGCCGACGCGGATGATCCGGCGGAGGAGGATGACGAGAGCGCGGAAGGCGAAGATGCGGAAGACGAGGACGAGGACTACGAAGCTGCCCGGCAAGAGGCATTGTCGGCGGCGCACTATGACGAGTTTCCCGATGCCGCGCGCACTACGCCGCTGGTCGGCCTCAACGGCGGACGGAAAGGGCGGGCGAGCGCATGAGCGCCTACTATAACGAATGTGATCCCAAGGCGGCCCGGTGGCTGCGAAATCTGATAGGCGCAGGCCTTATAGCTGACGGCTTTGTTGACGAAAGGAGTATTGAAGATGTCCAGCCAGATGACCTTGTGGGTTACCTCCAATGCCACTTCTTCGCCGGCATTGGAGGGTGGAGTTACGCACTGCGTCTTGCCGGCTGGCCCGACAACCGGCCCGTCTGGACTGGCTCCTGCCCTTGTCAGCCTTTCAGCGCGGCAGGCAAGAGAGGCGGGTTTGCTGACGAGCGGCACTTGTGGCCAGCTTTCCACCACCTCATCCGCGAGTGCCGCCCTCCAGTCGTCTTTGGAGAGCAGGTTGCGGGCAAGGACGGCCTCGATTGGCTCGACCTTGTACAAGCGGACCTGGAAGGAGAGGCTTACGCCGTCGGGGCGTTCGATCTGTGCGCTGCGGGCTTCGGTGCCCCGCACATCCGCCAGCGACTTTACTGGGTGGGTGACGCCAATGGTCGGCGACATCAACAAGAGCCGGACGAGCGATCCGCAGGGATACAGCCAACGGCACCTCGACAACCCCGAGAGGAGTGCTTCGCTCGTGATCCAGGCACAGGGACTGGCAGCATGGCCGACTCCGAAGGCAAACGATGGTACGGGAAACAAAGTGCCGCCGGGACGGACGGGCGGACTCGCGTTGAAGCAGGCGCTATCGCTGGCAGGCTGGAACACGCCCCGTGCGACGGACGGCTCACACGGTGGTCCGAACCAGGCCGGGGGAGCGCTTCCGGCGGATGCCGCTCTGTCGGGCTGGCCGACGTCATCAACGACGGATGGACTACGCGGTACGACGTTGCCGACCCCTGGTATGAGCGGAACATGCCTGACGAGCCACGCAGCACTGGCGGCTTGGGCGACGCCTGCGGCTCGCGATTATCGCTTCCCGAATACCCTACCGTGGTCCTACCGTGGCGGGGGCAAGAGGGGCGAGCAATTGAGCAACCAAGCGCCACACCTTCTCCAGAATCTCAGTGGCCCGGCCCGACGAACGGCTTCTGGGGAAATCCTGACTGGCTCTTCTGCCGGGACGGACGGTGGCGGGCAGTTGAACCCGGCACATTCCCTCTGGCTTATGGGATTCCCAACCGCGTGGCTGCCCTGCGTGGGGCAGGTAACGCGATCGTCCCGCAAGTAGCGCAAGCGCTTATTCAGTCGTACATGGAGGTGGGCGCATGAACCGCCTTCGCTGCGTCAAGGACTGGGCTGTCGACCACATCTTCTGCCTGCTGTGGGGGCACGAGGTCAACGGATGGGGCACACGCTGCCTGATGTGCGGAAGGAGACTGAAATGATACAGGCAGTGCCGCGCCCACTCAGAATAAAGCAAAGCTATATCAACCGTTGCCGCAATTACGTTCAATGGCTTGGAATACCCATGTTCGAGCCAGACGAATCTTTGCCTCACAACGTCTCGGATGGACTAAGCGCCCTCGAGTGCATGTATCTAAAAGAGACGCACGGAATTAACCAGCCTTGCAGAGAGCCGCACTTATTTGACTGCTTGAAAAAGGGAAAACAATGCCGCGAGTTTGACATAAAACAGTGGATGTCTGGAATCAAAAACGGCGAGTTCTGGCCAGAGGAGTTCTTCGGCTGTGCGGGCGTCACATCCGTCGGCGAGTTCCGAAGTATTTTTGGGCGTACGCCCACCCGCCCGCTCCTTCAGCGAATCCGTCGAGAATTAATGCAACAGCTAGAACAGATCGAATTGACTTAGCGCGCAGTCTGAGGCGACAGATTTTCTTTATCGACAAGGCGCTTTCCGATGATAGCTGGAGCGACCTAGAGAGGTTAGAACAATGATCCAAGCGATACCCAGCC
>CAXSBW010000006.1:59137-62653 GCA_964235795.1 uncultured Acidobacteriaceae bacterium | reverse complement strand
CGGGGACACCGTGACTGGTTCGATCGCGTCCTGGAAGAGGCGGCCCTCCCGGACTTCACCTGGCATTGCCTCAGGCATACCTTCGCTAGTAGGCTGGTGATGGCAGGCGTGGACCTGCGAACGGTATGGGAATTCATGGGCCATTCTTTGTTCCAGATGACGCATCGAAATGCGCATTTCTCCGAGCTCTATAAGGAGATCGCGGTGCCGGGTCTGGTGCCTGTTCTGGAACAAACCGGCACCCGTGGTTCAGATGTTCCCTTTGTTAGCCGTAATTTCTCTAATGAATATGCGAAAGTGGCGAAATTGGCAGACGCACCAGACTTAGGATCTGGCGGGGCAACCCTTGGGGGTTCAAGTCCCCCCTTTCGCACCACCCCTTTCAAGCGCGGCAGTGTAGTCTAAGGGCACTATGAGTTCCTCACCCAATCAGCCCACCTTTGCCGTCACCCAAGGCGCCAACTACCGTGAAACCTACGCCAACAGCGTCCAGGTCCGTGTCAGCGTCTGGGACATCTTTCTTCTTTTCGGTCTCGCTCACCCGACCTCGCCGGATGACGTCGTCATCGAGAACCAGCAGGGCATCTACCTGAGCCCGCAGCAGGCCAAGGCCCTGTTCAACATCCTGGGGCAGAACCTGGCCCAGTACGAGCAGACCTTCGGCCCCATCGCGCTCGAGCCGGTCGGCCCGCGGCCTATCCAGTAAACACTTCCTTTTTGAACCTCCGCAAACAGGAGCGAGCAGGCCGGCTTTCTTCGCCTTCGCTCCGGTTTGCCGGCCTTCTCCTCTTCCTGTTCGCGCTCCAGGCGCTGACCCATGGAACGCTGCTGCGCCTCCCTTACTACTGGGACGAAGCCGGCTACTACATTCCTTCCGCGTTTGACTTCCTCCGCACCGGCACGCTCATCCCCTTTTCCACCTTGACCAACGCGCACCCGCCGGGTCTGTCGTTGTACCTGGCCTCGGCGTGGTTCCTGTTCGGCTTCCATCCGCTGACGACAAGGCTGGCTATCTGTCTGCTCTCGGCCCTGGCGCTGTGCGCGGTCTACCGCCTGGCGCGCCTGGCGTTTGCTGAACGCGAAGCAGCGTTCGCCGGACGCGCGGCGGCAGCGTCGGTGGTCCTGCTGACGGCTGCCTACCCGGTCTGGTTTACGCAAAGCACCCTGGCCCACGCCGACATGGCCGCCGCCGCGGCGACCCTGTGGGGGCTTGTATTCGCGTGGTCGCCCAGGCGCGGCATGGGGCAGCTGTGGGCCGCCGCCGGCTGCTTTACGCTGGCGGCGCTGACCAAGGAGATCGCGATCGGCACACCGCTGGCGCTGGCCGCTTATGAGCTTTTCCCGCTCCTGCGCGGGGGCGAAAGGGCGCGCGATTTGATCCGCCGCGCCGGGCTGCTGATGCTGCCGGTTGTGCCGCTTGCGGGCTGGTTCGCGTACCATCGCCGGCGCACGGGATTCACCTTCGGCAACCCGGAATACCTGCGCTACAACGCCACCTCCACCTTGTCGCTGGCGCGCTTTGTGGCGGCGCTCGGGCATCGGGCGATGCACCTGACGCTGTACCTCAACCTGTTTGTGCCGGTGCTGCTTGCGCTGGCCTGCCTGCTGCTGCCGCCGGTTCGCGAACGCATGGAGCAGTCCCTGCGAGCACGGTTGTGGGTCGTCATCCTGGCCAATGGGGTGCTGTTTTCCCTGCTGGGCGGCGCGCTGCTGTGCCGCTACCTGCTGCCCGTCTACCCGCTGGTGCTGCTGCTGGCCGTCGGCGCGGTGCGGGCGCGTTTCCGTCGCTGGTTGTGGTTCCCTGCGCTCGCCACATCGGCTTTTCTGGCCGCGCTGCTGCTGCCCACGCCGTACCGCATCGCGCCTGAAGACACGCTGGCCTACCGCGATGCGATCGTGACGGAGCGCGACGCCATTCGCTATGTGGGCGAGCATCACCCGCACAGCACCATTCTGTCGGCCTGGCCCGTCACCGACGCGCTGCGCAAGCCGGAGCTGGGCTACGTTGCGGCACCGGTACCGATCGTGGCGATCGACAATTTTTCCCTGCCCGCTTTGCAGGCCCTCCTGGCTTCGCCGCAGGGCTACTCCACCGCCATTGTGTTCTCAACCAAGTACGAGCCGCGCGGCTTGGCTCTTCCTTCATTGGACGAGAAAGCCGAGGAGCACTACTTCAATCTCCATCATGACCTGTCTCCGGCGGCCGTCGCCGGGCTGCTGGGGGGTACGGTGGAATGGGGCGAGCGCCGCGGCGATGAGTGGGCGGCGGTGCTGCGGTTTGAGCACCCGCAGCTGGCCGGCTTTTATAATGGCCCGTGTGTGCCGGGGGCCGCGCTCCCCTGCGAGGAGCCCGCCCCTGCGTCCCCCCATTCGCTTTGCCTTTGGCCTGCTGCTGCTGAGCCTGCCCTCCCTTGTGTTCGCGCAGGGAGGCACCCAGCCGTCGACGTCCGGGCGTCCGCAGCCGGCCGCCCCGGTCACCGAGGCAACCGCCGCGCAGGCGCACGGCGAGCTGCTGCTGGCACTGCCGTTTGACAACAACGGCGGCCCCGCAAGCGTGGACTGGATCGGCGCGGCATTTCCTGAGATTTTGAACCGGCGCTTCGTGGCGGCGGGCTTTCTGCCGATCAGCCGCGACGACCGTGCCTATGCGCTCGACCACCTGGGCCTGCCGCCCGATTTCCGGCCGACCCGCGCCAGCACCCTGCGACTGGCGCAGTCGCTCGACGCGGACTCGGTGATTTTCGGCTCGTACCAGGTGCAAGGAACGCGGATCACGGCGACCGCGCGTGTGCTGGACATCACGAACCTGCGCGAGGGCGCGCCCATTTCGGAGTCGGCGGAGCTGAGCCGTTTGCCGGACGCGATCAATGCGATCGCCTGGCGGGTGGCGCGGCAGCTGGACCCGTCGTACTCGGTGGCCGAGCAGACGTTTTTGGCGGCGGACGCGAACCTGCGCCTGGACGCGTTTGAGGCCTATGTGCGCGGGCTGGCGCAGGGGTCGGCGGAGGAGCGCATCGGCCACCTGCGCGATGCGGTACGGCTGGACCCGAACGACGGCCCGGCGTGGCTGGCGCTGGGCGATGCGCTGTTTGCGGCGCAGAACTACGATGAAGCGGCAGTGGCCTACGGGCACCTGACGCGCAACGACGTGAACGCCTTGCAGGCCGATTTTCATCGCGGGCTGGCGTACTTTTACACCGGAAAATACCTGCCGGCGGAGGACGCATTTGCGTTTGTAAGCACGCGGCTGCCCCTGCCCGAGGTGGTGAACGACCAGGGCGTGGCGGCGGCGCGGCGCGGCAAGGATGGAGCCCCGTTGTTTCAGCAGGCGATCACGGGCGACCCAAAGGACGCCGACTACCACTTCAACCTGGCGCTGGCCTATGCGCGGCGCGGCGATGCTGCGGACGCGGCGAAGGAAACGGCGGAAGCGCTCAAGCTGAAGCCGGCCGACACCGAGATGCAGTTGTTTGCGAACAACCTGCGCGCGCCGGGTTTTCTGCCGGGGCCTGCCGT
>CAXSBW010000006.1:57175-59037 GCA_964235795.1 uncultured Acidobacteriaceae bacterium | reverse complement strand
GCCGGGCAAAGCAACCTGCCGCTGGAGCGGGTCAAACGCTCGTACAACGAGGCCGCCTTTCGCCAGGCGGCGTTTGAGCTGGAGCAGATGGAAGCCATGCGCGCGGCGACGGACCCGCCGGCAAAGCGGCTCGCGACGCTGCTGGGCGAGGCCAACCGGTACGCCAACGCGGGGCTGCTGGTGGAAAGTGAGCGCGAGTACAACCGGGCGCTCGCGGTGGACCCGAACTCGGCGGAGGCGTATGCGGGGCTGGCGCGGATTCGCGAGCGAACGGCGGATCGCGATGCGGCGCGGACTCTGGCGCAACGGTCCATTGCGCTACATGACAACCCGTCGGCGCACCTGGTGCTGGCGCGGCTCCTGCTGCTGGCGAGCCAGGTGCCCGCGGCTGCCGGCGAGGTGGGCGCGGCTTTGCGGCTGGACCCGAAAAACCCGGAAGCCGGGGGATTGAAGCAGGCGGTTATTGCGCGCGGCGGGCAGGTGCCGTAGCTTGATGACCCCGAACCTGACCCGAACCTGACCCGAACCTGACCCCGAACCTGATCCCGGCCAACGGGAGCCGGAGTGAGCGCATGGCCGCGTCAAGGGGATCGTCACGTCAGCGCTGCGCGCCTGCGGTGGCCGCATCCAGTCTGGAACCGACCCAGAGCCGCGCAGGCGGTTTCGCTTCGGCCTACACTGACTCTGTCATGAAGATTTTTCGCTGGATTTTCGCGTTTGTGTTTTGCTTCTGTTGCGCTTCGGCCCAGGCGGAAACGCAGCCGGTGGTGACGGTTCTTCACCTCGACACGACCATTCAGCCGATTTCGGCCGGGTACCTCGATCGAGGCCTCGCGGAAGCGGACCGGACCCATGCCGCGGCGGTGCTGATCCTGATGAACACGCCGGGGGGGCTGCTGGACTCGATGCGCGAGATGGTGCATAGCATTCTCGCGTCGCCGGTGCCGGTGATCGTGTATGTAGACCCGGCGGGCAGCCGCGCGGGCTCGGCGGGGTTTTTCCTGCTGGAAGCCGCGGACGTGGCTGCGATGGCGCCGGGCACGAACGCCGGGGCGGCGCACCCGGTGATCGAGGGGCGGCAGCTGGACCCGATCATGAAGCAAAAGCTCGAAAACGATGCGACCGCGTTTCTCCGTTCGTATGTGAGCCTGCGCAAGCGAAACCTCGCGGCCGCGCAGGATGCAGTGCTGAATTCGAAATCGTACTCAGCGGATGAGGCGATGCAGCTGGGATTGCTGACGCTGACGGCACCGGATGTGCCGGCGCTGCTGCGGGCGCTGGACGGCAGGCCGGTGACGCGGTTGAACGGGAACACAACGATCCTGCACCTCAAAAATCCGCGGCTGAGCCCGGTCGACTTTTCCGCGCGCGAGAAGATTCTTGGGGCGTTGACCGATCCGAACCTGGCGGTGCTGCTGCTGGTGGCCGGCGCGCTGCTGATCTATCTCGAGTTCAACGCGCCGGGCACGATTATCCCAGGCGCGCTGGGCACGCTGCTGCTGCTGACGGCGCTGTTCGCGCTCAACCTGCTGCCGCTGCGCTACACGGCGGTGATGCTGCTGGCGGCAGCGCTGCTGCTGATGCTGCTGGAGATCAAAATCCCGAGCCACGGCGTGCTGGCGACGGTCGCGATCGTGTGCCTGGTGGGCGGCCTGCTGACGCTGGTCGCCGGCCCGATCCCGGAGCAGCGGGTGCACTTTGCCACGGCACTGGGGGTGGGGGTGGGGTTCGGCGTGATCACGGCATGGCTGGTGCGGATCGCGGTGCGGGCGCGCCGCAACAAGGTGCTGACCGGGCCGGCGGCGATGGTGGGCGCGATCGCAGTGCCGCAGGAGCCGATTGCCGGCCAGGGTTCCTCACCG
>CAXSBW010000006.1:40317-57075 GCA_964235795.1 uncultured Acidobacteriaceae bacterium | reverse complement strand
CCGGGGCGCGGGCAGGTGCTGGTGCGCGGTGAACTGTGGTTTGCCGAAGCGACGCGCCCGGCGCCGTTCCCCATGGAGGCCGGGGTGCCGGTCAAGGTGACGGGGGTTCGCGGGCTCACGCTGCTGGTGGAGCCGATGGATGCCGGATCAACACTTGGAACCGCGTCGGAAACTCAGCCCGGATTGCGGTAGGTTCGCTGCGGTACACTGCCATCCAGACGAGGGACCCACCCAGCATGAGTATTTTTGGCGCCGCCGCTCTCCTGATTGTTGCTTTTTACCTGATCTCGTCCGTCATCATTCTGCGCGAGTACGAGCGTGGCGTGATCTTCCGGCTGGGCCGCGCGCTGGTGCCGCCCAAGGGGCCGGGCGTGATCCTGGTGTTTCGTCCGTTCGACCAGATTGTGAGGATTTCGCTGCGGCAGGAGGTGCTGGAGGTGCCGCCGCAGGATGTGATCACGCGCGACAACGTAACGATCAAGGTGAATGCCGTGATCACTTTGCGCGTCATGGACCCGTCCAAAGCCGTGATCGAGGTCGCGAATTATGTGTACCAGACTTCGCAGTTCGCGCAGACGACGCTGCGCTCGGTGCTGGGCGAGGTGGACCTGGATGGGCTGCTGTCGCATCGCGATTCGCTGAACCAGCGGATTCAAACGATCATCGACGGACGTACGGAGCCGTGGGGCGTGAAGGTGGTTTCAGTCGAGGTCAAGCAGGTGGACCTGCCGGAGTCGATGCTGCGGGCGATGGCACGGCAGGCCGAGGCGGAGCGCGAAAAACGGTCAAAGATCATCAACGCCGATGGCGAGTTTGAGGCCGCGCAGCGATTGGTGGACGCGGCCAAACTGCTGGCGGAGCAGCCGACCACGATGCAGCTGCGCTACCTGCAGACGCTTCGCGATATCGGCACGGAAAAAAACACGACGATCATTTTTCCGCTGCCGATCGAGATGCTGTCGTTGCTGCAACGCGCCGTGGGCGCGGTGACGGGCAAGCCGGAGGCTGACAAGGGATGAGGCGCGCGCTGGAGCAGGACGACCTGCTGGACGAGGAGCCGGCGTCGCGCGACCTGGTGCTGGGCCTGCCCGCGCTGCTCGGCATCTTTTTTTCGCTGGCAGTCGTTTGCGCGGTTTGTTTTGGCTTCGGGTACTCGTCGGCGCATCGCCTGCATGCACCGGCGGCTTCAAGCGTGGCGTCGAACACACCCGGACCGTTACGCGGCGGGCCGGCTCACCCCGTGCCGCTGGGCGGCTCCGGGGCAGAAGCCGAAGCCGAGAACGAGGTACCGGCGGAAGCGACAGGTTCGGCCGGCAAACCATTGCCGGGGGCAGGCGCTGCCGGGATCGGAACTGAAAGCGGAATGGGGAGCGCACCGGCGGGCGAACCGTCCGCGCCGGGGCAGGCCGTACCCGCACCGGGCGGGCGTGAGGCCGAGGGATTCCCCCCGAACTACGTGGTGCCGGAGACAGGGAGGCCGCCTGCTGCGCCGGCACCGCAACGAGCCGGGATCCAGGCCGAAGGCACGAGCCTGATGGTGCAGATCGCGGCGGTGTCGCGCGCGGCCGACGCGGAAACACTGGCAAGCGCGCTGCGCCACGACGGCTTTGCCGCAATGGTGCGAACCTCGACCAGCGATAACTACTTCCACATCCAGGTGGGTCCGTTCGCGACGCTCGATGCCGCAAAGGCGATGCGCGCGCGCCTGGCGGACACTGGCTACAACGCGTTTATCAAACCCTGACGCCGAAAGTGCGGGTGGGTTTCACGCACGGTCGACCCTGAGCTCCGGGGGCAGCGCGGAGGCGATCGAGGCCCGCACGGCTTGTTGCAGGGCATCGCGCTTGGCAAAGTCGCGCGGCAGCAGCGTGCGATGAAACACAACCTCGACGGTGCCTTTTCGCAGGCGCGATGAGCCTTTCGCGAGCAGCGAGCCTGTGCCGAGAAGAGTGACGGGCACCACCGGCACGCCGCACTCCATCGCGAGAAAGAACGGTCCTTTTTTGAACGGCAGCAGCCGGCCATCGGGCGAGCGCGTGCCCTCGACAAAAACAACCAGCGAGATGCCGGAGCGGAGCACGGCGGCGGCCTGCTCGAGCGAGCGCTTCGCGTCCTCCACACTGCCGGAGCGTGCGACGGGCACGAAGCCCGCGAGGCGCATGCCCCAGCCGAGCAGTGGAATGCGCAGCAGCTCCTGCTTGATGAGCATGGCGGCGCGGCGCGGGCGCAGCACGGCAGCCAGCAGCGGCGGGTCGAGGTTGGACGCGTGATTGACGAGAAAGAGGCAGGCCTCGCTGGGCAGGGGCGCGTCGAAGCGGACGCGCGTTCGCACGCCGGCGGCACGCAGACCCAGGCTGCCGGCGGCCACGCCCCACCGGTACAGGGCCGCGGCGTTTCGGGTCAGCAGCGTGAGCGGCAGGCCGGCGATGGCAACAGGAACGGCCAGCACCGACCACACGAACAGCAGCAGGTACGCGCGCAACACCTATGGCTCACACGGCGCGCCGGACTCGCACAAAGCCTGGAGGCGCGCGGGCAGCTTCTCGTAGATGCCGTCGAAGCCGCCGTTGGACAGGATGGCGACCACGTCGCCGTCGGCCAGCTCCGGCGCGATGGCGTCGACGATATCGTCGGCGTGGGCGTACATGGCGGCCTCGTGCCCGGCCTGCGCGAGCGCGAGCACGATCTGCTCGGGATGGAGCCGCTCGTGCTGAGGGATGCCTTCGCTTTTGAACACGCCGGCGAGCACGATGCGGTCGGCGAGGCCGAGACTTTCAACCAGCTCGCGCTCAAAGATGTTGCGGCGCAACGTGTTGGAGCGCGGCTCGAGCACGGCCCACAGGCGGCTCGAGGGGTAAGCGGCGCGCAGGGCGCGCAGGGTTTCACGGATGGCGGTGGGGTGGTGCGCGAAGTCGTCGATGACGGTGACGCCGCCGACGACGGCGCGGACTTCAAGCCGCCGCTTGACGCTTTGAAAGGTATGGAGTGCTTCCTCGATGGCTTCGACCGGCACCCCCTGCCCGGCGGCGAGCGCGGCGGCGGCGGTGGCATTGAGCGCATTGTGCTCGCCGGCCATGGGCAGTCGCAGCTCGGCCCATGGTTCGCCCGCGCGCAGCACGGTCCAGCTCGTTACGCCGTCCGCATGGCTCATATCGCGAACCTGCCAGTGCGCGTCCGCGCCCAGGCCGTACCACTCGACCGGGCACATGGCTTTGGCGACACACTCGCGCAGGTTGGGTGCGCCGTCGAAGGCGACGATCCGTCCGCGACGCGGCAGGAGATTGACGAGGCGCTTGAACGCGGTTTTGACGGCCTCGAGGTCAGAGTAGATATCGGCATGGTCGAACTCGACGTGCGTGAGGATCAGCGCGTCGGGAAAGTAGTGCATGAACTTGGGACCCTTGTCGAAGAATGCCGTGTCGTACTCGTCGCCCTCAATGATGAAGGGCCGGCCCTCGCGCAGGGCGAAGGAGGAGCCGAAGTTTTCGGCAACGCCGCCGATCAGAAACGAGGGCGCGAGCTCAGGGTGGGTGCGCGAGGCGACCTCGTAGATCCAGGCGAGCATGCTGGTGGTGGTGGTCTTGCCGTGGGTGCCGGAGACGACCAGCGACTCGCGCCCGCGCAGAAACTCCTCCTGCACCAGCTGGGCCATGGAGGTGAACGGGATGCGTTCGTCGAGAACGGCTTCAAGCTCGGGGTTGCCGCGCGAAAGGGCGTTGCCGATAACGACGAGGTCGGGCCGGGGCTCCATTTCAGACAGGTTGCGCGCGCCGAAGGGCTCAAAGACCGGGATCGCGAGCGAGCGCAGCAGGTCGGACATGGGCGGGTAGGCGGCCTGGTCGGAGCCGGTGACGCGGTGCCCTTTTTGCTGCAGCAGGCCGGCGAGCGAGGCCATGGCCGTGCCGCAGATGCCGAGGAGGTGAATGTGTCTGGGGTTCATGCGGGTGTTTGTTTAGCTTCGCATAGTCACGGCAGCTTCCAGCAGGTCGAGAGTGACTTCCGCGGCACCTGCCTGCAGTCGCGCGCGGACGCCGAGGGGCACGGTGACATTGGCGCGCGAGACGTGGCCGGAGCGCAGCCCGATCGCGACCGGGCCCGCAAAGCCGCCGAGTGCGTGTTCGATGGCGCGCTCCAGCAGATCGGGCGGGGCGCCGGGCGAGCGGCAGTCGAGCATTTCGCCGAAGACGATGCCGGTGACGCCCCCGAGCTTGCCCGCGAGTACAAGCTGGCGCAGCATGCGATCGACCTGGTAGGGCTTGACCCCGACGTCCTCGAGGAACAGGAGCTTGCCCTCGGTCTGCGGGGCGTATGGGGTGCCGAGCGCGGCGGTCAGCAGGGTGAGGCAGCCTCCATACAGGGTGCCTTCGGCGGTGCCGGGCCGCAGGGGGCGCAGGCCTTCGGGTGGGCCGTAGCGGTGCGTCTGCCCTCTCAAAATGGCGGCAAGACTCGGCTCGTCGATGCCGTCGGCCAGGTGGAAATCGGCCGCGAGCATGGGGGCGTGGAAACCGATGAGGCCGGTCTGGTCGAGCAGCCATGTTTGCAGGGCGGAGATGTCGCTGTAGCCCAGCAAAGGCTTGGGGTGCGCGCGGATCAGGGCGAGATCGAGCCCGGGCAGCAGGTAGTTGACGCCGTAGCCGCCGCGCGTGCACAGGATGGCGTCCATGGCGGGGTCGGCAAAGGCGGCGTGGAGATCGCCGAGGCGCTCATCGGCGGTGGCGCTGAAGTAGGGCGCGCCGCGGCCCTGCGCGTGAGCGCCGAAGCGCAGCCGCCAGCCTCGCCGGGCCAGCGCTGCCGCGCCCGCGTCGAGTCGCCCTTGCTGCGCGCTGCTGGCCGGAGCAACGACCGCGACCGTCGGGTTCGGCGGCAGGGCGACGGGCTTCACGCGAGCGTCCCGGCAAACGCTTCGCCCGTCGAGATCAGCTCGGCCGGACCGGTCAGCTGCATCTCGGCGGTGTCGCCGGGCCAGGAGACGGTCTGGGTACCGCCCGGCGCTTGGACCTCGAGGGTGCGATGGCAGCCGTGCAGCAGCATGGCCGCGGCCGCGCCGGCGCAGCTGCCGGTACCGGACGAAGTGGTGGGGCCGACGCCACGCTCAAAGATGCGGATCGCGATGCGACCGGGCGACAGCACGTGGATGAACTCGACGTTGGTCTGCGCGGGGAAGCGCGGGTGGACACAGATAGCGCGGCCGACGGTTTGCCAGTCCATCGCATCGCCGTTTGGGCCGGCGATTTGAAAACTGCTGTCGCCCACGCGGATGACGAAGTGCGGGTTGCCGGTCGAGACGATCGCGCCTTCGATCATGACGGCGTCTTCGTCGAGCGCGATGCCGGCACGCTCGACCTGCGGAACACCCATGCCGGTGCGCAGCCGCATCCGTGCCCCGTCGCGGTCTTCAAGCAGGCAGGTGCGCGGTCCGGCGTCGGTCTGGAGCGTAAAGCTTTCGCCGGGCCCGGCTTGTTTGCTGAACGCCATCCAGGCCGCGACGCAGCGGGTGCCGTTGCCGCTGATCTCGGCCAGGCTGCCATCGGCGTTGCGCAGGCGGATGGCACCGGAGCGCTCGCCGGTCCAGTGGAGGAACTCGACCCCATCGGCACCGACACCGGTGGTGCGCGCGCACAGTGCGATGGCAAGGGCGCGTTCCTGTTCTTCAGGCAAGCGGGTAGTGGCTTCAACGATCAGAAAGTCGTTGCCGCACGCATGCGCTTTGGCGTATTTGAGCATTGGGGGTCGTCTCCTAAAACCTGCGGGGCACGGTGGACTCGTAGATGCGCGCCGCCGGCTGGCCGGTGGAGTGGATGACGTCAAGCAGCTGAAGACCTTCCGGATGCTGCCGCACCGCCTGCGCCACCGCGTCGCCATCGAGCGCGACGACGAAACGCGCGGAGTGCGCGGGGTCGGTCAGCGCGTGTTGCCACAAAAGCCAGTCGGCATCGTTGACGGTGCGGGCCAGCGGGAGCCCCGCACCCTGCACCGCGCCGACGTGGTCAGACGTGTACATCAGGATGAGGCCGAAGGGCGGGAGCCGGTCGAGCGCGCGGGCCAGGGCTGCCTCGAACGGGATGCGCGTGCTCGAGTTGACCACGGCCTCACCCAGCACCAGCGGGCGCTCGCGCAGCAGAAGGGCGTCGTTGGCAACGATCAAAAGAGCAAGGATGGCGATCGCGGGAGCCGCCGAGCGAGGGCGGCGCTTTTGTAAAAACGCGATGGATGCGGACGCAGCCCATGCGAGCCCCAGCGCGAAGGCCGGCAGCAGCTCGAGCCCGTAGCGAGTGTTGTACCAGCCATGCGGATACCAGCGCGGCAGAAAGATGGGCACTGACCCGTAAGCGACCGAGTACACGTAAAACGGCAGCGGCACCCATAGCAGCACGACGGGCGCGAGCATGCCGCGACGCGCGCGCACGGCGAGTGCGGACCCGGCGAGCGCGGCGAGCATCAGGGTGTCGGCCAGGTAACGGTTTGTCGCGTTCAGCTCGGCGGCTTTTGCGTAGTACAGCAGTGCGATGGGCGGGTTGTGCCATCCGGGGTAGTGGCCGGGGCCGTGCGCGCTGGTTTTCGCATCGATCGCGCGAGCGGAGTAGGGCCCGCGCATGAAGTCGAGCGGGTCGCCGAACTGCCGGGCGTTGTAGGCAAGCCAGCAGAGCGGCGCGGCCAGCAGAAGGGCCGTGCACAGCAGGAAAGCGCCGCCGGAGCGCTCGCGAAACGCGCTGGCACGAACAGTGTTCCACGCGAGAAAGCACCAGGCCGCGGCGGCGAACACCCAGCCGTCGTAGCGGGTGAAGACGGCGGCGACGAGCACCAGCGCGGCCCCGGTGAGCAGACGCCGGAGCTGCTTTTCTCGTGCGGCGCCGGTCGGCGCTTGCAGAGCGAGCCCGTGCTCGGCGACAAAGACAGCGGCCCAGACCATCTCCGCCAGAAAGATGGGCTCGCTCATGGCGGTGGTTTGCAGGTAGAGCAGGCCGGGATTGAACGCGAAGAACAGCGTCGCGAGAGCTGCGAACGCAAACGGGAGAGCCAGCCGCGCGAGGCGGTACATGCCGGCGACACCGAGCACGTAGGCGACCATGGAGGGCGGCGCGCCGGCGAGACCCGTCTGCCACAGGTGCATGCTTTGCGCGAATGGGTACATGAGCAGGTGCGGCAGCGGCAGCCATACCGAGCCGAGCTGGCGGAAGCCGGGGTAGAGCGAGTCGCCGAGGCGCCGCGCGATGTGGAGGTGGGCGACTGCGTCGCCGAACAGCAGCAGCATGCCGTGTTGAGCGCAGTAGGCGAGCGCGAGCAGGGAGACAAGCGCCGCCGCGCAGCCGGCCAGCACACACTCCTGCCGCCGGGAAACGGACGGGGGCGAGCTCGATTCGTATTCCACGGCGGGCTCAGTCGAGGTGCGACAGCGCACGCAGTTCGGCGAAGCGGGCGTCGATTTCAGCCCGGGTGAGCGCTTGCACGCGCTCGGTGCCGAAGCGCTCGCAGGCGAACGAGCCCAGGGCCGCACCATAGAACATGGCGCGCTTCCAGCCGGCCGGGGTGACCGCGCCGGCTTCGGCGAGCGCCCCGTAGAAGCCCCCGGCAAAGGAGTCGCCCGCGCCCGTGGGGTCGACGACCTCGCGCAACGGCAGGGTGGGTGCGTGAAAGATGGCCGGCGCTACGCTTTCGCCGGCGAACGAGCGCTCGCTGAAAAACGCGGTTGCGCCGTACTCGCCGTGCTTGACGATCAGGCTTTTGGGCCCCATCCCCAGGATGATTTCCGCCGCGCGCCGCAGGTTGGTTTCGCCCGCGAGCAGGCGCGCTTCGCCATCGTTGATCAGCAGCGTGTCGAGCCCGGCGAGCACTTGCAGCAGATTTTCGCGTGCGCCGTTGATCCAGAAGTTCATGGTGTCGCCGCACACCATCTTGACCCCGGGCAGCTGCGAGCGCACCCGCGCCTGCAGCACGGGGTCGATGTTGGCCAGGAACAGGTACTCGGAGTCGGCGTACGACGACGGGATTTTCGGCGCGAAGTTCTGGAAAACGTTGAGCTGCGTGTCGATCGTGGTGGCCTGGTTTAGATCTTCGAGATAGGCGCCGCGCCAGAAAAAGCTCTTGCCCTCGACGTGCTCGATGCCTTCGGTATCGATGCCGCGGCTCGTCAGCACGGCTTCTTCCCCGGCGCCGAAGTCTTCGCCGACGACACCGATGACGCGGACCTTCGTGAAGAACGACGCGGCCAGTGCGAAGTGCGTGGCCGCGCCGCCAAGCACGCGATCGCGCTTGCCGGAAGGGCTCTCGATGCCGTCAAACGCGACGCTGCCGACTACCAGGATGCTCATGATTTCTCTTTCACGTTCTTATTTCAAAGGCCGTTTACAGGTATTTGCCGTAGAGCAGCGCGAGCTTTTCGCGCGTCGCCGGGGGAATCGCTTCGCGGCTGGTCATGACGGCAAACTGCGCGGCATTGGCGCAGGCGCAGGCGCGCTCGCCCGGCAGCAGGGCGACCGCCGCGCGCACGACACGGGCGGCGTTGGCGGAGTTTTGATGCATGACGGCGACGACCTGCTCGACCGTGACGTCGTCGTGACCGGCGCGCCAGCAGTCGTAGTCGGTCACCATGGCAAGCGTTGCGTAGCAGATCTCGGCCTCGCGCGAGAGCTTGGCTTCCTGCAGGTTGGTCATGCCGATGATGTCCGCTCCCCAGGAGCGGTACAGGTTGGACTCGGCGCGGGTGGAGAACTGCGGACCCTCCATGCAGACGTAAGTGCCGCCGAGCTTGCCCGTCACATTCGTTTCAGCGCATGCGTTTTGCAGGGCACCGGCGACCACGCCGCATACAGGGTCACCGAACGCGACATGGCCGACAATGCCGTCGCCGAAAAACGTTGCCGTGCGCGCGAAGGTGCGGTCGATGAACTGGTCGGGAATGACGAAGTCGGTCGGCTTGTGCTCTTCCTTGAGCGAGCCCACGGCGGAGACGGAAAGGATTTGCCCGACGCCGACCGATTTGAGCGCGTAGATATTGGCGCGGAACGGCAGCTCGCTCGGCAGCAGGCGATGGCCCTTGCCGTGGCGCGCGAGAAAAGCGACGCGGCGGCCGTCGATCGAGCCCAGTACGAGCGGATCGCTGGGCTCGCCCCAGGGGGTGGACACGGGGTGCTCTCGCACGTCTGTAAGGCCGGGCATGCTGTACAAGCCGCTGCCGCCGATGATGCCGATCTCCGCCTGCTCCTGCGCCAACGCCGCTCCTTTTCGTCCGCGGTCAGTATACCGGGCGCGGTACGGAAGCTTTCAAAAAGCCCTGCCGAGCGAAGAAGCCGCGCAGGGGCGCGCTGAGCTCGCGGCGTTTTCGCACGGGCAGCCCGACGCCGGCCGACGGACTGGTTTGCGCGTCGAGCATCAGCGACATGGCCTGGTCGGCCACCGGCACCGGCAGGCTGTGGCTCAGAAAAACATAGCGGTCGCGCTGCGTCACCAGCACCGGGCCTTCCCCGGTGGAGAACAGGCTGCGCGCCGGGGTGTTCGCGCGGTCGGGCTGCAGATTCTTATAGCGCCCGGCAAGGCTGTTGCGATAAATGCGCGCGAACTGCGCGGCGGCGTCCGGGGTTTTCCAGCGCGACAGGTAGACGAGGGCGAGCGAGGCCAGGTCGGTTTTGCTGCCGCCGCGCCGCTGCGCGCAATCGTACACGCCGCCGTCCCAGGCCAGTGCCGCGTCGGCACCCGCGCCCTTGTCGCCCAGCACCTCGGCCAGCATGCGCACGTCGAGCGCACCCATCACGCCCACGTCGTAAGGGGCCCAATCCGCATCGAGCAGGGGGTGGAGATCGGGCAGCTGAAGCAGCGCAGGCTGCCGGGCTTCTTCGTAGAAACTCGGGTGAAGGATTTCGTAACTGGTCGTCGGCGGGCGCTGGAGCACATCGGCAAAGGCGTGCCTGGTGCCGCCGTGCTTCAGCAACTGCTGTTCAAACATCAGGCCTTCCTGGTAGGGGAATAAAAGCGAGTCGCGCAGGACCAGCGGAGCCTGCGCCAGCACGGGTGAATCGTTGCCGCTTGCGGGGTCGCCCAGCTGCTGCGGGCCGATGTCGGGCAGGGTTCGCAGGGTTTGCCCCTTGCCGGCCAGGCCCCAGTCGAAATACGCGACCATGGCTTGCCCTTCCAGTACCGCTTCGCGCGCGGTAGCCTCCTCGTCGGTGCGCACGTGCTCGCGATCGCCGTTCACCTCGGTCGACATGCCGTCGGGCCCGGCATTCTCCCAGCTGTCCAGGCTCACACCATGCGCGGCCTGGTACCCGTCCTGCAGGGCATGGGTCAGTTCGTGGGCCAGCACCGGTTTTTGGGTCTCGGCGTCGATCCAGTCCAGCAGGTTGACGGTTTTGGTTTTGGAATCGTAGAAGCCGGCCACCTGCTCGCCCAGCAGGCTGAGCAGAAAAGGCCGCAGGGCGAAGCCGGGCGGCAGCAGGCCGAACTTTTCAAGCACCAGCGCTGAACGCTCGATGCGCGCGGTGTCCTTGTCCTCTTCCATCTTCTGCCGCAGGAACTCGACAACCTGCTCGCGGGTGAGCAGGCGCCGTTTGATCTTGCCGTGCACCGGCAGGCCTGTGTCCTCTGCGTCGAAGCGCAGGATGGTGTCCACCGAGCGGAACAGCTCGTCGGCCTGCGCGGGGCTGATGTGGGGCTTCGCGGGGGAGGCTTTTGCCGGCGCGGGAGCGATGCCCTGCGGCATGGCCGCAGGGGCAAGGCAAACAAAAGCAAGCAGGGCGAGTCTTCGGGTGGCGGGCATGTTTAGAGTGCATGGTAGCTCGCTCGGACCTGCCCGCGACTGCCCCTTCCGTCGCCACTCTATAATGAGACACTTCCTGTAAAGATATGAGCCAGACGCCCCAGCCGGATTTCGCGCCGACACCCTTGAGCAGCCTTGCCGAACCCGGCTCACTGGTCGGGTTCGCGGGGGTGCAAACAGCGCGGGCCTACACAGACGCCGCCACAGAACTGCAGGCTTTGCACGGCAGCGCCGGCATGTTCGACGCCGGCTGGCTGAGCCGCCTGCGCATCGCGGGCAACGACCGCGTGCGCTGGCTCAACGGCATGGTGACCAACACGGTCAAGGACCTGCCGGCCGGGCGGCTCAACTACACGCTTCTGCTGAATGCGCAGGGGCGCATCCAGGGCGATGGCGAAGTGTATGCATTGGCGGATGCATTGCTGTTCGCGACCGATCGCACCCAGGCCGAGCGGCTGCAGGAGCATCTCGATCGATTCATCATCATGGACGAGGTGGAGCTCGCGACGGAGCCTGCGACGACGGCCATCGGTCTGGCCGGGCCGCGTGCGAGCGCCGTGCTGGCTGCACTCGGCCTCCTGAGCCCGCAACTTGCGCCGAACAGCTTCAGCGAGCAGGATGGAGCGCTGCTGGCCCGCCACGAGGGCGATCGTTACACGCTGTGGGTTGCCGATGCGGACGTGGTAAACCAGTGGAACCGGCTGCAGACGGGGGGCGCGACGCCGTGCGGCATTGAGGCCGTGGAAGCGCTGCGGGTGCTTTCCGGCATCCCACGGTACGGGGTCGACATGTATGAAAAAAGCCTCGCGCAGGAGACCGGGCAGATGCGCGCGCTGCACTTCAACAAGGGCTGCTACCTGGGCCAGGAGATTGTCGAGCGCATCCGCTCGCGCGCAACGGTGCATCGCGGCATTCGCGTGTTTTTGCTGGAAGGCGCGACGCCCGAGCCCGGCACCCCTTTGTTCCTCGACGGCAGGCCCGACACCCCGGTGGGTGAGCTGAACAGCATTGCCCACGCGCAACTGCCCGAGGCGCGCGGCACCTTTGGGCTGGGCACGGTCCGCACCGAGGCCGCCGGCGCATCGCTCCTCTACAGCGGCGGCCGCGCGACGGCGCTGCCGCGTCCTCCGCTCGCCATCCTCTAAAGCTCGCACCCGAAAAAGGATCCGAATCATGGCAGAAAAACCGCCCGCCTTTGTTGTTGTCGATAAGCGCAAGTACACGTCCGAAGGCACCATTCGCGACGGGTTTGTCGAGCCCGAACCGCCACCGCCGCCCGCTCCACTGCCGGTGGATGCGGAAGAGTTTTCCTCGGCCAGGGTGGTGACCATGCCGCCGCGAACGCCCGAGGCCACCGAGAACGCGACGGCCCCGGCGGGTTTGCCGGAGAACGATCTTCTGGCAGACATGGCGGGCGGGCTGGAGCCGACCGGCACCGGCGGGCTTGCGTTTGAGCCCGGAGAGACCGCTATGGGCGAGGACGATATGGGCGGCGACGACGACGATGCCCTGGCACCCGCGCCCAGCGCGGCTGAAACCGCCGCGCAGGATGCCGCGTATCGGCAAAGCAGCCGCGAGCTGGACCGGATGATGCGGCAGAACAACCCGGGCATGCAGCAGCCCGGCGCGGTCGCGTTTGAGCACCTGGTGCAGAGTTTCTACCTGTCGGCCATTATGGCCATGGGCGCGGGCACGGAGGCCGGGCAAAAGCCGCGCATCGACATCCTGGGCGCGCGGCAGGCGATCGACCTGCTGGGCGTCCTGGAGGAAAAAACCCGCGGCAACCTGTCGGCGCAGGAAGGGGAGCTGCTTCGCGGCATCACGTTTGAGCTGCGCATGATGTTCCTGGAGCTGACCAACGCGATCAGCCGCCAGGCGCAACAGCCGCTTCCGCCGGGCGGCCTGCGCTAACAGCATCTCTTGTTCAACGATGAGCCACGCGCGGACTGTGGGCGTGGCTTTTCCGTTCAGAAAAGCTACTTGGAGAAAAGCTTTTGGAGAAAAGCTTGCGGCTGATAACCCGACGAGAGATGCGTTAAAGCATGCCGCCGGCCACCATCACGGTGCTGGGCTCGGGCACCAGCATGGGTGTGCCCATGGTGGGCTGCGAGTGCGCGACCTGCACCTCGGACGACCCGCGCGACCATCGCACCCGGCCGTCGATCGCGATCAGCTGGAAGGTGGCCGGCAGCGAGCACCGCGTGCTGATCGACACCGGCCCCGAGTTTCGCATGCAGGCCCTGCGCGAAAAGATCGGCAGTGTGGATGCGGTGTTCTACACGCACTCGCATGCCGACCATGTGCTGGGGCTGGACGACCTGCGGCCGCTTTCGTTTCGCCACAAAAAGGCACTCATGCCGCTGTACGCGGACGACCGCACGGCGACGGTGCTGGAGCGGATTTTCGACTATACGTTTTCGCCCGGCTCGACCTACGCGAACAAGGCTCGCGTCGCGCTGCGTCGCATCTCCGGCTGCGAACAGGTTGCGGTGGCCGACGCTGTTTTCCAGCGCATCCCGTTGTTTCACGGGCAGCTGCCCATCGCCGGTTACCGGTTCGGCGCGGCCGCCTACCTGACGGACATGAGCCTGATTCCGGATGAAAGCCTCGCGCTGCTGCGGGGGCTCGATGTGGTGATCCTCGACGCGCTGCGCTGGGAGCACCACCCCAGCCATGCCAACGTGGAAGAAGCCCTTGGCTGGGTCGAGCGCATCGGGGCGCGCTGTGCTTACTTCACCCACATGTCGCATGAGCTGGCGCACGCCGCGACCGAGGCGAAGCTGCCGGCCAACGTGCGGCTGCTGTATGACGGGCAGCGGATCCCGTTCGAGCTGTGAGCATGCCGGTTTTTCGCTCGCTCGGCGAAGTCCCGGGCGACTGGGGCCCGAGCGTCGTGGCCATCGGCAACTTCGACGGCGTGCACCGCGGCCACCGCGCGATTCTCGACGACGTGTGCCGTCGCGCACACGATGCCGGCGCGCGCGCGGTGGTGGTCACCTTTGACCCACACCCCCTGCGGGTGCTGCGGCCGGCGGACGCACCGCCGCTGATCACGCCGATGGAGCAGCGGCTGTCGCTGCTGGGGGAGACCGGCGTGGACGCAACGCTGGTGCTGCCGTTCACCGAGGCCTTCTCGTACCAGAGCGCCGAGGCGTTCGCGCAAGCCGTGCTGCACGACGCGCTCCACGCCGTTGCCGTGCACGAGGGCGACAATTTTCGCTTCGGTTACCGGGCCGAGGCCGACGTGGACACGCTGCGGGCGCTGGGGACGCAGATGGGTTTTTCGGTCGTGGCCCACTCGTTGCTGCACCGGCGCGGCTTGCCGGTCGCTTCCAGCCAGGTCCGCTCGCTTGTAGCGGAAGGGCAGGTCGAGCGGGCGCGCGCACTGCTGGGGCGACCATTCCGGATCGCAGGCACGCCGGCGCGTGGACGCGGCATCGGCACACGCCTGCTGGTACCCACCGTCAACCTGGCACCGTACACCGAGCTGCGGCCGGCACACGGCGTGTATGTCACGCAGCTGCGAGTTGTCGGGCGCAGTTTCGAGGCCATCACCAACGCAGGCAACCGGCCCACCTTTGGCGAGGACTCCTATGCGATCGAGTCTCATCTGCTCGATTACGATCCAGCCGTCAACCCGGTGGAGTGGAACGAGCAGACACCGCTGGAGCTGTGTTTTCTCCATCGACTGCGCGGCGAACAGCGTTTCCCTTCACCCGAGGCCTTGTTGCAGCAGATCGGGCGCGACATCGCGCGGGCTCGCCGGTACCACGTGCTCGTTCGAAAGCTGGTTTCAAAAGCTCGCTGGTAAACTGGAATCTGCGACTCCCGCCCCACCGGAACCCACCTATGTTTGAAACTCTGCAGGACAAGCTCCAGCGCGCCTTCAAGAACCTGCGCGGGCAAGGCACCGTCACCGAAGAAAATGTCAACGAGGCCCTGCGCGAGATCCGTCTCGCGCTGCTCGAAGCCGACGTGAACCTCGCCGTCGTCCGGGAGCTGATCGAGCACATCCGCGTCAAGGCGCTTGGGCAGGAGGTCATGACGGCCCTGTCGCCGACCGAGCAGGTCATCAAGATCGTGCGCGATGAGCTGGTCGCGCTGCTCGGCAAGGACACCGCGCGATTCCAGTTCGCCTCGCGGCCGCCCACCGTGATCCTGATGGCGGGGCTACAGGGCTCGGGTAAAACCACCACCTCCGGCAAGCTGGCGGCGTGGCTGCAAAAAGGCGGCCATCGCCCCCTGCTGGTCTCGGTCGACGTGTACCGCCCGGCCGCGCGGCAGCAGCTCAAGGTGGTCGCTCAGTCCATCAAGGCCAACATCTACGAGGGCGACCTGCGCGATGAAGCGCCCGGCGCGGCGCTGGTCGAGCGATTGGCGAGGGAAGCGCGTCGCGAGGCCGTCAACTCCGGCTGCGACACCCTGATCGTCGACACCGCCGGACGCCTCGGCATCGACAACGAGCTGATGGACGAGATGGCGATGCTGAAGACGCTGCTTGCCCCGCAGGAGATTTTGTTTGTCGCCGACGCCATGACGGGGCAGGACGCGGTGCAGTCGGCCAAGGCGTTCCACGACCGGCTCGCGCTGACCGGCACCGTGCTGACCAAGATGGACGGCGATGCGCGCGGCGGCGCGGCCCTGTCCATCCGCCACATCACCGGGCAGCCTATCAAGTTCATCGGCACCGGTGAAAAGTCCGACGCATTTGAACCGTTTCACCCGGATCGCATCGTGAGCCGCCTGCTGGGCATGGGCGACATGATGTCGCTGATCGAACGTGCTGAAGCCACGCTCGACCGAAAGCAGTCGGAGGACTTCGCCAAAAAAGCGCTCTCCGGCGACGGCTTTTCGCTCGAGGATTTTCGCGATCAGCTGCGCCAGATCCGCAAGCTGGGCTCGCTGCAATCGATCATCAAAATGCTGCCGTCGGTCGGGCCGTTCCAGGGCATCCAGCAGATGGCCGACCAGGTGGATGAAAAGCAGTTTGTGCGCGTTGAGGCCATCATCAACTCCATGACCAAGCGCGAACGCAACAACCACGAGATCATCTCGGGCTCGCGTCGCAAACGTATCGCCGACGGCTCCGGCACCTCCGTGCAGGAGGTCAACCAGCTGCTGAAGCAGTACGCGCAGATGAGAAAAATGTTCAAAGGCCTGGGCAAGGGCGGCGGCGCGATGCAGCGCCGGGCGCTGGGCATGATGGGCGGGATGAAAGGCATGGGCCGGTAACGGCCCATGCCTTTGATAGGGCAAACCGCCTGCGCGGCTTGCGGCCACTTCGTGGCAGGTGCTCGTGTGTGCTGCGGCATAAACTTTTGTGGCCGTCGCGATGCTCCGGGCTCGCATCTTTTTAGGAACAGTTCAGGATGACTCTTCAGGACCGTCTCGACGCCATGACCGAGCAGACCCGCAGCCTGGTCCAGGCCGAGCGGCTTGCACCTGCTGACCAGGCGATTGCGGAACTGTTTGCTTCCGGCATCGAGGATCGCATCCTGCCGGTCGGGGCCGAAGCCCCGGAGTTCGCGCTGATGGACGGCTCGACCGGCCGCCTCGTGCGCTCGGCCGATCTGCTGGCGCTGGGGCCGCTGGTCCTGAATTTTTTTCGCGGGCGCTGGTGCTCTTACTGCGTGCACGAGCTGGAAGCCTGGCGCGATTTGTACGCCGCCGCGCGCGAGCGGCATGCCATGGTGGTCGGCATCTCGCCGCAGACCGCGCGGCAAAATGAGTTCACCGCAGAGCAGCACGGCCTGCCCTTCCCCGTGCTCGCCGACCCCGGTGCTCAAGTGGCTGAACAGTTTGGACTGGTCTACACTGTGCCGGGCTATCTCCAGCGCTATTACCGGTCGATCCTGGTCAACATTCCGTTTATGAACGGGGAGCCGAGCTACCGCCTGCCGCTGCCCGCCACTTACGTGCTGGGGCAGAACGGGACGGTGCTGTGGGCGCGCGCCCATGCGGATTTTCGTGTGCGGCCCGAGCCCGCGGAAGCGCTTGCGGCGCTTCCG
>CAXSBW010000006.1:3486-40217 GCA_964235795.1 uncultured Acidobacteriaceae bacterium | reverse complement strand
GATTTTCGTGTGCGGCCCGAGCCCGCGGAAGCGCTTGCGGCGCTTCCGTAGCATTAGCAGCGCTTGCGGCGCTTCCGTAGCATTCAGCAGCGCTTGCGGCGCTTCCGCAGCGTTCAGCCGCGCTTGCGGCGCTTCCGTAGCGTTCAGCAGCGCTTGCGGCGCTTCCGTAGCGTTCAGCCGCGCTTTAAAAGCGCCGGCAAGCGCTTCCCTGAAGGTCGGAAGCACCTGCGTCGTTCCCCTGTCAGAGCGGGCAGCGTCAGGCCGGGTTCTCCGGCAGCATGCCGACCCCGGCACTCACCGCGGCCGTGGCACGCTCCTCGACCGGTGCGCGCCCGCAGCGTACCCGCAGGTAGCGCGACAGGTAGCGCGAGGTCCACTTGGCCCCCACGGCAAACCGCTGCGCCGGGCCGAAGCAGTTGGCCGAGGCCAGCCCGATCATGTGGAGCCCCGGCACACTGGTCTGGAAGCTCGGGCTCAGCACCGGGGTCCCTTCCGCCGTTTGGATTTTGGCCGCGAGCTCCGGGTGCAGAAACTTCAGCGCCGGGATCGTCGGCTTGTAGCCGGTCGCGGCCACCACGTGGTCGGCGGCAAACACCTGGCCCGGCTTGTCAGGCTGGTCGTAGCTCACGCGCACCTGCTCGCCGTCCCACGTCGCGCCCTGGATGCGTGCGCTCATGTGCATCGCGATCCGACCTTCCACCTTGTCTTTCATGAACCAGCCCGGAATCGGCCCCAGATGACGCCGCACCACGCGATGGCGGAACCACTCCGGCAGCGCGCGAAACAGGATGGGCGCGTCCACGCAAATCACGTACTCCCAACCCACGCCGAGGCCCGAACGCGGGTACAGGATGCGCCGCTTGAGTGGGCGCGGATCCATCTCCGGCACGTAAAAGCCGATCTTCGGCCGGCGGCCCATGATGTGAACCTCCGCGCCGGCGTCGGCCAGCGATGCGGCCGTGTCGACCGCCGAGGCCCCGGCCCCGACCACCAGCACGCGCTTGCCCGCGAACCGGCTCACCTCGCCGTGCGTGTAGCTGTGCGTCACGGCCTCGGGCGGCAGCGCCGCCAGCTCCGGCGGCACGTAGCCGAAGTGCGTGATGCCGACCGCCAGGACCACCCGGCGCGCCCGCAGCTCCTCACCCTGAACGGTTGTCAGCAAGAATCCGCCGTCCATCTGTTCTACGTTGTCGATGTCGACATTCTCCAGCTGCGGCACCATCCGCCGCTGAAACTCAAGACCGTAGGCAACAAAGGTATCGAGCGGAATCGGCATGCCCGAGCGCTTGTACGGCAGCCCCTGCTCGCGGCAAAAATGCTCCAGCGTAAAACGCCGCTTCGGATCGTACAAGGTGGAAGCGTAACCGTCGGACTTAAGACACATGCCCTTCGGCATATTGGACTGCCAGCTCTGCATGGGCCGTCCGAAGATACGGTGCCCCACACCGCCGGCGCGCAGGTGCGCCCCGAGTGAAAGCCCGTACGGGCCTGCCCCGACGATCGCTACGTCTGTGTATTGCATGCTCATCAAGAGAATCTCCCCGCAACTCCTGAAGTATAAGTCGAGTTGTTTTTACTCACTCCGCAAATAAGGTAATCATGACTGAAGACTTACTCGGTAATACCGATCCTTCCTCTAGTATCGGCACAGATTCACACAGTCCTCCACTTTTCCTGTTCGGGAAAGACAGCCAGGCAGAAACCATTGACCCAATCCCCCTCTGTTCTTCTTGTTACAACGCAAACATGGCTCCAGGTCGCACGGCTGGCCATGCGTTTTGCTTCCTATGGCGCGCGCGTGTGCGCGATCTGCCCTGCGGAAAGCAGGCTTGCCCATACGCCGGCGATCGCGCAGCGTTACGGGTTCAGCCTGACCAGCCCACTTCGCTCCCTGCGCCATGCAATTCTTTCCAGCAAGGCCGAGTACCTTTTACCGGCCGACGACCTTTCGGTGTGGCTGCTGCATGAGCTCGCGGAAGAATACCCGGCCCTGCGCGAACGGATCGAGCGTTCCCTGGGGAGCGCGGCCCGCTTCCCGGTTCTGCGCTCCCGCTTCCAGCTGCTTTCGCTCGCCCACCGGCTCGGCATCAGCGTGCCGCGAACCGACCTGATCGCTCACCCGGACGAGCTGGCAAGCTGGTGCTCTGTCACGGAACAACCGTTTGTTCTGAAAAAGGACGGCACCTGGGGCGGACTCGGCGTCCAGATTGTGCGTACTGCTTCCGAAGCCCGGGCCGCGTTTGGAGCCCTTTCAAAACCGGCGCCCTGGAGCGAACGGGCGGCGCGCTGGCTTCGCAACGGAGATGGCTCGGCCTTTGCGCGGCTGCGCTGCCTCGGCAGCCCGGAGATCACTGCGCAATCCTTTGTGCAGGGTGTCCCGGCCAACTCAATGTATGCATGTCACGGGGGCCGGATTCTGGGCGAAGTCCAGGCCAGTGTTGTGGCTTCCAAGGGCAAAACCGGGCCTTCGCTGGTGATCCAGCTGATGGACGACGCCCGGATCAGCCGCGCCGGGGTTCAGCTGGCCGAGGCGCTCCAGCTGTCGGGCTTCTTCGGGCTCGACTTTATGCTCGACGCACGCACCGGTGAACCGTTTCTGCTGGAGCTGAACCCGCGCTTCACCCAGCTGGGCCATGTCGCCGTCGCCGGGCAGCCCGACCTGGCCGGTTCCTTGTGGTCGCAGTGGAGCCATCGGCCCGCGCCCCCGCCGGGCGACCCTTCGCTCGAATCCGCCGTGTACTTCCACCCGGACGGCGCGCAGCTGACCCGCAACACGGCCTCCTTTTCCAACTGCCGGCCGGATGTGCTGCCGGCCGAGTGGGACGCACTGTTGCGGTTATCGGAGGCGAAACCGACAAATTACAGCCTGCGCCGTCAGCTTTGGGCGATGCTTTCACGGCTCAAGGGAACGCTCCAGACCGACAGCACCCCCCAGGCTTTTTACTATCGCGACCTCCGGAGACATGCCGAGGAAACGGAAGCGATGGAACCCGCCCGGCTGGCTCCCGTGGTTTCCATCGCGAGCTAACGCACGTTACCCATCGCAATGCGCCGCATGGCTTTGCGTTGTGCGGCTTTTCGCCGGAGGGTCGAGCCGCATTGACTCTTGCTGTCGGTGTACACCTTTTTTTGAAGTGCTTTAGCGCGGCATCCCGGCGCTGTAAACCTGTTGAAGCAGCGACGCGAGCTGCCGAACATCCCCCGCGGAAACCTGGGCTGCCTCGGGAGATCCGCTTTCCGGGCTGTTCCACAACGGGTCCGGTGCCTGGGAGGACACCGCCGCGCGAACAATCGTCCGCAGCGAAGCATGGAGATCCACCCGCACCTGTCCGATCAGGGAAGCCGCGGTTTGGGGCCGGACGCCTCCACCGGCAGCGATGCGGAGACGGCCCGCGGCTTGCCGAGCGAGCTGCCGCAGCATCCCGACTCCCTGGGCAGCCGTCGGCTCCCCGCCCGAGGTCAGCAGGCGGGCACAGCCGCACCCGATGATGGTTTCCAGCGACTGCGGCAGATCGCGCGAACGATCAAACGCGCGATGAAATGTGACCGGCAGCGGCCCGGCCAGGGCCACCAGCGCCGCCGTGCGTTCCCGGTCGACCGATCCGTCGCGGTGCAGCAGCCCCAGCACCACCCCGGCCGCGCCCAGCGCCGCCGCATGCCGCAGGTCCTCACGCATGGTTTCGTATTCGGCGTCCGAGTACACAAAGTCGCCCCCGCGCGGCCGCAGCAGCACGTGCACCGGCAGCCCGCCGCGCTCGATCGCGGCACGGATCAAGCCGTGCGAAGGCGTCAGCCCGCTTTCGCTCAAGGCGGAGCAGAGCTCGATACGGTCCGCTCCGCCCTCGCGCGCGGCCTCGCAGGCTTGCAGCGTTTCAGCACAGATTTCCAGCTCCGGGCGGCCGAGCCCGGGCACCACAGGGCTCATTTAAAGACACTCCAGTTGTTGCGCTCGAGGCTCCAGAACAGCGCCCCGGCGGCCAGTGCCCCGGCGGCCAACAGCGCAATGGCCGCCCCGTAATGCCCAAAGATCAGCTGCCCGGTGCCGAACAGGAAGCAGTACACCAGCGCGCAGCCCAGCAGCCAGTACACAAACGAGTAGCCGAGCGCGCGGTCGCCGTGGGCCGACTCCGGCGCGTACGGCTTCCAGCCGATATGCGCCGGGCGCACCAGGTCGTAGAACGCCTGCAGCTTCTCGTCGGGCTCAGGCTTCGTTAGAAACGTGACCGTGACCCAGACCAGCGTGGTGAGCGAGGTCGTCAGGACCATGAGCCAGGCAAAGCCGTGCGGATCGTTGGAATCGAGCGGCGACAGCGGCAAGGCCGGGTCCACGCCGTGCAGGCCGCGCACCAGCGGCAGCCCCGCGGAGGACTGCAGGGTCAGCGAGATCACCGCGGCCGCCGTCATGGCGCTGATCTCGCTCCAGGCATTGATGCGCCACCAGAACCAGCGCAGGATAAACACCAGGCCCGCGCCCGCGCCGATCGCAATCAGGAACTTCCACGCCGCGGCGATCGACGTCATGTAATACGTAGCGCCGGCTGACAGCAGCGCCACCAGCACCGTGGCCCAGCGCGACGCGGCGACATAGTGTTTCTCGGTTTCGTCCGGCTTGAGAAAGCGCCGGTACACATCGTTGACCAGGTACGACGCGCCGAGGTTGAAGTGGGTCGCGATGGTCGACATATACGCCGCGGCGAATCCGGCGAGCATAAGCCCGCGCAGGCTCGCCGGCAGAAAGCGGATCATGACCTGGATATACGCGCCTTCCTTGTCGCCCGCGCCGGGGATCAGCACGACCGCGACCAGGGCCGTCATGATCCAGGGCCAGGGCCGCAGCGCGTAGTGCGCGACGTTGAACCACAGCGTCGCGCCCAGCGAGTGGCGCTCGTCCCTGGCTGAAAACATGCGTTGCGCGATGTAGCCGCCGCCGCCCGGCTCCGCCCCCGGGTACCAGCTGGCCCACCAGTTGATGGAGAGCAGCACCAGGATGGTGATCAAGAAAGGGGACCCGCGGTGCGGCAGAAACGAAAGCGTGTCGGCTCCGCGCACGGCGTCGGACGCGTGAATTTTCGCGACCAGCGCGCCCATGCCGCCGACGCCCTTGACCGCAAACACCGCCAGCAGGATCACCATGCCCAGCTTGAGCACAAACTGCACGACGTCGGTCCACAACACCGCCCACAGCCCGGAGATGGACGAGTAGACGAGCGTGATGCCCAGGCAGAGAAACACGGCTTCCATTTTGGAAAAACCGAGCGTGAGGTGCAGGATCTTCGCCATGGCCAGGTTGACCCAGCCCATGATGATGGTGTTGACCGGCAACGCGAGATAGAGCGCGCGAAAGCCGCGCAAAAACGCCGAACGCTTGCCCGCGTAGCGGATCTCGGCGAACTCCATGTCGGTGAGCACGTGCGCCCGCCGCCACAGGGGCGCGAAGAAAAATACGGTCAGCATGCCCGACAGCGCCAGCGACCACCACAGCCAGTTGCCCATGATGCCCTGGCTGAACACCAGCCCGGTGACGACCAGCGGGGTGTCAGCGCCGAACGTGGTGGCGACCATGGAGGTGCCCGCGAGCCACCACGGCACGTCACGGCCCGACAGGAAAAACTCGCTCGTATCCGCGCCGGCCCGCTTCATGAAGTAGAAGCCGATGCCGAGGTTCAGCGCGAAATACGCCGCGATCACAACCCAATCCAGAGCTACGAGGTGCATGCCTGCTCCCAGCCAGCCCCGCGTCCGTGAAACCGGAACGAGGGCGCGCCATTCCACTTGTAGGTTGTTACTTGTATACAGAAAGCGAGCCGTTTCGTGAACGTTTGGGGTGCAAAGAATCATTTTCGCCACCCCTCAGCAGCAGATCACGCGGACCCCTTTCTTCTCGATCTGCCGCCGTTTGGCCGCGGAAAGCCCTGCGTCGGTCACAAGCGTGTGCACATTCGACAAGGGGCAGATGATGGCGGCGCTCACCAACCCGAGCTTGGACGAGTCGGCCACCACGATCACCTGCCGGGTCTGCCGCACCATCGCCCGGGCCACGATCGCTTCTTCCATCTCGAGCGTGGTCGCGCCGCGCTCGATGTCGAAGCCCGTGACGCTCAAGAACACCTTGTCGAGAAAGATGTCGTTGAGCGTGGACAGGGCGAGCGGGCCGACCAGCGCAAACGCCCAGGCCCAGGCCAGCGTGCCGCCCGTGAGCGTGGTTCGAATCGCCGGCTGGTTGCACAGCTCCATGCCGATGTTGATGGCATTGGTGACCAGGTGAATGCCGGAGCGATGGCGCAGCGCGCGGCCCACCTGCGTGGTGGTGGTGCCGGCGGTGATGCCGACTGTGTCGCGCATCTCGATCAGCTCGGCCGCCGCCACGCCGATTCTTCGTTTTTCATCGACAAAGCGCCGTTCCCGCGCCTGGAACGAGGTATCGAAGCGGAATGGCTCGTACAGCAGCGGTTCGATCAACGTGGCACCGCCGTGTGTCCGCAGGATCAGGCCGCGCTTTTCAAGCCGGGTCAGGTCGCGCCGGATGGAAGGGGCCGAGCTGCCCGTCTCCTCCACCAGGTCTTCGACCGAGATCGAGCCGCGACGCAGCAGCGCTTTCATGATGGTGTCGGCACGGGCACTGATCTTCGCGGACATGGGTCGCCTCAGCCGGGCAAATAGGGGCAGTCCGCGCGATTCTAACCGGGAGGAGCCCGCGGCGGTCTCGGAATCGTTTACTCGCGTGTTTCAGTACGGTATCGTGATCGTATCCCGTTCAAACGATCACTCAGGCGGGTTTAAAGGAAAACCATGAGCCTGCTGCCGCCACCGCCTGCGCCGTTCAAACACTGGATGCTGGCCGAGATTCACGAGCAGCCGCAAACGCTGGCGCGGACGTTGGCGCGTTATGCAGAGGGCACCGGGTTTCGCGACGAAACCGCAGCGCCCGCGCGGGACTGGATCGCGCGGCAACAGCAGCTGCTGGTCGCGGCCAGCGGGTCGAGCCGACACGCGGGGCTGGTGGCCGAGGTCCTGATCGAAGAGATCAGCACCCTGCCGGTGGACGTGGAGTATGCGAGCGAGTACGGGTACCGCGAGCCGAAGGCCCGCAGCCGGGCGGGCATGGTGGTGATTTCTCAGTCGGGTGAAACCGCCGACACCCTGGCCGCGCTGCGCAAAGGCGCGGCCGACGGCTGCGACACGCTCGCCATCACCAATGTCGCGACCTCCACCATGGCGCGCGAGGCCGGGGTATCGATGCCGACCGAGGCCGGCCGCGAGCTCGCGATCCCCGCGACCAAGAGCTTTACCGCGCAGCTGCTGGTGCTGGAGCTGCTGGCGCTGCTGGCCGCCGGGTCGCACGGGGCGCTGCCCGACGCGGCGCTGACGGCGGCACTGGCCGACCTGCAAACCCTGCCCGGGCTGGTCGCCTCGCAGCTTGCAGGCTGGCAGGCTGCCGTTGAACCGATCGCACGGCAGTTCAGCGATCGCAACAGCTTTCTATTTCTGGGCCGCGGCGTGCACTACCCCATCGCGCGCGAAGGTGCTTTGAAGCTCAAGGAAAGCGCCTATGTCCACGCCGAGGCCTACCCCAGCGGTGAGCTGAAGCACGGCCCCAACGCGCTGGTCAGCGAAGGCATCCCGCTGGTGATGCTGGCGACGCATGAGCCCGGCAACGCGCAATCGCTGCTGCGCCACGGCAAGGTCGTGCAGCTGATGCGCGACATGCGCGCGCAGGGCGCGACCGTGGTTGCCCTTGCAAACAAGGGCGACCGGGAAGCCGCCGATCTGGCCACCGCCGTGATCGAGGTCGAGCCGGCGAACGAGCCGCTGCTGGCCATCTGCGAGGTCATCCCGCTGCAGATGTTCGCTTACTTCACGGCCATTGCGCGCGGCATCGATGTAGACCGCCCGCGCAACCTGGTCAAGGCGGTCGTCGCGGAGTAAGCCCGCCGCGCTTACACCCGCAGCAGCTCCGGCCGCCGGGCCGCGAGCCCGCCGATCAACTCGCCGAACAGCGTGTTGGCCCAGGCGAACCAGGCCCGTGTGAACTGTTTCGGGTCGTCACGGTTGTAGCTCTCGTGCACAAAGCCGCTGCCCGCCGACCCGTTGCGGAGCATCCGCACCGCGCTTCGGATCTCGGCGTCGGACGTGCTTGTCAGGGCATAGATGGTTTGCGACATCGGCCAGATCATCCCAGCCCCCTCGTGCGGCCCCCCGATGCCCTCCCCTGCCGTGCCGCGAAAGAACCACGGATTGCGCGGGCTCCAGACAAAGGAGCGGGTGCGCGCATAGAGCGCCGCATCGGGCGAAGCGTCGAGGTAAGGCAGCCCCAGCAGGCTCGGCACGTTGGCGTCATCCATCAGCATCTGCCCGCCGAAACCGTCCACCTCGTAGGCCCAGATCGTCCCGTTCGGCGTGGTCGCGATCGCATGTTCGCGCAGGGCGGCTTCCACCTCGCGGGCCAGCGCATCGGCATCGTTGGCCAGCGCCGGGTCGTGCAGCACCGCCGCCATCTCCGCGAGCTGCCGCAGCGAGCGCACGGCAAACAGGTTGGACGGCACCAGGAACGGCAGCACGCAAGCGTCGTCGGACGGGCGAAACCCCGAAAAGATCAGCCCGACCGGGTTCACCGGGTTGCCATAGCCTTTTTCGTCCAGCGTTTCGGTCGGGCTCGGCGCCGCCCGCTGAAAGTGGTAGGGCCCCAGCCCCTGCTTGCGCTGCTGCACGCGCATGGTCGCCACCACCAGCCGCATGGCCTCGTGCCAGCGCTCGTCGAACGGTTCCGTGTTGCCCGTCGCTTTCCAAAAGCCGTGCGCCAGGCGAATCGGGTAGCACAGCGAGTCCAGCTCGTACTTGCGCTCGCCCACGCCGGGCCGCATCTCGGTCTGGTCCGTTCGGCTCCACGAGAGAGGCGGCGCGTGGAGGTCCGCCATAAAAGCATTGGCATACGGATCGATCAGCAGGCATCGCGCCTGCCGGCGGACCACTCCTTCGAGCAGCGCCCGCAACCTCGCATCCCGGCGCGCAAAGGGCAGGTATGGCCACACCTGGGCGGACGAGTCGCGCAGCCACATCGCCGGGATATCGCCCGTGATGACCGCCGTGTCGGGCTTGCCCTCAAACGTGCCGGGCTCGACCGTGGTATCGAGCGTGTTCGGGAAGCAGTTGACGAACATGGCGGCCAGCTCGGGGTCCGCGATGCGTGCGCGCGTTTCCACGAGATATTGCTCGACGGCCTCCGAGCGAAAACGCCGGTCGGCGGGACTCGGACGGCGATCGGGAAGTGCCGGCAAGGCAAAGCCTGCTCGCGGCATCATCAGCCCGGCAGCCGCCAGTCCAGCTGTTTGAAGGGCACAGCGCCGCGTGATGCCGCTCACTGTCGTTTGCTCATTTGCAGTCGATTCATTCACACTGGAAAGGATACCAAGCGTCGAACACAAAGCGCCGAGGGTTACACATACATATGCTCAATCGCAGAACTTTTCTTCAAACCGCCACCGGCGCAATTTGTTCGACGGCCGCCGTCCGCAGCCTCCCAGCCTTTGCACAGCCCACGGGCGCGGCCGCCGCCGACCCCGCGCGCTGGGTCGACCCGCGCATCGGCACGGGCGGCCACGGGCATTGCTTCCCCGGCGCGGCACTGCCGTTCGGCGCGGTGCAGCTCAGCCCGGACACCATGAACGACGGCTGGGACTGGTGCTCGGGCTACCACAACTCCGACACATCCATCATGGGCTTCAGCCACACGCACCTGAGCGGCACGGGCTGCGGCGACCTGCTTGACTTCCTCGTGATGGCCGGCACCGGCCCCGTCAAGCTGACGCCGGGCTCGCGCGAAAACCCGGCCGAAGGTTACCGTTCGCGCTTCAGCCACGACGAGGAGCACGCCGAGCCCGGCTACTACTCCGTGCTGCTGCAGGACCCACAGGTACATGTCGAGCTGACCGCGACCGAGCGCACCGGGCTCCATCGCTACACGTTTCCGGCCAGCAACGACGCGTGGCTCATCGTCGATCTCGATCACAGCTACCTCGACAATGGCAAATCGGCCGTCACCTCGGCGGAGCTGAGCGCCCCCGCCCCGGATCGGCTTGCCGGCGGCCATGTCGAGCGCGCCTGGGGGCCCAATCGCCACAGCTACTTCACCCTTGAAGTTTCAAAGCAGCCGACCAAGGTGGTGCTGTACTCGGACGACCAGCCCGCGACCCAGAGCGCGAACCAGCCCGGCCCGCTCACCGGCAAAAACCTGAAAGCCGTGCTGCACTTTTCCACGACCGCCAACGAGGCCATCCTGGTCCGCACCGGTATCTCCGGGGTCAGCGCCGAAGGGGCCGAGCGCAACCTGCGCGCCGAGCAGCCCGGCTGGGATTTCGAGGCGACCAAGGCCGCGGCCCAGGCGAAGTGGCGCGACCAGCTTTCGCGCGTTTCCGTCGAGATTGCCAACCCCGCGCAGAAGCATATCTTCTACACCGCGCTTTACCACATGTCGCTCGGTCCCACCCTGTTTGACGACGCGGACGGCCAGTACCGCGGCATGGACGCGCAGGTGCACCAGCTGCCCGCGGGCGAACACAACTACTCGACTTTCTCGTTGTGGGACACTTTCCGCGCCGCGCACCCGGCCTACACGCTGATCCAGGCAGATCGCGTGCCGGCCTTTGTCAACACGCTGATCCGCATGGCACAGCAAAGCCCCCGGGGCATGCCGGTATGGCCGCTGCAAGGGACCGAAACCGGCACCATGACCGGCTACCACTCCGCCGCCGTGATCTCGGAAGCGATCCACAAAAACTTTCCCGGCATCGACGCCGAAGCCGCCTACAAGGTCATGATGCAACGCGCCATGGTCGACGATTTCGAAGGGCTGCCCTACTACCGCAAGCTCGGCTACATCCCCGCCGACAAGGAAGGCGAGTCGGTCTCGAAGACATTTGAATACTGCTACGACGATTGGGCCATCGCGCATGTCGCGCAAAAGCTGGGCAAGGCGGATGACGCGACCATGCTGCGCACCCGTTCCAAAAACTACAAGAACTACTTCAATCCGGCCAACAACTTCATGCAGCCCAAGATGCTCGACGGCGCGTGGGCGGTGCCTTTTGACCCCATCGACATGGGCCACTCCAAGCGCTGGCGCGACTACACCGAGTCGAATGCTTGGCAGACCTCCTTCGGTATCCAGCACGACCCCGCAGGGCTGATCGCACTGTACGGCGGACGTGAAGCCTTTGTCGCGCGCCTCGATACGCTCTTCACCATGGCCTCGACCCTGCCGCCCGATGCGCCGCCCGATATCGCCGGCATGGTGGGCCAGTACGCGCACGGCAACGAGCCCTCGCACCACATCGCCTACCTGTACGTGTACGCGGGCGCACCCCACAAAACACAGGCGCGGGTCCGCATGCTGCTCGATACCATGTACCACGCAGCGCCCGACGGCATGGCCGGCAACGAGGACGTCGGCCAGATGTCGGCCTGGTTCCTGCTGTCGTCACTCGGCTTCTACCCGGTCGACCCGGTTAGCGGCAACTACATCCTGGGCTCGCCGCTGGTCGAGCGCGCGACCGTGCGCCTCGGCGGCAATCCCGCCACGGGCAAAACACTGGCCATCGAGGTCAAGCGAGCCGACCCCGGCCACCAGTACGTGCAAAGCTGGACACTGAACGGCAAGGCGCAAAAGCGTGCCTGGTTCAACCATGCCGAGATCGCGAACGGCGGCCGAATTGTTTTAACCATGGGTCCGGAGCCGAATCTCCAGTTCGCCGCCACGCCCGACCAGCTGCCTCCTTCGCTCGTACTGTAGGTCGCCCTGAAAAGGCAGCCGCGCGCGTTCCTCCCGGAACCCGGCTGCCCTTTCCTCCCCAAATATCCATGCGATGTACCCGGTGCCCTGAGCGCTGACGCCCGCCATGCAAGGCCCTTCCCATTTTCCTCTTGCGGCGTAAGCACGTCCGCGTTACATTTGGGTTCATTTCCATAGAAGAACTGTTCAAGTCCGTAGCAAATGAACATTTTGCCCCTGCACTGCTTCACTTTCAGCCAATCGCTCCCAGCCGGCAGCCCTCCCAGCGGTCCACAGGCGCCGACCCAACTTTGTTCCTGGCATGCAAGCGCAGCACTGAGCCACAACCCACCGCTGGAGGCCCGGATGAGAACATGCATCACCCTTGCTACCCTTATGCTCCCTGTTTTGAGTGCCGTCGCCCATGCGCAGGACATCAGCGCCAAGGTCACCGGGACCGTCACCGATCCGTCCGGCGCCGTGGTTGCGAACGCAACCGTCACGGTCCGCGAGGTATCGCGCGGCGTGGACACAACCGGCAAAACCAATGCTTCCGGCCTCTACTACGTCGGCCCGCTGGGCCCCGGCAATTACCAGGTCACGGTGCAGGCGCCGGGCTTCACCACCGTGCAGCACCCGCCGTTTACGCTGGTGCTCGATCAGACCGCCCGCGTCGATATCAGCATGCCGGTTGGGCAGGAGTCGCAGACCGTCACCATCTCAAGCGCGCCGCCGCTGCTTGAAACCGACCAGAGCTACCTGGGCACCGTGCTGGACGCGCACGCCAATGTGACCCTGCCGCTGGCCACGCGCAACTACAACCAGCTCACCCTGCTGTCGCCGGGCGCGGTCACAACCAATCCCGGCTCGTTCGCCGGCGCGCAGGCCTCCTTCCAGGTGGGTCGGCCTTACATCAACGGCAACCGCGAGCAAACCAACAACTACGTGCTCGACGGTACCGATAACAACCAGATCGATAACAACGATGTAGCCTTTTCACCCAGCGTCGACGCGATCCAGGAGTTCAACCTCATCTCGCAGAACGCGCCCGCTTCCTACGGCAACTATCTGGGCGGCGTCATCAGCGTCACGCTCAAGTCCGGGACGAACAAGTTCCACGGCGATGTCTTCGAGTTCATCCGCAACGATGCGTTCAACGCAAACACCTGGGCGAATGGGCTGGCAAAAGGCACGCCGTATATACCAGGCACGAATAATCGTGATGGCACAGGACTAAGGCCGAAACTGCGCTGGAACGAGTTCGGTGGAACGCTGGGCGGTCCGATCATTAAAGGTAAGCTGTTTTTCTTTGTCGACTACCAAGGATCGCGCTTCGACCAGCCCGCGACCTCCGGTGCCTTTACTGTACTGACTGCCGCGGAACGGCAGGGCGACTTCGGCACTGTATGCGGAGGCGGATTCAATGCGGCTGGCGTGTGTCAGGACACCCCCGGTGCGCCGGGAACAGGAGTGCAGCAGCAACTCTACAACCCTAAATCTGCCGGTACACCGGGGGGACGGCAGATCTTCCCATTCAATCGGATCCCGTCAAACCTCTTCTCTCCTGCCGCGTCAGCTATTCTGAATTCGCCTTACTACCCGGAACCGATCAACACTAAAACTCAGGGAAATCAGATCAACCTGACTCACCAGTCCACCAACGGCAACCAGGGGGATCTCCGGCTCGACTATGCCGCGAGCGACACGAACAAGTTCTATCTTCGCTACTCTCAGCAGGACATCCAAAATCCGACGACCAATAGTCAACTCCTCGAAGGCAACTCGCTCAACCAGTTTCCTTTGTACAACGCCGTCATTGATTGGGACCACACGTTCAACTCCAGCCTGATTAACACGGCACGGATCGGCGGGAGTTACTTTCCTGTAACAGAACTGACCACGAACCCTACGAATCAAAGCTTCCCGCAACTCTTCGGCATCGCTGGCACCCTGCCTAATCAAACTTTTCTCCCCGCCCAGACCTTTTCCGGTCCGTCGTATGGACCGCAGATCGGTACGTTGAATCAAGTGCAGATCTTTCACGACACAGTGCTTGAGCCGCAGGACCAGGTAACCTGGGTCCACGGCAAGCAGACGCTGAACCTGGGCTTTGAGTTTTTCTATTACAAAACAAACGATAACTATCCGGGCCAGAATGGCCTGGCCGGTCAGTTTACTTATGACGGCTCCTATACAGAAAATCCCAGTGTCACGGAGCAGGTCCTGAGTAATGGAGTGATAACACCGGTACATCCCCTTGGATGGTCCGAGGCTGACTTCCTTCTCGGGCTTCCGCAGACCGTAGGTCTCGGCAATGGTCCCGGACGCAGCCTTCGCAACAAGCTCTACGCCGGCTACGCCCAGGACGATTGGCGCGTCAGCCCGGACCTGACCCTCAACCTGGGTCTGCGCTACGAAGTGCAGACACCCCGCTTTGAGGCAGGCAATCAGGCAACAAACTATAATCTTCAAACCGGTGCGGTTGAGATCGCCGGCCAGGATGGGAACTCGCAGTCTCTTTATAAGCAGTACAACGGTGCCACCAACTGGCAGCCGCGTGTCGGCTTCGCTTGGCAGCCGGGCGGCAATCAAATGATTGTGCTGCGCGGCGCATACGGAATTTCCAACTTCAGCGAAAGCACCGGCACCGGCAATCTCCTGTTCCAAAACCCGCCATTTGCGGTTCCAATCCAGGTTAGCTCTCCGGGACGGACAGACGCTCTACCCAGCTCCACACTGAACGATGGCTTTTCTGGTTTTTCCAGCACTGGCTGTACGGTGCAATCGGCCATCGCATTTTCGCCTGCATGTTTCGCGAGTAGAGCGATCCATGCCTTTGACCCGAACTTTCGCCCTGCCGTGTCGCAGCAGTACAACCTGACCATGCAGTTCCAACTCACCAATTCCTCCACTTTCCAAATTGGCTATGTTGGACAAAAGGTACAGCACCTGGCCACGATCTCGCGCATCAGTCAAGGTGTTCTAAACGGCGATGGGACGGTTTCGCCCAGCCCTTATCTCAATCAGATCCTGCTGGGGGCAAACTCTGCGAGCAAGGTAGGCGAGGCCAGGCTTACCTCTGCTGTCGGCTTCTCCAATTACAACTCCCTGCAAACCAGCTTCCAGCAACGTTTGACGCAGGGGCTCGAGTTTCAGGCCAACTACACCTGGTCGAAGTGCATGGGCAACACTTCCGGCTTCTTCGCGGAGTATGGCGACGCCAGCGCAGGCCTTTCACAAGCCGGTAATAATCACTTTTTCTTTCAGAACACTTACGATCCACGCGCCGACTATGGCCGCTGCGATCAGAACATCACCAACGATGCAAATGGTTTCGTCACCTATGCATTGCCGGTCGGGAAGGGCCAGCGCTTCGGCCAGCATCTGAACCGTGGCGTGGATGCAGCGATCGGCGGCTGGCAGGCAAATGCCATTTTCACCCTGCACACCGGCTTTCCCATCACGCCCCAGGCACAGGACGCGTCCGGCACAAATCTGTCCGGCTTCCCGCGCGCGAACTGTGCGGGGCAGCCTGTGATTAACGGCCTTCAGCGCTCAAACATCCCCGGCTCGCCCGGCTATTTGTATCTCGGTTCGCAGGGCCTGTCTCAACCTGCCAATGGTACCTTCGGCAATTGCCAGGTCGGCTCCTACACCGGTCCCGGTCTTCAGCAGTTCGATGCTTCCGTCTTTAAGAGCTTTCCGATAATTGAGGGCCAAAGCATACAGTTCCGGGCGGAAGCCATCAACGTTCTCAACCATCCCATCCTAGCCGCGCCGAACTCAACCATCGGCACGACCTTTGGTCTAATCAACAACGCACAGGGCGAGCGTGAACTCCAGTTCGCCATTAAGTATCTGTTTTAACGGAAAGGTAAGAGAAACAAAGGCCGGGAAGATGCAATCTCTCCGGCCTTTTTTCTCATGCGACCCTCAATCACTGCTCACAATGGCGGGGTGTCCGGCTTGTAGCCAAAGTGCATAGAGTGCGTTTTTGCGCTCGTAGAAGATACTGGGCCCTGAAACATTGTCCGTGTTGATCTGCGCCATCAAAGCTCCAGTCTCCCGGTCAAATTCCAGTAACATGCCCGGATCTGTATTGGTACCGAACGCACGAACCAACCATGGACCATCCGTGGAGACAATCGTATTTCCAACCACTCCCTTCGGCATCTGTAACTTCGTGCTCCGAATCTCACTCCCGCGTATGGACCACATCGTTGAGCCATCGCCACCGCCGCTGAGCAGCAGCGTCTCATCGCCCGCATAGCCGAACTGCAACCCGCTCAACGAGTCGGTCATGGAAATCCTCTTGATCTCCGCGGGAGCATTATCATCAACTTTAAGAGTCGACCCTTTCAGCAGCGCGTCAGGTGCTGGAATCACTTTCTTGTCATCGAGGAAACGAACTCCGCTTCCGTCATCCTCCAACGTCGCCAGAACACCTTTGCTCTCCTTCGAGTCGAATCCGGTCATCAGAAGGAGACCGCGCGGCAGAGCGGCCATCCTGACCGGCTGAGAGCTCAGCTCCAGCCGATGAATCGCCTTCATCTTTCCGTCTGAATCGTAGACGAGAAGATAATAGCCGCTGCCCTGTGTGGCGCTGTTTCCAGTCATCGGCAGAAACGCCGGCGCAGGTTTCGCAGTGCCCGGCAAGCCTCTTTGCTCCTCGCCATGAAGAAGCACGGCCACTCCGCCCTCAACCGGTGCCAGGTCCAAAACGGCTCCGTATCGAAGACCCGGAATGGAAGCGGGGTCAATGGAAAAAACCTTTCCGTGCAGGTCGAAAGCTTCAATGTTTTCTTTGAAGTCCTTCTGAGGGTTGACAATGAATAAGCTGTAGCACCGACCGTCCCTGCACCGAGGCAGAAGACTGATAATTGTGTTTGGGAGATTCACGGGTGTCGGCCGACTGGTATCGATGTGAACCTTACGTATAGGAGCCGGGCCGCTGCCGCTGACTTCAGTTTGTTGCGCTGTCGAGATCAGCGCCCAAGTCAAGAGCAAAGAAATGCGTACCATTTAAAAGCCCTCCTTTTTCCGAGATTCCCTGGACCTGTTTGTGGAGGGAACAAACGGCCTCACCCAACCGTCGCAGTTCACCGTATACAAAGGTTTTAAAAGGGCCATCTGGACAAGCTTGTCCTGCACCTTCGGATCCATGAGCTCAGCGCTGTAGCACGTAATATAGTAGGAAATTGCGGAGATGGAGTTGCTGCCGCAGCAACTCACCTGCATGTATTCCGGAAAGTAGCCGGTGGCATCGTAGGCCGGAGGTCGAATCTGAGTACTGGATGAGCAGTTGATCAATGAACAGCTTGTACAGCCTCTAGGAACGACGCACTGAGCACGAGCCGGTTTAGCTGACATGACCCAAACGGCGGAGAGCAAGAGGCAAAAACTTACCCCCCCCCCGGACAGCTTACATAGGATAGAAAAAGCCATGACTCCTTCTGATGAAAGCCATACTTGGCCTCATTGCCTATATTTGTCAAGCGAGCTGGCAAGTAGAGGTTCATGATCTCAGGAAACAGTAAAGGCCCACATCATCGTGGGCCTTCACTGCTGGTCACTGCATCTGCTTATGCGTTGGCCACCGCACCCGCCGCCGCCGGCTTCACCGAGGTCAGCTCCGCCGCCACGCGCTCGGTCGTAAACGCCTCGATCAGGTCGCCCGCCTGCAGGTCCGAGAAGCCCGCCACGCCCACGCCGCATTCCATGCCGTTCGTGACCTCGCGCACATCGTCCTTGAAGCGCTTGAGCGACTGCAAGCGGCCCTTGTGCACCGGCTCGCCGCCGCGCATCACGCGCACCTCGGAGTCGCGACGCATCGAGCCGTCCGTGATCCGGCAACCGGCAATCGTGCCGATCTTCGGAATGCGGAACACCTCGAGCACCTCGGCCTTGCCCAGGTAGCTTTCCCTGTACACAGGGTCCAGCAGCCCCAGCATCGCCTTGCGAATCTCGTCCTGCAACTCGTAAATGATGGAGTGCAGACGAATCTCGACCGACTCCTGCTCAGCCAGGTCGGCCGACTTGCGGTCAGGCCGCACGTTGAAGCCGATGATGATTGCGTTCGACGCCGACGCCAGCAGCACGTCGCTTTCCGTGATCGCGCCCACGCCCGAGTGAATGACCTTGATCCGCACCTTCTCGGTCGACATCTTTTGCAGCGAATCGGCCAGCACCTGCACCGAACCCTGCACATCGCCCTTGATGATCAGCGGCAGCTCCTTCATCCCGGCCTGCTTGATCTGGTCCGCTAGGCCTTCGAGCGTCACGCGCGAGCTCTTGGCCAGCGTGGACTCGCGCTCCTTCATCTTGCGGTACTGCGCGATGCCCTTGGCCTTGTCGCGATCGCTCACGACCAGGAAGGTGTCGCCCGCATCCGGCATCGCTTCGAGACCGAGGATCTCGACCGGCGTCGAAGGCCCGGCGATCTCGATCGGGCGTCCGCGATCGTCGAACATCGCCCGGATTTTGCCGAACGTGTTGCCGACGATGAACGAGTCCTGCGCGCGTAGCGTTCCGTTCTGCACCAGGATCGAAGCCACCGCACCGCGTCCGCGATCGAGCTTGGCTTCGACCACCGTGCCTACCGCCGAGCGGCCCGGCGTCGCCTTCAGGCTGGCCACGTCGGCCGTCAGCGTGATGTTTTCCAGCAACAGGTCCAGGTTCAGTCGCTTCTTGGCCGACACATCCACGAACACGGTGTCGCCGCCCCAGGCCTCGGGCACCACGCCGCGATCGCCCAGCTGCTGCTTCACGCGGTCCGCGTTCGCCTCCGGCTTGTCGATCTTGTTCACCGCGACAATGATCGGCACCCCCGCGGCTTTCGCGTGGTCGACCGCTTCGAGCGTCTGCGGCATCACGCCGTCATCCGCCGCCACCACAATCACCACGATATCCGTGACCTTGGCGCCGCGAGCACGCATGCGGGTAAACGCTTCGTGACCCGGCGTATCGAGAAAGACAATCTCGCGCCCAAACGCAGGCGAATCCGGCTTGTTGATCCGCACCTTGTAGGCACCGATGTGCTGCGTGATGCCGCCGGCCTCGCCGCCCGCGACATCGGTTTCCCGGATCGCGTCCAGCAAGGAGGTTTTGCCGTGATCGACGTGACCCATCACGGTCACCACCGGCGACCTTGGCACTTCGAGCTCGTCGATATTCTCCTGCGAAAGGATGTTCTCGATCGCCTCGTTCGCCATCTCGTCTTCAAACGAAATGATCTCGGTGTCCGCGCCGAACTGCGCCGCGACATCCTTGACCAGCTCGCCGTCGAGCGACTGGTTGACCGTGACAAACACGCCACGCATCAGCAGGCTGGCGATCAGGTCCTTGCCGCGAACGTCGAGCTTTTCGGCCAGGTCCTTGACGCTGATTCCCTCGGTGACGGTGATCTTGCGGGTGATCGGCACGGGCTCGTTTGAAGGCATCAACCCGCCGAAACGCGGCGGCGGATTGAAGCCCTTCATCGGGCCTTCCTTGCTCTTGGGGTACTGCTGACGACCGCGTCCCTTGGGACCGCTGGGTCGCTGTGCCTTGGGCGCTTCGCCCATGGGAGAGGCGCCGGGCGCGCCGCCGGGGCCGCCCGGACGGGCACCGAAACCGCCGGGGCGCGGGGCTCCGAAACCGGGGCGCGCGCCGGGAGGTCCGCCCGGACGACCGCCGGGGCCGCTCGGGGCAAAGCCCGGACGCGTGGGATGCATGGGACGACGAGCGCCGGGCGCACCGCTGAAGTTGGAGCCGGGACCCGCGGGACCGGCATAGCCGCCGCTGGGGCGCTGGCCGTATCCGCCCGACGGCGCGCCGCCGGGGCCGCCCGGAGCTCCGCCGGGACGTCGATCAAAGATAGGACGTCCGCGCTGAACGCTGCCTGGGGCAGCACTCGCGCTGGGGGGCGGCGTAGGCCGTGCCACCGGTGGGGGTGCCGTGTAAACGGGGCGAGGCCCGGTCTGCGGCATCACCACGCGACGCACAGGGGCCGCCGGAACCTCGGGCACAGGCGGCGCGACCGGCTCAGGCGCTGGAGCGACCGCGACCGGAGGAGGCGCGACGACCGGCTGCGGAGGAGCAGCCGCCACGGGCGGCGCTGGTGGCCGGGCCACCACGACCGGTGAGGTCGGCGCAGAGGAGGCAATGGCCGGACGCGGCGGCACACCGCCAACCGGCGGACGGGCAACCACGGGGCCGGATGGCGGACGCGATGCGATGGCCGGCGGCGCGATGATCTGCGGAGCCTGCCGGGGCTGCGGCACAATGCGCCGGGGCGCCGGTCGCCCGTCGCCCGCCGGAGCACTGCCCGTCGCACCGGCCGGCGAGCCAAACGGGCGTGAAGACTGAGTGGCCGATCCCTGAGAGACCGGGGGCCGGACCGGCGCAGCGGCAGCCGGGGTCGACGCGACAGGGGCAGCCGGCGCTGCACTCACAGGAGCCGAGCTCGCGGGCGCCGAGCTGACCGGGGCCGGGACCCTTGGAGCAGTCGCCGCATTCATCGATGGCTGGGGCGCCGGGTTGATTGCCGGCTGGGTCGATGGATTGATTGCCGGCTGGGTCGGGGCAACGGACGCGCTGGCCGTCGCGGGCGGAACGGCAGCCGAGGCCGAAACAGGATAGGCAGGGGCAACCGCGGTACGTGCCGGCGCGGCCACAACCGCGGGCGGCGCAGCCACAACGGGCCGCGCGGGCGGTGCCGCCACGACGGCAGCCCGGACCGGCGGCGCGGCTGCCGCCTGCTGCCGCTCCTGGATTGCCCGCAGCACATCGCCGGGCTTCGATACCTTCGACAGATCGATACTGGGGCGCGATTCCACTTCCCGGCTCGCTTCGCGACGCGCGCCGCCATTGCTGCCTCGGCGTCCGCCGCCGGACAAGGCCCCGCGTACGCGCTCGGCCTCATCCTCTTCGAGCGAACTCGAATGTGTTTTCTTTTCGGTCACACCGACCGCCAACAGCACATCCAGGATTTCTCTGCTCTTGACTTCCAGTTCCCGTGCTAAATCGTTAATCCGAACCTTACTCATTCGCCCCTTTGTGTGTCACGCCTGCCCGCTTACATGCTCATGGTTCCCCTCGGCACTGCGGGTGAAAGCGTATCTTTTATTATGACGCGAAACGGCGTTTTCTGCTTTGCGCCGTTTTGCAAGCCCTCAACGCAGGTTGCCCGGCTCATTACGAGCCGGTCCCCTCATCCACCTTGCTGTCCACCCGGATCTCGTCGCGGGTCTCGTCGAGGTTCCCCTCGATCACGGCTTCGGACCGGGCGATCTCCGTATTTGGATGATGCTCGGCAAGCACCGCGCTTGTGTCATCGCGGCCCGGGTCCAGCGATTCCGCGCCTTCACCGTCCAGCATCGGCCCGGTTTCGGTGATCTCCGCCAGGCGCTCCTCGGCCAACTCATCCACCACGCGGCCTGAGCCGTCGCGCGCATCCGGCCGGTCGTCCTCCTGGTACAGGTTCACAGTCAGCGCGTCGATCTGCTCGTCCGTGCTCGCGTCCAGCTCGTCCGTTTCCCGCGCGGTCAGCCCGCCCGCGGGCGTCCCTTCTTCCACCAGCAGCGGTTCATCCTCCAGGTCGGCCCCGCCGGTGATCGCTTCCAGGCGCTCGATCGTCGCGGCATCCACCGTGTCGCCGGTCGTGGGCACCGCATTGGTGTTTTCCACCTGGAAGCCGCCCTCGTCGAGCAGGGCCTGCGCTTCCGCCCCTTCGCGAGGCAGCGTATTCGCAAACGCCGGTGCCGCTTCGTCCTTGCCGTAGACCGAGCTTTCGCTCAGGTCGACCTCCACATGCGCTTCCGTCTCTGTTCCGTCTGCCTTTGCCAACTCAGTCCCTTCCTGCGCGGTCTCGGCCTGTGCTCCGCCGCCTGCCCCTTCGCCGTCTGCGTACTCCCCGAAGTAGCGGCGCACGGCAGCCGAAATCTTTTCCAGCGTCCGCTCGCCGATCCCCGGAATCTCTTCCAGCTGTTCCGGGGTCATGTCGGCCAGTGCTTCCACTGTTGTGATGCCGGCCGCGACCAGTTTCTCGATAATCTGCTCGCCCAGCTCTGAAACCTGCTCAATCGCGGTCGAAGGGCCGCCCGAAAAGGCCTGCATCTGCTGCTCGACCTCCTGGCGCTTTTCTTCCTCGCTCTTGATATCGATCTTCCAGCCCAGCAGCTTGGCCGCCAGCCGCACATTCTGCCCCTTCTTGCCGATCGCAAGCGACAACTGGGTATCGTCCACGATCACCTCCAGCTGTTTCTCATTCAGATCGGCGATCGACACCCGGCTCACCTTGGCCGGTTGCAGCGCTTTTTCGGCAAAGGTCGTTACTTCCTCCGAAAACTCGATAATGTCGATCTTTTCCCCGCGCAGCTCGCGGATGATCGACTGCACGCGCATCCCCTTCATGCCGACACACGCGCCCACCGGATCCACGTCCTTGTCGCGCGACTGCACCGCGATCTTGGTTCGCTCGCCGGCTTCCCGGGCAATCGCGCGCACCGTGACCGTGCCGTCGTAGATCTCCGGCACTTCACTCTGGAACAGGTTCTGCACCAGCTCCGGCGCAGCCCGGCTCACAATCACCTGCGGCCCCTTGGCCGCGCGGTCCACCCGCAGCAGCACCGCGCGTACCCGCTCACCCACCGAGAACTGCTCCAGCCGCGACTGCTCGCGGCGCGGCATCCGCGCCTCCGCCTTGCCCAGCTCAAAAATCACGTCCTGCGGCTCCAGGCGCTTGACCGTCGCCGTGATCACCTCGCCCATCCGGCTGCCGTACTCCTGGAATACCGTGTCGCGCTCGGCCTCGCGCACCTTTTGGAAGATCACCTGCTTGGCCATCTGTGCGGCGATGCGCCCCAGCACCTCCGTCGGCTTGTAGTAGCGGATCTCTCCGCCTACTTCAACCTCCGGTGCCAGCGCCCGCGCGTCCTCAAGCGTGATCTGGTTGATCTCGTCTTCCACCTCTTCCGGCGTTTCCACGACGGTTTTATAGGCATACGCGCGGATCTCGCCCGTTTCCTTGTCCAGCTCGGCACGCATGTTTTCCTGCGTTTTGTAGAACTTGCGCGTCGCCAGCGCAATCGCGTCTTCCACCGCGCCCACCACGATCTCGGGCTGAATGCCCTTGTCGCGGCTCAATGTTTCAATACTCTGGTAAAGCGGACTTGCCATTGTTTCCGACCCCTGCCTGCGCGCCGTCCCGCTCTAAAACTCGGGAACCAGCTGCGCCTTTTCTAGATTGCTCAACTCGATCTCAATCATTGCGGCTGCCTGCGCGCCGCCGGACTTCTTCTTCGCACCCTTGGCAGGCAGCGGCTGCAGCCTCAACCTGTCAGCGCTTACCCCGCCCAGGTGTCCCTGCCAGTGCCGGTTGCCGGCCACCGGCGCAAACAGCTGCAGCTTGCACAACTGCCCGGTAAACCGGGCAAACTCCTCCGCCGTGCGCAGCTTCCGGTCCAAACCCGGCGAGCTCACCTCCAGCATGTACTCGGTGCCCGGCACCAGGTCTTCCACGTCCAGAACCGTTCCAAAATCCCGCGCAAACCGCTCACAATCTCCATGCGTGATCCCCGACAGCTGCGCCACCGGCACACCGCTCGGCAGCTCCCGCAGGTACGCGAGCTCGTCCTCTTCCACACTCAACCCGGCCGCTTCCCCGGCCTCCACCAGATCCAGAACGATCGCGCCGGCCTCGGCCCCTCGATCGAGCTCAGGTTCGCGGGCCGTTTCGCTTTCTCCCGCTGCCCGCATGGCCTCGAGCCGTTGTTCAAGCGCCGCCCGCCCGGCGGCATTGCGCTCCAGAAATACACGCAGGGTCCGGTGTTTGCCGCCGCCTCCCGCGAACTCGAGATCCACAATCTCCAGCCCGTGCGACACGGCCACCCGCTCTGCCAGGGCTCGTATTTGCTGATTGATCGCGCTCATTGCACCCTGACACTTGAGAAAACGTTCGCCCAAAGAAAAAGTGGGCTTTCGCCCACTCCCCGGCCTGCACCGGATCGTCTCTACCCTTTCAGCATACGCCTGCCGTGCGGGAGGGGCAAACGCGCCGGCCCACGCGCCCGGGGGTCCGGGGGCCTAAACCGGCGGCCGGCGCTTCCGGTCGAAGATCTCCCCCAGAACATGAATCGACTCCGCCGAGCGGCGCAGCGAGAACCGCTGCTGGAAAGCGCCCTCGGCCGCCCCGGCGATCGCCGCCCGCTCCCCCTCCGGCAGCTCCAGCCACCGGCGCAGCAGCCGCGTGGTTCCTTCAATGGTGTCGGGCTCCACCAGTCCGACACCGGCCTCCAGGATCTCGCGCCAGATATTGACCTGGTCGGAGATCAATACCGGCGTGCCGCAGGCCAGGGACTCGGCCACCACGATGCCGAAGTTCTCCTGGTGCGACGGCAGCGTAAAGGCCTCCGCCGCGCGAAACGCCCCAAACTTGGCCGCACCCCGCAGCATGCCCGGCCAAAAGACCCGGCGCCCAATGCCCAGCCGCGCCGCCTGCGCCTGCAAACGGGCCTGCAACCCTGCCTGGTCCGGTCCGGCGATTACCAGGTCAACCCCGGGATGGTTTGCCGCCACCGCGGCAAAGGCCTCCAGCAGCAGGTCACAGCCTTTTTTCTCGTGGATGCGCGACAGAAACAGCAGAAAGCGCCGCCCGCGCAGCCCGGGCAGCACCTCAAAAAAAGCCTCGCGCTGCTCCTCGGGGTCCCCTTCCGGCCGGTTGGTTCCATAGGGCACCACCACGCTGGTCCAGCGGTTGGGCTTGAAGCTCGCCAGCGCCAGATCCCGCTCCAGCTCGCTGGTAAACAGCACCGCCGAAGCCCGGCTCAGGATCCAGTACTGCAAAGGCCAGTACAGCATCTTTTTCAAATGCTTGAGCGGGTAGCGCTTCTTGAAAAACACATCGAGCGCACCATGGGTAAATACGGCATACGGCACCCGGGCACGGGTCGCCGCCAGCCATGCCGCTACCGCCGGAAACAGCCACACGTTGTTGATCACGATCAGATCGAATCGACCGGCGTTGGCGCGCAACCAGCTCAGCATCGTCCGCGAAAGCCCGTAACTGGAGCGGCCCGGTCCCAGCGCGTGCACGGTGAAACGGCAGTCCTTCAGGTAGGGCGCTTCGGGCCGGTCCAGCGTCGCCACCTCCAGCGTGTCGCCAATCGCCAGGTAGTTGGCCGCCAGCTGCCGCAGCATCTCCGGCGGTCCACCCTCCGACGGCGCCAGCCGGGCTATCACGTGCAGCACGTGGAGCGGTCTGCCTTCAGGCGGCGCCGCGCCCGGCTCCCGAAAACGCTGCACCAGCGCGTTTTGCAGCGATGCCTGCTCGCCTGCCCCTCGCCTCGCGCCCACCCACGTCGATCCAAAACCACGCAGCTGCACAGCATTCCTCTCGGCCGGCCAGTGTCTACTTTGCTGCCCGGCTTGCGCGGCACCGGCCCCAGTGCAATCCTGCTTCAGAAAAGACCCGCGTGGGACGGCAGCGCTCGGAACAGGGGCTGCATCTTCTGGGTTCCAAGCCGTTCAATCACTGGCTGAGTCTTGCTTATCGGCAAACATCCTGTAGACGAGAGGCTGGTTCAGAAGTTTCAGGGCGTGGAACCTTAATCGCTGCTGAAGACCATACCATCTTTTTACCGAATCTCCACAGTTCCGAACTGACAAACAAGAGCTGCCTCCCGGCTCTCGCGTAACAGGCATGGCGATGCCGGCTATCGAGTCAAGGCGTACGCCGCCTTAAGGCTCGATCTCGGTCGCCGCCGCATAGCTCAGCCCATGAATCGCGAGCCATGTCGCCGCATACGCCTGCAACGCATCGGCGGTCGTCTGCCGAGAGTCGCGCAGGGCGTCCAGGTAGTCGATCAGCGCAATGCCGCCATGCTCGTACGCAAACTGCGCGATCGAGAGCACATCGCCCGCCTCGTCCAGGTAGTGGCCCGTGTAGCGGGCAGCCAGCGTCGACGACTCCGTGTACGCGATCCAGGCCTGGTCCACGTCCGACAGGACCCCGTTCTTCGCGGCCACCACTGCGAAGCGGCTCGCCTGCGCCGCATACTCGCCGGTTTTCTTGTTGCCCTGGTTGCGGTCGAAGATACGGACCGGCACATTGAAGTTGAAGCCGAACGTGTTGTAGGTGGCGCTGCGTTCGTACTCGCCCTCGATCGTCGGGTCTGATGTTCCATTGGCGTAGGCCAGCTTGACGCCGGCATTTGCGACCGCAACGCCGGCCATGGCTGCCTGGTAATCAGGCCGAGCGGCAAGCGCTTTCGCGTCCAGCCCGGCCAGGTCCAGCGGCAGGGCGGGTGGAACGATCTCTCCGGCAATGTCGAACGCCGACCTGGGGTTTTCAGTGCCGATCAGGGTCTGGAGCTGGTCGCTCGCCTGCCGCAGGTGGATCGCCGCCGTGGTCCGGTCGCTTTCAAACTGGGCCAGCTGCAGGTCCAGCCGCTCATAGTCGAGCTTGCCGATATCGCCGGCCTTGTACCGGTCGTTGTTGATCGCGACCTCCCGGCGAAAGTCCCGCAGATTCGCGTCCGCCAGTGTCAACGCCGTTTTCGCGAGCAGCATGGCCACAAACGCCTGCTTCACCGCAAGCTCCACGCCCCTTTGCTGATCGCGAAGCTGCGCCTCGGTCTGGGCCGTGGTCGCGCGCGCCTCATCGAGCCGCCAGCGGCGCTTTTCTCCCCTTTCAAACAGCCGTGAAACCTGCGCGCTGTACGTGTACGGGCTTGCGGGATTGTTGGCGTTGAGCGTGACCTCCTGCCCCGCAATGCCGAAATTCGGGTTCGTCCGCACCCCCGCCTGAATCTCCTGCGCGCGCGTTGCGTCCAGGTTGCGCCGGGCTGCCAGCAGGGTCGGGTTTTGCGCGCGGGTCAGGGTCAGCACCTGCTCCAGCGTCAACGCACCCGGCTTTGCGGGCGTGCTCCGGCGCGGGTCGGGCGGCGGGGGCGGAGGCGGCTCGATCTGCTGCAGGCCGCCCGGGTTGGGGCCGAGCTGATGCGATGGAGGCGCTTGCGGCAGAGTTTGCGACCATGCGGTCAGGGATGAAGCACAGGCAAGAAACAGCAAACAGAACCGCCTGCGCGGCTGGCGGCCACTTCGTGGCGTGTGCTTGAACTGCAAACGCTTCATCAAACTTCCATCTCCAGCCGCTTCGCCGGCAGCCGGTCCCCCGGCCTCGCGATCCACACATACAACGTCGGCAGCAGAAACACACTCAACAACAACGCCCCGATCAGCCCGCCCACAATCACGATGGCAAACGGCCGCTGCGAGTCCGACCCGATGCCGTGCGAAGTTGCCGCCGGCAACAGCCCCAGCGTCGCCACCAGCATCGTCATCATGATCGGGCGCAGCCGCAGCACCGCGCCCTCGATCGCCGCCTCCTCCACCGTGTGCCCGTTCACCCGCAGCTGGTTGATGTACTCGAGCATAATCACGCCCGTCTGCACCGAAACCCCGAACAACGCCAGGAAGCCCACCCCCGACGACACCGAAAAATGCGTGCCCGTGACCAGCAGCGCCAGCATGCCCCCGAACGGCGCCATCGCGACGTTGCCCAGGATCAGCAGCGCCCACTTGAACGATCCAAACATGGTGTACAGGATCAGCAGGATGCCGAGGATCGTAATCGGCAGCACCAGGGCCAGGCGCGCCATCGCCCGCTTTTCACTCTGGTACTCGCCCGCCCATGCCACCTTGTAGCCCTGCGGCAGCTTCACGTCGCGGTCCACCGTGCGGATCGCCTGCTCCACCGTCGAGCCCAGGTCGCGCCCCCGCACGCTGTACTTGATCGCCACGAAACGTGAGCCGTCCTCGCGGTAGATCTCCTCCGCCCCGTCGCGCACCTGCACGTCAGAAAGCTGCGCCAGCGGCACACGCTCGCCCCCGGGCGACACCAGCAGCACCCGGTTCAGCGCGTCCTCCGTATCGCGATACCGCGCCCCGTAACGCATCGTCAGGTCGTAGCGCGCCTCGCCCCGCAGCACCTGCGTCACCGGTGCCGCGCCCACCGCGGTCTGGATCGCATCCTGCACGTCCGCCACGTTGATCCCGTAGCGCGCCGCGGCCTCGCGGTTCACCGTGTAGTTCAGGTTGGGCTGCCCGATCACGCGAAACAGCCCCAGGTCGGCCACCCCGGGCACCCGGCTCATCGCACCCATGATCTCCTGCCCTTTGCCCTCCAGCGTTTCGAGGTCGTCGCCGTAGATCTTCACCGCCAGCTCGCCCTTGACGCCGCTCACCGCTTCTTCCACGTTGTCCGAAATCGGCTGCGAAAAGTTCCAAATCACCCCGGGTTCCGCCTCAAGCGCGCGGTCCATCGCCCCGATCAGCTCGTCCTTGTTCTCCGTGAACACCGGCCTCCACTCTTTTTTCGGCTTCAGGTCGACGAAATACTCCGTGTCGAAAAAGCCCGTCACATCGCTCGCGTCATCCGGCCGCCCCACCTGGCTGATCACCTGCTTTACCTCGGGAAAACGCGCCAGCAGAAGGCGCGAGCGGTTCATAATGTCGACACCCTCGGCGGGTCCGGTCGAAGGGGCGAGGGTGCCGCGCGCCCAGATCGAACCCTCATCCAGATGCGGCAGAAACTCCGACCCGATCACGCCGCTTTCCCCCATGAACAGGGTCGCCAGCAGCACGCCGCCGGCCACGCCCACCGTCACCCAGCGGTGCCGGATCGCCGCCGTCGCCGTCCTTCGATAGCCCGCAATCACCCACAGCAGTACCGGATTCTCCCACTCGGTGGTGCCGCGCGGGAAGAACACGCTCGCCAGCACCGGCGCCAGCAGCATCGAAAACAGCAGCGCCCCCAGCAGCGCGAAGGCAACCGTCCACGCCATCGGACGAAACAGGCGGCCCTCGACCGATTGCAGCGTAAAGATGGGCAGGTACGCCGTGATGATGATGCCGATCGCGTAAAACACCGGCCGCTGCACCTCGTGCGCAGCCTCGCGGATCATGTCGATCGGCCGCTGCTTCGCGTCGCGATTGTGCCCCAGGTGCCGCACAATGTTCTCAACCATCACCACCGCGCCGTCCACCACCATGCCGAAATCCAGCGCGCCCAGCGACAGCAGGTTCGCCGGAATATGCGCCAGGTCCAGGCAGATCGATGCGAACAAGAGCGCAAACGGAATCGTGATCGACACGATCAGCGCCCCGCGCACATTGCCCAGGAACACAAACAGGATCACCACCACCAGCACAATGCCCTCGGTCAGGTTGTGCAGCACCGTGTGCGTGGTGAAGTGCAGCAGGGTCGAGCGATCCAGGAACGGGATAATCTTCACGCCGCGCGGCAGAACATGCGTGTTCAGCTCGTCGACCTTGGCGTGAATGTTCTCAAGCGTCGTGTCGGAGTTCGCGCCCTTCAGCAGCAGCGCCACCCCTTCCACCGTGTCCGGGTTGTCGAGGAGCGTGCCGTCGTCGCGGCGCACCGTTTTGCCGATCTGCCCCAGCCGGATCTTCGCCCCTTCCGACACCGTGCCGATATCGCGCACCCGCAGGGGCGTGCCGGCCTGCGTCTTCAGCAGCGTGTTCTCGATATCGGCAACGCCCCCGTACAGCCCTATCTCGCGGACGTTGATCTGCTGCGCGCCCTCCTGGATAAAGGACCCGCCGGCATTTACATTGTTCGCCGCCAGCTGCGCCTCCACCTGCCCGATCGTCAGGCTGTAGGCGATCAGCCGGTCCGGGTCCAGGTGCACCTGGTACTCGCGCGTAATGCCGCCGAAGCTCGAAACATCGACCACGCCCGGCACCGACTTGAACTGCTTTTCAAGCGTCCAGTCCTCGAGCGACTTCAGCTCCATGTTGTCGTACGAGGGATTCGTGCTTTCAAGCGTGTACCAGTAGATCTGCCCGACCGGGCTCCAGTCCGAGCCGATCTGCGGCTGCAAACCGCCCGGCAGCGTCACCCCCTGCAAACGCTCCAGCACCTTTTCGCGATTCCAGTCGTTGACCGAGTCGTCGTCGAAGACCATGTTCAGCGCCGACAAACCCGCCAGCGAGGTCGACCGCAGCGAGGTCATGTGCGGAATGCCGGCCATCGAGATTTCAAGCGGCACCGTGACCTGCTGCTCCACCTCTTCAGCCGCGCGGCCCGGCCACTGCGTAATCACCGTGACGTAGTTGTTCGCCACGTCCGGGTACGCCTCCACCGGCAGGTTGTGGAACGACACAATGCCCCAGGCAAACAGCAGTGCCGCCACGATCAGCACGATAAAGCGGTTGTTCAGCGCAAAGTCGACCAGTCCGCGAATCATGAATCGCACCGTCGTTCGCACAGCCGGGCGAAAGCCTTGTCAAGCCGGACGCTCTTGAGAGACACAATCTGGATAGGAAGCAACCGGCTCACTGCGCCGCCGTGTTCTGCAGCTCCAGCGCATTGCGCACCACCGCCTGCCCGGGCGCAAGCCCGCCGGTTACCGCCTGCAAACCGCCCGGCAGCATCTCGCCCGCGACCACGCCCACACGCCGGAACTCGCCGTTCCCCGACCCGGTCGGCACATACACCCAGTCGCGATCGTGGAGGTGCAGAATCGCCGTCGCCGGCACGCTTGCCTCTGTTTGCGCCGTGCGCCCCTCAAACACCGCCGTGGCAAACATGCCCACGCGCATGAAAAATCCCGGGTTGGGTACCTGCACCCGCACCACGCCCGTGCGCAGCGCCGGGTCCAGAATCGCCCCGATATCGCCCACCACGCCCGTCACCGGGCGATCCGGGTAGGCCGTCAGGCGAATCTGCGCCGTCTGCCCCACGCGCACCTTCGACAGGTCGTTTTCATACACGTTGCACAACACCCACACGTGCGAAAGGTCGGCGATCACAAACGCGTTGGGCGAGCCCGCCACCCCGTTGCCGACGCCGGAAGCCTCCGTTGCATTCTGCTGGATCACAAAGCCCGACGCGGGGGCGAGCACCTTGACCGTAGCTCCCGGATGCAGAGGGTCCACGCCCAGCACCCGCAGCTGCTGCTCGGCCGCATGGAGGTCCGCCACGGCATCGTCCTCGGCGTCCTGCGCGATATCCACCTGCCCCTTGGCGATCGCGCCCTTGCCGTACAGCAGCTGGTCTCGCTCCAGTACCGTGCGCGCCAGCCGCTCGTCGTTCACAGCCTTCAGGTACTGGTTGAACGCGTTGCTCACATCCGTGCTCTGCACCTCCAGCACCAGCTGGCCCTTGTGCACGTAGTCGCCAAGCCGCACATGGGTCGCCACCACGCGGCCGCTGGCAAGGGAGATCACCGGGATTTCGCGCGAAACATCGGGCGCCACCTGCCCCGTCACCGACAGCGTTGCCATGGCCCGGTAGCTCGCCGCAGCGATGGTTGGAAACAGCTCCGGACGTTCCAGGTGCACCAGCGACGGGTCCCCGGCCGGCACCACGGCCCTGGCCGCGGGCGGCGCTCCGGCCCCCGTCTGCGCCCCTTTTGAGCTGCATCCAGGCAGGAACGCAAGCATCCCCAGGCCCAGAGCGCCAAACATCTTCCCCCACGTTTGCAGCAGATCAAAGCTCCCCGGCAGGCCGCCCGTTTCAAACCCGTTTCTCGATCAAAGGCCCGCGGCAGTCCTGCCCCTTCAGTCTAGCCGCGCTTGCCGGGTACCCGGCCTATCTTTCGGTTCAGGCGGACCGTCCGCAGGCGATTCAAAACACGCGCCTCCGGAGTGGACGCCCCACCCCGGCGAAAGTTTCGCGCAGTGCACCCGGGCCCGGCCCCTGCCGGATTATCTTTCGACCACCCCGGCCGTCCGCGGCCCGGGAAGCCTGATACTGCGAGTGCGCGCCCGCGTCAGGGGAGCGCGCTCCCTATGGCTGCCACCCTCACCCCGCCGGCCCGGCTTTCCACCCGTTTTCGGGCCCATTTTCAGCCTTCGGCCGGCACCGCCTTCCCGCTCGGTGCGCTGCCGCGCGCGCTGCTCGGGGCCTCCGCCCTGGTGGCGGCCATCGCCGTGCTCGACATCCTGGTCTCCGACGCCGTACCGCTGGGCTGGCTTTACCTGCTGCCCATGGCACTCGCCGCCACCGTTCTGCCGCGCCTTCCGCTTCTGCTGCTCGCCGGCATGTGCACCGTGCTTGCCGAGTGCTTCGACGGCTACAGCTGGGACTGGCTTTCCGGCGCGCCCCGCGACATGCTTTACGTTTCCTCCTTTGCCGGCGCGGCCCTGTTCGTTCACGGCGCCGTCCGCAGCCGCCGGCTTGCCGCGCAGCACCTCCAGGTGGTTGAAGGGGAGATGGCCGCCCGCCGCGACGCGGAAGAGCAGCTGCGCGTCCTGGTCGAAAACAGCCCGGTCGCCGTTTTTACCGCCGACGCCGGCGGCCGGGTGCTGCTTGCCAACGAGGCCGCCGACCGGCTCTTCGCGCTCGACCGCGGCGCGCTCACGGGCCAGTCCTTCGCGCAGTTTCTGCCTCCCCTGCTCGACCTTCCCACCCTGCGCGCCCCGGCCTTTCACACCGCCATGCAGTGCCGCGGACACCGCGCCAACGGCGAAATGTTCCAGGCCGATGTGTGGTTCTCCACCTATGCCACCGGCAACGGGCCGCGTCTCGCCGTCTTTGTCGCCGACTCGTCCGAAGACCTGCGCGACCGCGAAGAAGCCGGCCTCCACCAGCTGCTCACCGGCTCCCGCATCCTCGTCGGCGCTGTTTCCCACGAGGTCCGCAACGTCTGCGCCGCCATCGCCGTCGTGCACGAAAACCTCCGCCGCTCCGGCGCCCTCGCCGCCTCCAAGGACTTTGAAGCCCTCGGCACCCTCGTCCTCGCGCTCGAGCGCATCGCCTCGTTCGAGCTGCGCGAAGCCGCCCACCAGCGCGCCGCCGTCGATCTCCTTTCGCTGCTGGAAGAGGTTCAGATCGTCATCGCGCCCGCCCTGCGTGAGGACGAGATCGCCCTCGTGTGGGACGTACCCGCGAAACTGCCGCCTGTCTGGGCCGACCGCCAAAGCCTCTTCCAGGTCCTGCTCAACCTGTTCAAAAACAGCAGGCACGCCCTTGAAAACCACTCACCGCGTCGGATCACCCTGCGCGCCTTCACCCAGCCCGGCCGCGTTTGCATCGCTGTCGCCGACACCGGCCCCGGCGTGCCCCACCCGGAGTTCCTGTTCAAGCCCTTTCAACAACAGGCCCGCGCCGCCGGCCTCGGGCTGTACCTGTCGCGCGCCCTCCTGCGCTCCTTCGGCGGCGACCTTCACCACCAGCCCGGCGAGCCCGGGGCCTCGTTTCTGATCGAAATCCCCACGGCCGCCGCACAGGACGGGGGCACCGCATGAACCCGCCCATCCGCCTGCTGTTGCTCGACGACCACACCCTGTTTCGCGAAGGGCTCAGCCGCCTCCTCGCCGAAGAGCCCGACCTGCTGGTCGCCGCCCAGTGCGGCTCGTCCGAGCAGGCGCTTCGCGCACTCGCCGCCGGCCCCCCGCCCGACCTCATCCTGCTCGACTTCGACCTCGGCGAGGAGAACGGCTTCCATTTCCTCAACCAGGCCCGCGCCCGCGGCTTCACGGGCAAGGTGCTCCTCGTCACCGCCGGCATGAGCCCCGGCGACCAGGTCCGTGCGCTGGAAGCCGGGGCCTCCGGCCTGTTTCTGAAGCACGCCCCGCCCACCGAACTCGTCCGCGCCATTCGCGCCGCCATGCGCGGCGAGGCCCTTCTCTCGGCCGCCGCCGTCGCCCTTCTGCTTGAAACCGCCCGCGCCGAAGAAGCCCGCCGCGCCCCGCCCTTCCAGCTTTCCCCCCGCGAGCGCGCCGTGCTCCGCGGTGTGTTCGCGGGCCTCGCCAACAAGGAGATTGCCGCCCAGCTGGAAATCTCCGAGGGCTACGTCAAAGCCGTGCTCCAGCAGTTGTTCGGCAAAACCGGCGTCCGCACCCGCGCCCAGCTGGTTCGCATCGCGCTCGAGCACCACCTCGACACTGCGCCCCCGACCGAAAAGTAACGGAGATCGCCCGTAGGCCGAAAGATAGCCCTTCGCTGCATCCCCGGGCAGACGCACTCCGCAACTTGAGGGTAGAATGAGGGTTTGTCGAAGGAGACAGGCTCCCCGCCCCATCGATACCATGCTGTCCCAAGGCAGGAGTCAGAGGATTAATGCCCGAGTCGATCCAGGATCGCGTTCTACGTGTGATTGCCACCACCAAACGGGTTCCGCCGGAAACCGTCAAGCCCGACAGCACCTTTGAGTCGCTGGGCATCGACTCACTGGACCGCCTCAACATCCTGTTCGACCTGGAAAGCGAGTTCGACATCGAGATCGACGACGAGGATGCCAAGCAGGTTTCCAGCATCCCGCAGATGGTCGAAGGCGTTTCCCTGCTCGTGACCGCGAAGGAAAAAGGCGAGCCCGCACCGCACTTTCCGCGAGCGGCCGCTGTCGGGGAAACCAAGGCAGGGCAGTAGATGGCAGGGGGACCCCACCGTGTCGTCGTCACCGGCATGGGCGTCATCAGTGCCCTGGGCCACGATGCCCCGAGCTTCTGGAACTCGCTTCTTGACTGCCGCTCCGGTATCGGCCCCGTCAACCGTTCGCTCAACCGGGTCGAAGCCGCGCCGCTCCGTCTGATCAACGTCGCCGAGGTCCGCGACTACAACCCCGAGCGATTCTTCGAGGCCCGCGAGCTGTCCTTTATGGATCGCTTTGCCCAGTTCGCCGTGCTTCCCGCCTGCGAGGCCATTGCCCAATCCGGCATCGAATGGACCGACGACCTGCGCGACCGCACCGCCGTCGTCACCGGCTCCTGCATGGGCGGCCGCGGCGCCGAGGAAAACGGCTACTGGGAGCTCTTTCACAACCACCGCACCCGCGTCCACCCGCTCACCATCCCGCTCGGCATGAGCAATGCCGGTGCCAGCCACATCTCCATGCGCTGGGGCCTGCAGGGCGCAGCCTACACGGTGTCCACTGCCTGCGCGTCGGCAGGCCATGCCATCGGCCAGGCCTTTCAGATGGTGCGTGCCGGCATCGCCCCCGCCGCCATCGCCGGGGGCAGCGAGGCGCCGCTGTTCCTCGGCGGCATGAAAGCCTGGGAGGCCATGCGGGTCATCAGTCGCGATACCTGCCGCCCGTTTTCCGGCGACCGCAGCGGCCTCATCATCGGCGAAGGCGGGGCCATGCTGGTCCTCGAGCCGCTTGGAGCAGCACTGGCCCGCGGCGCCCGTCCGCTGGCCGAAATCGTCGGCTTCGGCGCCACCGCCGATGCCGGCCACCTGACCCAGCCCACCTTCAGCGGCCCCGCGCGCGCCATGCAAAAAGCACTCGCCGACGGCGGCCTCGCCCCGGAAGAGATCGGCTATATCAACGCCCACGGCACCGCGACCGAGGCCAACGACCGGACCGAAACCGAGGCAATCCACGCAGTCTTCGGCGCCCACGCCCGATCCTTGCCCGTCTCCTCCACGAAATCCATGCACGGCCACACTCTGGGCGCGGCCGGCGCGGTCGAGGCCGTCGCCACCATCCTCGCGCTGGGCAAAGGCGTCCTGCCGCCGACCGCCAACTACACCCGGCCCGACCCCTGCTGCAACCTGGACGTCATCCCCAACGCCGCGCGCGAAGAACGCGTCGGGGCGGCCCTGTCCAATTCGTTTGCCTTCGGCGGCCTCAACGCCGTGCTCGCGTTCAAGGCCTGGCCCGGTTAAAGCCCGGTTAAAGCCAGTGAAAGCCGGTTAAAGCCAGTTAAAGCCGGTTAAAGCCAGTTAAAGCCAGTGAAAGCCGGTTAAACCGCGCCGGCTGCAAAAAGGCCCTTCCGCGAGGAAGGGCCTTGCTGGACCTGCGCAAGCCTTACCCTTTTGAGCGATCCGTGAACCGGTAAAACAACGACTGCTTCGCGACCGGCGCTGCCATCTCGTTCAGCGTCGCCATCTCCTTCTGCGACAACGGCGTAAAGTCCCGCGCAATCCGCACGTTTTCTTCCAGCTGCGCGATGTTGTCGCAGCCCACGATCACCGTGCTGACCGGGTGCGTCAGCGTAAAGTGCATGGCCTGCTTCATCGTCATCACGCCCGGCCGCGTCGCAATCGCCGAGCCCTCCCACATATGCTGCTGGTCTTCAACCGGCGGCGGCGTCCAGCTCGACAACAACCGCCCCCGCGACGGCACTTTCATCCCGATAATGCCCATCTGCTTTTCGACCGCCAGCGGCAGCAGCTCATCGGTAAAGCTGTGAATGTGCGAGTCGGCCGCGTTCATCGACATCAGGATCGTATCGAAGGGATGCCGGTGAATCGTGTCGATCAACGCCTCGGGCCGGTAATGCCCGGTCACGCCCAAAAATCGCACCACCTTCTGGTCCTGCATCTCCTGGAGCGCTTCCATCGCGCCGCCCTTCGCGAAAATCCTGTCCACGTCCTCCGGCAGGCCCACATCGTGCAGCTGCCACAGGTCCACGTGGTCGGTGTTCAGCAGCTGCAGCGAGCGTTCAATCATGCGCAGGGAGCCTTCGCGCGTCCGCTCCTTCGTCTTGGTCGCAAGAAACGCCTCGTTGCGGCGCGTCTTCATCACGCGGCCCACATATTGCTCGCTCCACCGGTCCGGCCCGCCGTAGATCGACGATGTGTCGATGTAGTTCACGCCCAGGTCGAGCGCACGCTCGATGATCGGCACCGCCACGTCGAAGTTGTTGAACTTCTCGATCGCCGCCTGGCCGCCGAGTGAAAAAATGCCGACCTTGTAACCGGTCTTGCCCAGGTTGCGCGTCGGCATGGCCGCCGAGGTCCGCTCGTTGATTGGAAGCGCGACAGGAGCGGCGGCAGCCGTCGCGGTACCGGCGGCCTGCGCGCCGGTCGCCAGCAGCCCGGCGGCAATCGCACCTCCGGTTTTCAAAACTGTCCGGCGACTGGGAGAGTTGGGGTTCGGCTTCATGCTGTTTCCTCCTGGACTGGGGTCTGGACTGGGGTCGGGGCTGGGGTCGGTCCGGTGTTCAGATACGCGGGCTCTTTTGTGTCGCGATGCATCGAGCTTACACCCGCGACAAAGCCCCCTGCACCACCTCG
>CAXSBW010000006.1:0-3386 GCA_964235795.1 uncultured Acidobacteriaceae bacterium | reverse complement strand
TTGTGTCGCGATGCATCGAGCTTACACCCGCGACAAAGCCCCCTGCACCACCTCGGTCCGGCCCTGGCGCGCCGTCAAAGCCGCTTCTCGCCGAAGCGGACCGACCGCGCAACGCCTTCCTCGAGCCCCACCCGCGGCACCCATCCAAGCTCCCTCCGCGCCTTCGCCGTGCCGTACTGCTGGTTGCGCCCCAGCAGGAACACCGCATGCCGCGTCAGCAGCGGCCGCCCCGGCAGCCCCAACCGGTGCGGCCACTCGCTTGCCCCGGCGAGCGCCATCGCCGCGCCAAACGGCAGGCTCAGCCACGGAGCAGGCAACCCCAGCGCCCGCGCCAGCGCGCCCGTGTACGTGCGCCAGGTCACCCCGTCCGTGCTGCTCAGGTTGTATGCCTGCCCCAGCGCCTCGGGCACCACGGCGGCCCGCAGCATCGCCGCGCACACATCGTCCACATACACAAAGCCGCCCGGCGCGCGACCCCCATCCACCAGCAGCATCAACCGCTGCTTCAACATCGCCGCAACATCCGTCACAAACGCCTTGCCGCCCGGCCCGTAGATGCTGGCCGGGCGCACCACCGTGACCGGCAATCCGTCCCGCGCGGCCGCCCACACCAGCTCTTCCCCGCGCAGCTTGGTCCGGTTGTACGGCAGCCCTGTGTCCCGCGGCGGCATCGCTTCGTCGCCCGCCTGCTCCGGGTAGCCGTACACGTCCGTCGTGCTTACATGAACGAACCGTTGCAGCGCCGGCAGGGTGCGGGCGAGCTTCAGCAGCGTCCGCACATGGCCGACATTACCGTCCTCGAACTCCCGCAAGGGGGCCCAGTCGGTCGAGCATCCGGCACAGTGGAACACATGCGTGACCGTTCGAAGCTCATCGAATTGTTCGACATCAGTCGAACTGTCCGCACGGACAACCCGAACGCCCGGCCACGCGGGCACCCGCGACGAAGCCCGGGCCAGAACAGCCACGTCCCAGCCCTCCGCCGGCAGCATCGCCACCAGCATCGCCACCAGGCGTCCGCCTAAAAAGCCGCTGGCCCCGGTGACCAGCGCCCGCCTCGGCAACGAGCCCGGCAACTACGCGTCTCGCATGGTCGCGAACACATCGAGTGCATACTGCAGCTGAGCCTCGGTATGCGCCGCCGTGACGCAAAGCCGCAGCCGCGACGTGCCCTGCGCCACCGCGGGGAACGTGACCGGCGAGGTCAGCACACCGTGGTTGCGCAGCTCGCGCGCAAACAGGGCCGTGCGCGCGTCGTCGTACAGCATCAGCGGAATCACCGCGGTCTCCGACAGCCCCGTATCGAAGCCCAGCGACTTCAACCCGCCGCGCAAAAAATCGGCATTCGCGCGAACCCGGTCCACCCGCTGCGGCTCGGCCTCCACAATCCGGATCGCCGCGCGCACCGCCGCGGCCGACGGCGCGGGCATCGCGCCCGAAAAAATAAACGGGGCCGAGGCGTGCTGCAGAAAGATCATCAGTTCACGCGAGCCCGCGACAAAGCCGCCGCCCGACGGGATCGCTTTCGCGAGCGAACCGGTCCAGATGTCGACATCGTTCGTGTCGACGCCCCAGTGCTCATCCGTGCCGCGGCCGCCCGCGCCCAGAACACCCGTCGCATGCGACTCGTCCATCAGCAGGTAGCAGCCGAATTCCTTCTTGATCGCGATCAGCTCGGGCAGGCAGCAGATATCGCCGTCCATTGAAAACACACCGTCCGAGATAATCAGCGTCCGGTTTGCCTGCGGGCCGTTCTGGATCTCGTGCCGCAGCGAGTCGGGGCTGTTGTGCTCGAAGCGCTGCACCTGCACCCCGGCCAGACGGCAGGCGTCCATCAGGCTGCGATGCGACAAGGCGTCGGCGATCACCCGATCCGCCGGGCCGAACAGCGACGAAATCACGGCCAGGTTCGCGACATAGCCCGAGGTAAACGTCAGCGCCGCCTCGGTCCCTTTGAACCGCGCGATGGCCTCCTCGGTTTCCCGGTGCAGCTCAAGCGTGCCGGTCAGCAGCCGAACGCCGCCCGTGCCCGTGCCATAGCGCCGGATCGCTTCGATCGCCGCGGCATCGACACGCGGGTCGCCGATCAGGCCCAGGTAGTCGTAGCTCGAGAGCATCAGCATCTCGTGCCCGTCGGTCTCAACGCACGGACCGGTTTTGCGCGCCAACGGCGCTTGAAAGGGGTACGCGTCGACCGAGCAGGCCAGCGCCGCATTTTCAAACAGGCGCCGCGCGCGTGCGTCCAGCAGGTCCTGCTTCTTGAAGCTCCAGGTACGACCTTCGGAAAAATAGCCGTCGAAGATCTCGCCGGAGGACGAGCGGAAGTGCTTGCGAGTCGCGGCGTCGGGGGCTTGGGCCGGAACGGCCTCGGAGAGTGTTTTCATCGGGAAACTCGAGGTGGAGCAGGATTAGGGTGAGTCTAGCGGAAGAAAACGGGGAAAGCGAGAGTGTCGAAGCCGTCTTTTAAACGGAATCTCTCGCCTCCAGGCGCACCAGCAGCAAGCCGGCTCCGCAAAACACAAGTCCTGCCAGTAAAAACACGGCGTCCCACAGAAAGTGGTTGCCGTTCTGGTACACGTGGTGAACCCCCAGGATCTCGTGATCGATCACGCCCTCCACCACGTTGAACAGGCCCCAGCCCAGCAGCACCGAGCCCCAAAACGCCCTTGGGCCCGGAACACGGCCCGTCCGGCGCGCCGTGTTCCACAACAGGGCAATGCCCGCGCCGGTCACGGTCCAGGTCAGTGCATGGAACAGCCCGTCCCAGAACATATTGATCTGCTCATGCTCCAGGCTGTCCCGCGGCACCACGTTCGACAACATGTTATGCAGTTGCAGGATCTGGTGAAACAGGATGCCGTCGACAAAACCGCCCATCCCGATGCCGATCAGGATCGCGGCGAACACTCCCGCGCGACCGGGCCTCACGCGTCGCCCCTGGCCGAACCGAAGCATCGGCTCAGCCCGGCCGCCGCGCCCAGCAGGACCGGAAACGGTGCCGCCACGGCCAGCAGCACGCGGGCGAAATCCCCGGAGAACAACGCATGACGCAGATGGTGCGCCGCCGGGGAGCCGCACGCCACACAAGCGAAAAGGGGCGACGCGCAGGCCGACAAACCGGCAAACACCAGGACACGAACTTTCATCAGGGATTGGATGTATGTCGATGGAAGCAGGGCATAGGTCCGGAAGCCATGGGCGAACCCGGATTGAAGATTTTGCTGCGTCGGCTGGGTTGGCTGGGTCGGTCGCTTCGCACCGGAGTGGTCCCGGTGGTCTCGATCTCGCCCGCGGTGTGTTTCCGCATCGGTGCGGCAGTCCGGCTGCGCGAAAGCGGTGATCTGGCGTCCCCGACGGGATTCGAACCCGTGTTACCGCCGTGAAAG
>CAXSBW010000005.1:33787-62751 GCA_964235795.1 uncultured Acidobacteriaceae bacterium | reverse complement strand
TCCGTCAGGTCTTCGGCATGCAGGTGGGGTGCTGTCGACATGGATTAAGTCTCCAGCAAAAGTATAACGCGCCCTCAACCGGAGAAAAAAGGATGGCACCTTTTTGTGTACCCTCGGTCAAGAGGCTTTCAGAGTCGCTGCGTACTGGTCTTCGAGTTGTTGCAGGATCTGACCCAGCGTTTGAAGGTCGACATAGACGGTGGCTGTGTCGTGCAGGAGGCGTACCTGCTCTTCTTTCGGCAACGTTTTCGGGTCGGCCTCCGTAAAAACCGGTGCCATGGCTTCGGTCTGCTGCTTGAAAAGCTGGATGGCTGGCGCGTTGGCGATTTCCTGCCTGTCATAAAGGTCGGCATAACGCTGGACCTAGGCATACGGCATCCAGGCGAGCGCCCCGGTGTCGCGCGCGGTGCGCCAGGCCGCCTCGCTGGTTGAGGACCAGCTGAATTTGGAGTGGAGCAAGTAGTGCCGTGCCGGATGGTCGCGCATAAGACGTTCCGCGGCAAGGTCATCGTGAAAGCGCGTTTCATCTTCCTTCACGTTCCGGGTATCCTCGGCCGTCGTTTTCCGGTTGTCCTCGATCTCGCGGCGAATGTTTTCGCGAGCCTCATGCACCAGGCTGCGATGGTGCATCCACTCGACCATGGCCTCCAATGACAGCGCGATCAGCAGGCCGCAGGTAATGGTGAACAGGTGAAGAAATCGCGTTTGGTTTCAATGGGGTGGTGCGGTGGTTCGATGTCCATCGTGGCGGCCCTCGCGAAGGTTTGCCGACAAGTGTATCGAACCGGGCCATGCATTGACGGCAACTTCCCCGCAAACGTGGGACATCGGCTAGCATAATACCCGAGCGCCCGATCGTCGCCGGTCGGAGCCCGTGGTTATCTATGTTTCGAAAGGAACTGCCTTGATCGTCCTTTTTGCTCCCCCTGCTTCCGCATGCCGCACCCGAGTTGCCGCGAATGGGAAGGACGCTCGATGAACTCGCTGACGACGGCGCAAAGGGGTTTTCTGCTGCTGTGTGTGATCGGCTGGGTCGCGTTCGCGTTCTATGCTCCGGAAAATGTCTCGGTCGATGCCTACTTTTTCCGGGACGCGGCCTGCAACTGGGTGCAGGGCGGCGGGTTCCGCACGGCTTCGCTGGAAAAGTCGGTCAGCTTTACCCCGGTGCTTTACTCCAGCTATCCGCCGCTTTCGCAGTGGGTATTTCTGTTGTTTGCCAAGGTGTTCGGCTGCACGTGGCAGGCAGCCAATGTGCACAGCATTGTGCTGACCACGCTGGGCAATCTGTTCGTGCTGATGGCCGGACTTCGTGTGGCGCGGACCGCCGTGCAGCGCTGGTTACTGGTGCTGCTGGTGGGCGTGACGCTGCCGCTCGGGTTCCTGCTGACAGAAGTGGAGCGGCCGGAACAGCTTACGTTTTTGCTGCTGGCAGCCTTGTTATGGCTTTTAGGGCATCGCCGGCAAACAGTGGGGACCTATGTCGCGGAAGGGCTGCTGGCAGGTCTCGCGTTCCTGTCGGAGCCGTTCGGCGGTGTATTTGCCGTGCTCGCGATCGCAGGTGCTGCCCTTGGACAGCTTCTTCCGCCATCCGTCGGGGAGCCGGGTCGGTCATCGTCCCACAGGTTCCATGGGGCGGTTTCGCAAGGCGTTATCGGCGCGGTGTTTTTCGCGTTGCCGCTGGGACTTACCGTGGCGGCGTTTCAGCACCAGGACCCAACGGCGCTGGCGCGTTTTGAGCGGCATGCCAGGCTGGCCGGCACCGACCGTGCGCTTGATTACTCGATGAGCGCCGACACAAACGAAAAGGAGGCGCGTGAGCCCAGGGCTTCGTTCGGGACGAAGCTGCATGCCTCCATCGCGGCCCAGGTTTCCAAGGGGCCGATCTTTAAGCTGCAGATTGTGGGCTTCCTCCTCACTGGATTGCTGGGAGTGCTGCTGGCGCTCACCGGACGCCCGCAGGACACGTGGCCGGTTTGGGGCATGCTCCTGCTAGGTCTCGTGCTGCCGATCCTCGCGTTCCCCATGCAGGAGAACTATCACACGCTCGGCGAGGCCGCTGTGCCGCTGGCGCTGGGGCTGGGCTGGGCGGGTTACCGTGCTGTGACATCGCGACAAAGATGGCTGCTGTGGAGCATCTTTGCTGTACAACTCTTGTGCCTGCTGCCCGACTCGGTGCTGCATTTCGTGCTGCGTGTCGATACACGGCCCAGCGCTTTGTTCGCTGTCCGGCAGGCGCAGTCCGTGGGCGACTACCTGCGGTCGCACGGGCTTGGCAACACCATCCTGATGGTGCCGACCGCGGATTATTACTTCTACAAGCCGGCTTACAACCGCCTGTACAACCCCAACTACTACTCGGTACGTGAAGGCATGGACCAGGTAGGCGGCGTGGTGACCTGCAAAACCAGCTCACTCGATTTCTCCGGTACCCCTGTGCCGCCGCAGTTTCCAGGGGAGTGGAAGCTGATCGCAGGCGGGGGCCCCGGGGTGGCGGTCGCCGTAGGGCACCACCAACTGATGCATCGCAACTGGAGCAATGGGTGCAGCGTGTACGTGCGGGCACAGGCCCCATGCGATCATCCATAAACTTCGCGCTCAGGGCTTTGCCGCCGCCGCATCGTTTTTGGCGGAAAAGCCTCCGCCAAGCCCTGTGTGGGATCGATCGTGCGCCGGCTTGTGAGTGTGTCGGCGCCGCCGTCCAGCGCTGCGCGAGCCAATCGTTCATTTTTGTTCAGGTAAAATGAGAGAAGTGTCTTCTTGCCGGATTCGCCTTGAGCGATCCTGCTCGCGGCGCGCTCACTCTTATGGCAGACGAAGAAAACCCGCAGTTTCCCCTCCCGAACGGCAGTGAAGGCAGCAATCCTGGCGGCGCGGGCGACCCGCCGTCCGGTCCTCTGACCGGGATCGACGCGCCCGGCGCCCCCGGTGCCGCGAACCTGATCTCGATCAATCTCGAAGAAGAGATGCGCCGGTCGTATCTCGACTACTCCATGTCGGTGATTATCGGGCGCGCGCTGCCCGAGGTGCGCGACGGGCTGAAGCCCGTGCACCGGCGCGTGCTCTACGGCATGCACGACATGGGCCTGCAGCCCAACAAGAAGTACACCAAATGTGCCAAGGTCGTCGGCCACGTGATGGGCAACTACCACCCGCATGGCGACGCGTCGATCTACGACACGATGGTGCGCATGGCGCAGCCGTTTTCGCTGCGCTACCCGCTGGTCGACGGGCAGGGCAACTTCGGCTCCATCGACGGCGACCCCCCGGCGGCGATGCGGTACACCGAATCCAAGATGGCGAAGATCGCCGGCGAAATGCTCGCCGATATCGACATGGAAACAGTCGATTTCGTGCCCAATTACGATGAATCGACCTTTGAGCCGGCGGTGCTGCCGGCACGCATTCCAAACCTGATCGTGAACGGTTCGAACGGCATCGCGGTCGGGATGGCGACCAATATTCCGCCGCACAACCTGACCGAGGTGTTGAACGCGACGATCGCGCTGGTGCAGAACCCCGAGGGCGGGCTCGCGGCGGTGCTCGAGCATGTGCAGGGACCGGACTTTCCGACGGGCGGTTTTATCTACGGCAAGAGCGGGATCGCAAACGCCTATCGCACGGGCCGCGGACGCTTCCTGATGCGCGCCAAGGTCGGCATGGAAAACATCTCCGGCGGACGGCAGGCAATCATCGTCACCGAGATTCCCTACCAGGTGAACAAGTCGAAGCTGATCGAGCGTATCGCCGAACTGGTGCATGAAAAGGTCGTCGACGATATCAGCGACGTGCGCGATGAGAGCGATCGCGACGGCATGCGGATCGTGATCGAGCTGAAGCGCGGCGTCGAGTCGCAGATTGTTTTGAACCAGCTGTACAAGCACTCGCAGATGCAGGAAAGTTTCTCGATGATTTTTCTTGCGGTCGCGAACAACCAGCCGCGAGAGCTGCCGCTCGATGTAGCGATTCAGCATTTTATTGAGCACCGTGTGGACGTGGTGCGGCGCAGGACGGCGTTCCAGCTGCGCAAGGCGCGCGAGCGCGAGCACATCCTGCTGGGCTACCAGATCGCGCTCGACCACCTGGACACGGTGATTCGCGTGATTCGCGGGTCGAGCTCGCGGGCCGATGCGCGCGCCAACCTGTTCGAATATTTCGCGGGACGCACGATCACGGTGCGCGGCAATACGATCGACGGCGTGACGCTGGACCCGGCGAAGTACCTGTCGGAGGGAACTGAGAGTGTGGCCCCGGCGGTGCTGCTGCCGGCGACGCTGACGCTGAGCTTCCGGCAGATCGATGCGATTCTCGAGCTGCAGCTCTACAGGCTGACGCAGATCTCGATCGACGAGCTGTTGAACGAGCTGCGGCTGGTGCGGGGCAATATCGCGGAGTTTGAAGCGATCCTGGCGAGCGAGCCCAAGCTGCGCTCGGTCATCGTCAAGGAGCTCGAAACGGTCCGCGACCAGTACGGCGACGCGCGGCGCACGCACATCCTGGATGAAACGGCGGAGCTGCAGCTGGAAGACCTGATCGCGGATGAGCAGGTCGCGGTCACGGTCTCGCACTCGCAGTACCTCAAGCGCACGCCCATCTCGACCTATCGGCAGCAGCGACGCGGCGGGGTGGGGCGCATCGGCATGAAGACGCGCGAGGAAGATTTCGTGCAGCAGCTGATCGTCAATTCGACGCACGCTTACCTGCTGTGCTTTACCAATACCGGGCGCATGTACTGGCTCAAGATTTACGAGATTCCCGACGTGGGCGCGGCCGGCAAGGGCAAATCCATGGCGAGCCTTTTGAACCTGCAGCCGGGCGAGCAGGTACGCAATATCCTGGCGGTGCGGAACCTCGAGGAAGAAGGCAAGTACATCTTTTTCGCGACACGCAAGGGCACGGTCAAAAAGACGCCGCTCAAGGATTTCTCAAACGTGCAGTCGCGCGGCATCATCGCGATCGGCATCGACGACGATGACGAGCTGATCGGCGTGAGTATTACGGACGGCAAGCAGATCGTCTTTCTCGCAACGCACGAGGGCTTGGCGATCCGCTTCGGCGAGGAAAACGTGCGTTCGATGGGGCGGCCTGCCTACGGGGTACGCGGTATCGACCTGCAAACCAAGGACTATGTGGTGGGACTGGCCGTGACCCCGGCCGAGCGCACGACCGGGACCGATGGTGCGAACACCGCCTCGCTGATCCTGACCGTGACTTCGAACGGTTTCGGCAAGCGGACGGACGTGGACGCGTACCGTTTGCAGACGCGCGGCGGCAAGGGCGTCATCAACCTGAAGACGAGCACCAAAAATGGCAAGGTCAACGCGATTCAGCTGGTGGATGAAACGTCGGAGCTGATGGTGATCTCGCAGTACGGCAAGATCATCCGCATCGATACGAAGCAGATTCGCGCGGCGGGGCGCTCGACCCAGGGCGTCAAGCTGCTGAACCTCGACGCGGAGGACAAGGTCGCGGCAGCAGTGGTGATTCCGCCGGAGGAGCTGAAGGACGACGCGTCGCCGCTGCTGCAATAGCGGCGGCCGGCACACCGACTGCGCTTACAGGAAAATCTTTTTGTGCCAGCGATACAGCATGGCTTTGCCCTGCAGCATGCGGCGGGTGTTTTCGGGGTGAAGCATCCTGAGCAGCCGCCGCCGGTGGTGCCGGCGGGAGTGGCTGCCGATGGCCAGGCACTGCTCGGTGACCCAGTGGAAGCGCATTGCCGGGGACGCAAATGTTTCCCACTGCTGCCGCGCACGCTCGCCCATCTCCGCGGCGCGCGCGCGGTGGGCCAGCAGGATTTCAGGAAGGCGTTCCACGTCCGCTTCCGGCACAAAGAGTGAAAAGGCATCCCAGTCCACGCCCTCGATCCGGGGCCAGTCATCGGCGAGGATGACGCAGGCGCGCCCCATGCGCATGGACTCAAAGAGTCGGATGGTACCGGGGCCGAGTCCGCGAGGGCACAGGCTGAAGGCAGCATCGGCCATGCCCTGGGCGTAGAACTGCCAGAAGAACTCTTTCTCATCACCTTCGCCGTGGTATTGCATGCGGTAGCTGGAATCGGTGGTGTCGCGTACCAGGATGTCGGGGCGGTCGAAGCGGAACAAGGCCTTGCGGACCGGGTGGGTGTGAGAGGAACCGATAAAGGCGGCCAGGTAGGGCGCATCGGGCAGAAGCGGCCGGTGCTCGATGTAGGGGTTTTCAGGGTTGAGGTAATAGCCGGTGCGCGCGTAGCCGGGGTCGGCGTAGCGCCGCGTGAGTGAGGCGTACAGGCCGGGCAGCACCGGCACGCAGTGGTCGCCGGAGTCGAAGACATAGCACTTTTCCGGGTACTGCTTGTACAGGGCATGGTCACGTACCCGCTCCGCGAGCCATCCGGCGGCGCCCATTTCCGCGAACAGAATCAGGTCGGCGGTGGCCGGGTCGCGGCTGAGCGTGTGTTTTCCGTTGCGGTCGCCGGCGGCAGAGGCCGTCAGCAAATCTCGCGCACTGTGCCTCATGGGCCAGGGTTCCGGAAGATCGTCCTGCGTGGAAAGGATGTAAACACTTGCCATGGATCAACAGCGTAGCAGATAGAGCGGGGGAGGTGCCTAAGGCGGGGTACCCAGGCTGGTGCTGCATCGCCGGGCGAGGGTGCTCGACTTTGCCGCTTGCCGAGTCCAGGGCCGAAGGCGAACCAGATGGGCAAGGCAGACGACCCTTGCGCAGGGGAAACCATCTCACCTGCAAAGGATGCAAAGGAGAGGAACAACATGGCAAGCAAAGGACTGGCGCTTGTAACGGGCGCATCGAACGGTATCGGGTTCCAATTGGCGAAGCAGCTGGCCGAGGAAGGCTATGACCTGGTGATCGCCGGCAAGGAAGCGGACTTGACGGCAAAGGCCGAGAGCGAGTTGAAGGCGCACGGAGTGCAGGTGAAGTCGTATGTGGGCGACTTGAGCCAGTTCAAGCCGAACATGGAGCTTTGGAACACGGTGGAGTCGCTCGGGCGCCCGCTCGAGATCGCCTGCATCAACGCCGGCTTGGGCGCGGGTGGAGACTTTGTGAACACATCGCTGGAGCAGGAGATGGAAATCGTGGGGCTCAACTGCGGCTCGACGGTGCACCTGGCCAAGCACGTAACGCGGCAGATGGCTGGGCGCGGGCAGGGACGGATCCTGTTTACGGCGTCGATCGTGAGCGAGATGGTGGCACCGGGCGAGTCGGTTTACGGCGCGTCCAAGGCGTTTGTGCTGCAGTTCGCGAAGAATCTGCGGCATGAGCTGAAGGACTCGGGCGTGACGATCACGGCTTTGCAGCCGGGCCCGGTCAATACGAACTTCTTCAATGCATCGGGCGCGGGCGACACCAAGGTCGGCACCGAGGGCAAGACGGAGAACGAGCCGGCGGACGTGGCGCGCGCGGGCCTGAAGGCGTTGTTCGCGGGCGAGGAGCATGTATATGCAGCTTCGTTCAAGACCAAGGTCGAAGGGGCACTGATGGGCGTAGTGCCGGAGGCTGTGCAGTCGGCGATGCACAAGAGCATGCTGGAACCGGCGGACAAGTAAATCTCACCGGAAGTGACAGGAAGGCGCTTCTCCGGACACAAGGAGAAGCGCTTTTTTGTGCGTACGGCACGCTGAACCCGAGACCATGCGGGGCCGGAGTCGGCTGGACAAGTAAGCGGATGATCGCCGCCTCCGCTTGAAGCCGCCGCCGAAAAGCTCGAGCCAGGATTCCCAAAGACGTTACTAAAGTCCAAAGAAATGCAGTGCTCCTTACCTTGGATTCCTGCGACCCGCCGATAAAGAAAGTAGCGCGGGGGAGCAGCAGCGCCGCGCAGCAGGTAATGACGACAGCTGAAACGGTTGGAATGGCTTTGTAGGGCAGGGAGCGTGCGCGGATTATGTCGTGGAACATCTTTGCGAAAATACGTGAGCTGGAAGCCAAGCTCGAAGCGATCGGCCGCTCGCAGGCCGTGATCGACTTCGCCATGGATGGAACGATTCTGTACGCGAATGACAAGTTTCTCCAGGCCATGGGCTATACGCTGGACGAAGTGCGGGGCCAGCATCACCGCATGTTTGTCGACCCGGAAGAGCGCGAAAGCCATGCTTACCGGGATTTTTGGCGCGCCCTGAACGCGGGGGAGTACCGATCCGGAGAGTATCGCCGGCTCGGACGGGGCGGGCGTGAGGTGTGGATTCATGGGTCGTACAACCCCATCCTGTCGCGCAAGGGTGTGCCGTTCAAAGTGACCAAGTACGCGACTGATATTACGGAGCAGGTCCACGGCAGGAACCGTGTCGCGCTGCTCTCGCTGGTGGCCGACGGCACTGACAACTCGGTCGTGATTACAGGTTCCGACGGGTTGATCCAGTATGTAAACCCTGGCTTTACGCGCCTGACCGGGTACTCCTTTGAAGAAGTGCAGGGAAAAAAGCCTGGCAAGCTTTTGCAGGGCCGGCACACGGACCCGGGAACGGTGCGTGAAATTCGCAAGTGCCTGGACGCGCAACGGCCCTTCTACCAGGAAATTATGAACTACAACAAAAAAGGGGAGCCCTACTGGATCGCGCTCTCGATCAGCCCGGTGTTTGGGGCAGAAGGGCAGGTGGACCGTTATATCTCGATCCAGGCGGATGTGACACAGACCAAGATCGCGTCCATGGAGTTCACCACGCGGATGCTCGCGATCGAGCAGGCGAATGCCGTGATTGAGTGGAACGCGGCGGGGCGGCTGACCCGGCTGAACGCAACGGCGATGGCCGTCTTGAGGGTGCCGGGCCTGCAGGCCGCGACGGCGCTCCAGGATCTTCAGTACGAGCACCTGTTCAACGAGGAGCAACGCGCGTCTTTGCGCGGCGGCAGCTCGCTTGCCGTGGACCTGATGGTTCGCAACCTGGAGGGCGAAGAGGTTTATCTGTCGACAACGCTGCAGGGACTGCGGGATGTGGAAGGAAAACCGCGGGCCGTGGTGATGTATGCAACCGATGTGACGGCGCGTCGAAAAAAGGTGGCGCAGGCGGAATTGCTGATGGGGAGCGTATTGACCCGGATCAGCAGCGTGGCGACGGAAATCTCCAACATCTCGTACCAGACCAATATCCTGGCCATCAACGCCGCGATTGAGGCAGCCCATGCGGGTGACGCGGGGCAGAGTTTCGCGGTAGTCGCAGACGAGGTGCGATCCCTGTCGCTGCGGTCTTCAGGTTCGACCTCGGAGATCGCGAACCTGGTGGACGAAACACGGAAGCGGATCGACGGCCTGCGCACCTAGCAGCAGTCTCATCCATGGCTGGGCGGCTTCGCAGCCGTATGAGTTCCGCTTGAAGAGCCGGCTCACACCGCGCACCATCCGAGTTCGCGGTTGATAAGACCGCCAGCTTTGGACGAAGCGCTTCGATCCGGTTGCGTGTGTTTAGAAGTTCTGCGCAGCGGCTGCGACCAGCGCATCGATGAGCGCGCGCGCTCCAGGGCCGGGGTGGTCGTTGCACAGGATGGAAAAGAGGATGAGCCGTCCGCTCTGGGCGGTGAGGAAACCTGAAAGGGCGTCGACCTCGCCGAGCGTTCCGGTTTTGGCCTGCACGCGGCCGCGCAGGGCAGGGAAGCGCGCGCTGAGGGAGCCGTCCACGCCGCCGATGGGCAGCGAATTGCGCAGGACCGGTCCCCAGGGCTGGGTGGTGCTGTAGCGCAGCAACGTCGTAAAGGCGCGCGGGGTGACGAGGTCTTTTGTGGACAGGCCGGAGCCGTCGTAGAGTACGAAGTCGTCGGGCGCGATACCGGCCTGCGTCGTGGCCCAGGCGCGCACGACGCGTGCTCCCTGTGCAAAGGAGCCGTCGGTGCCGTCGGCGCGACCGAGCAAGCGTAAAAGAAGTTCGGCATGGAGGTTCTGCGACACTTTGTTGATGACGGTGACGAGGTCGGAAAGCGGCGGCGACTCGCGGGTGGCCACGATGCGGGCGGTGGGGGAAGCCATGGCGACCAGCGGGTCCACGTCGCGGATCGAGGTGCAGGGAACGTGCGGCTGGGGACCCATCATGGAAAGGCAGTGGGCAACGCCTGTCGGCACGGTGCCTGTTGTTTTCGACTGGTCGCTCCGTGCCGCGGGACCGGTTTGCACCGGGAGTGAACTGCTTCCGGGTGGAAGCGCGTGCAGCGTGACGGAGGCATGGGTTTCAGCAATGAAGCTGTCGGTATCGTTGGATGGACGGTGGGCGATGTCTGCGTAGCTCCCCCCGTAGCCGCGTTTTTGAATGGCGACGGAAGAAAGCGCATGAACGAAACTCAGTCCCGCGAAACGGGTGGGATCCTCTTGTGCGAGGGCGAGATGAACCGGCGCGCCGCCCAGTGGAAGAGAGCCATAGATGCGGAGGGGGGTGGAGCTGCTGTCCTGCGTCACGCCGAGAGCCGGTCGCGAACCGGCGGGTGCGGTGATGGCCTGGTTGTCGTCATGACCTAGGAGATTGTTGCCGTTTTCATCCGCGACCTCCGGCAGCCACGAGGCCGAAAGCCCTGCGCCGGGTGTGCTGCCCGGCGTGACCGTGAGGTAGCGCACATTGTCGTTGACCGGCAGCGCGGAAACCGGCGCGCCGTACTCCCATTGCAGGTCGTCCCAGTTCCAGCCGGTGCCGTAGCGCTGGTCGGGGAAGAGCGTATCGTCGGCGATGACCGGACCATCGACCGCATGAATGCCGCTAGCCAGCACCTGTGCCGCGAGTGCGTCGAATGCCGTCAGCGGCGGGTTCGAGCGCTCAGTATGGCCGGCATAGGGGTAAACGCGGCCGGAGATGGTCGGGTCGCCGCCGCCGATCAGTCGCAATTCGCCGTGGAGTGTCCCGGTCGCATCGACCGTGCCTTCCGCGAGCACGCGCGTGCCCATGGTGTAAGTGGGCCCCAGCAGGGCGAGCGCGGCGGAGGTGGTGAAAAGTTTGGCATTGGACGCGGGCGCGAACAGCTGTGCGTCATTGCGCGCATACAGGGTGGCCCCTGTGGCGGCATCGACGATCGAGATGCCCCAGTGGGCGCGCGCGGCGGACGGGTCGGCACCCCGGTTGTCGGCCAGAAGACTTTCCACGGCGGACGTCATGGAGTCGCCCGCCGGCTTGGATGCTTGCCCATGGAGCGGCAGCTGTGCGAAGAAGGGGGTGCAGCATAGGATGAGACAGGCAGCAGCACGCATGTTGCACGGAGTCTAGCATCGCCTGCCCTCGCGGCGGGTGTGCGTCCGTTTTCCGAACGAAACGCGCCGATGAACCCATTGCCATCAATCGGAATGTTTTTACAGGGCAGCCGATGTGGACGCGCCCGAAAGCCCTGACGCTGCCAGATTATGCCGGGCTCGTGTAAACCCGCGCACGTTCCATCGGGAACGATTCATAATCGAGCGACACGATCCCGCTGTAGCGACTTTTGTCGGGAAAGATTCTGCGGTTACGAAGATCGTCAGCGACCGTTCGCTACGCGTGTTGGCGCAAACGGCAGCCTGAGCGAACGCTCGCGCCGCCTGCCGAAACCGCCGGACTGTTTCATTGTCACTGCCCAGCCATAGCTCCAAGAAAACGGTGCGAAGGGCCGGCCAGGCAGCGGATTCCCGAAACAACGGCTCATGCAGCCGGTGCCTCATGGATCGCACAGGACTTGGACAACGAAGTGAGGCGCTAAGGTCAAAACCGGGTCAAGATTTGCCGGCAAACCGAGCAGGACCCTTTGTGCAGCTGTACACGCGTCATGCCTACGGAGAAGCATTTCACACCATGAGTCCGTTCAATCGAAATAGGGCAGTCAGTCTCCATGGTTTCTGTCGCATGTCGACTTTTCTATTTCGCATCGGCCATGGCCGGTGTTGTACCGGCAGCGCGCTTGCCTGAACGCTGCATCCCAAGATCATATTGAGAAACCAGTCGGGGATTTGAAACGTTCATTCTTTGAGAGGATTCATCCATGTTTGCGTTCCGCGCCCTTGCCTATCCCTCGCTCTTCGCCGTGACCGCGCTTATGATGCTGCCGGCCGACTTCGCCCGCGCGCAGACCGCGCCCACTCCTGTGCTTTCGGCCCAGCTCGACACCGATATGGCCGAAGTCGTGCTGCTTTATGACGCGATCAAGGGGACACCGATCGTCGACTTGTCCGCGCCGGATGCCCGGCAGCAGTTTTCCGCCGAGGATGCCGCAAAAATTCTCGCTCGCGGTTTCGGCACGGCGAACTCGCCGCTGCCGCTGGGCAAGGTCACCGACGGGGTCACCATTCCGGGGCGCGACGGCAACCAGATACCGGTTCGTATCTATACGCCGAACGGTGCGGGGCCGTTCCCCGTCATCACCTACTATCACGGGGGCGGCTTTGTGATCGCCACTATCGACACCTATGACGCGAGCGCCCGCGCGCTGGCCAGCCTCGCCAACGCAATCGTAGTTTCGGTGGAGTACCGCAAGGCTCCTGAAGCGCCCTACCCCGCGGCGCTGCACGATGCTGTCGACGCTTACACCTGGGTGACGAAAAACATCGGAGCGTACAGCGGCGTAAGCAGCAAGGTGGCGGTCGCGGGCGAGAGCGCGGGCGGCAATCTGGCGACCGAGGTAGCGATCGCGGCGCGGGACAGTGGGCTGCAGCGTCCCACGCATCAGTTGTTGATTTACCCGGTCACGAGCAGCGATGTGACCCAGGCTTCAGATCGCTTTTATACCGATAGCCGCCTGCCCTTGCCGACCGCCGCACTGAGCTGGTTCTTCGGCAAGTATGCGGCCGATCCGTCGCAGGCGAACGATCCCGGCCTGGCCCCGATCCACGCCAACCTGGCCAATCTGCCGCCGACGACGATCATCGCGGCGCAAGCCGACCCGTTGCAGAGCGATGGGCAGGCTTATGCAGCCAAACTGCAGGCCGCGGGCGACCAGGTGACTTACCGGCTGTTCACCGGCACCACCCATGAGTTCTTCGGGATGGGCGCGGTGGTCGCCAAGGCACAGGCAGCCGAGCAGTTCGCGGCGGCCCAGGTTTCGGCCTCGTTCCGGTAATCGCGACGTAAGCGAAAAGCCCGGCCTTCCTGTCCGGGCTTTTTGTTGTGTGCGGCTCGCGATAGCATCGGAGTCGCCATGCCATTTGCCGTCCGCCCGCAAGTCGAGTGGCAGCTTCGAAACCGCTTGCTCCTTCTCGGTGAGCGCACGCGGGTGATGGGAATTGTGAACCTGACGCCCGATTCGTTCTCGGGCGACGGTCTGAAAAGTCAGTCAGTCGAGACGCAACTGGGCCGGGCGCTGTTCCTCCTGGACGAAGGCGCGGACGGGCTGGACCTGGGCGCGGAGTCGACGCGGCCGGGCTCGGGCGCCGGGAGCGAACGGGCGATCTCGGCAGCAGAGGAGCAGGATCGCCTGCTGCCGGTGCTTGAAGCCCTGCTGCGCGAGCGTCCGGACGCGATCGTTTCAGTCGACACCTACCGGGCCGCGACGGCGCGCGCCGCCATGGCCGCCGGGGCAGAGATTGTGAACGATGTGAGCGGGTTTCTATGGGACGCGGCGATGGCCGCCGCCTGTGCGGAGCTGCGCTGCGGAGTCGTGCTGATGCACACGCGCGGGCGACCGGATGAGTGGCGCGGGCTGCCGCCGGTGCCGTCCGAGGAGATAGCCGGCCTGGTGATCCGAGAGCTGCGCGAACGCATGGAAGTGGCGGTAAGAGCCGGGATCGAGCCCGCAAGAATGGTGCTGGACCCCGGATACGGGTTCGGCAAGGCATTCGACGTGAACTACACGCTGCTGGCCCGGCAGCATGAGCTGCTGTCGCTCGGGCGTCCGCTGCTGGCCGGGGTGTCGCGCAAATCGTTTCTTGGGCGCACGCTTGCGCAGCGCATCGGCGGCCCGGATGGAGCGCCGGCTGTGCCGGCCTCGGAACGCGATCGCGCCACGCTGGCGGCATCGGTCGCGGCGATCCTGAATGGGGCGAGCCTGCTGCGGGTGCACGCCGTGCGGCCCGCGGTGGAGGCCGCGGCTATCGCGGACGCAGTGCTTGCAGCACGGTGAGTCTATCGCCGCTCTCGCTCAGCGGCACTGGAACCTGCATCGATGGAGGCGCGATGATGATGGAAGCCAAACTCAGGCAGTGGGGCGAGCCAGGCTCTACTTGCTACGCGCCGATACATCGTGGACGCGATTCGCCTCAAAGCTCACGATGCGCCACTGCCCTCGCGTCAGCGTCCAGACACGCGTGTACCGGTACACCCCCAGCAGCGGCTGGCCAGAGTACACCCCTTGCAGATGGACCCGCGAAGTCACCACCGCGGTCGTGCCGTAGAGCCGGATTTTGCGGTCCTGCACATCAAACCGGAGAACGCGATCCGCCCCACTGGCGCGCGCCTGCAGCTCCTCCGTTTTGTTCACAATCGTCCCGTCGGGCCCGATGCCGATGTAGCTTTCATCGAGCATCCCGGTCATGGCGGCGGCGTCGCTCGCCAGCACGGCACTGCGCCACTGCCCTTCCAGCTGCTCCACCTGCTTATGCATCGCGCCCTTGGGTCCGCCGCCGGTGATGGGGATGATGGCGGAACGGACGGGCTCTGCCGCGAGGGCGCACAGCAGCAGCACGGCACCCCAGCTTGCGGTTCGGATCAGTTTGGTTTGCCGCATGCGCATGTGTGTGTGTACCGGGATGGCGGCGATTCGTGCCGGGATGTATGGTGCATTGTCACCGGCAGGCGGCCGCTCAGGCAATCGCGTGAAGGTCCTCGACGGAGCGCTCTTTCATCCGCTGGTAAAGGCCGCCGATCGCGTACTTTTGAAAGTGCGGCGTGCCCCGGTGCGCTTCCAGGGCGGCGCGGTCGGTGTACTGCTCATAGATCAGCACCGTGTCGGAGGTCGCCTCGCTCCAGTGCGCGATGTAGGTCAGGCATCCCGGCTCCGCTCGGGAAGCAGCCGTGAGCTGCCGCAGCACCTCGGTGATGTCGGCGCGGTCTTCGGGAGCAAAACGCAGGCGCACAAGAAAGCTGACGGGTTCGGCCATTCCGGGTTCCTCTTCAGGGGTGCAACGCGCGCAGTGCGGCGGTAAAGGGGGGCAGCTCGATAGTCTGGTCGCGGTCGGGCCCGGTCGAAACCATGCCGATCCTGGCACCCGACTCGCGCTCAAGAAAGCTTAGGTACTCGCGGGCGCGAGGCGGCAGCTCGTCGTAGTTCTTCGCGGTTTCGGTCGATTGCTGCCAGCCGGGCAGGCTTGTATAGACCGGCTCGATCGACTCCAGGCCGCGCACGTCGGCCGGCATGGTGTCAACCTCCCTGCCGTCGATGCGGTAGCCCGTGCAGACCGGGATTTCTGCGAGCGAGTCCAGCACGTCGAGCTTGGTGACGACGAGCCATTCGGTGCCGTTGATCATGTTGGAGTAGCGCAGCAGCGGCAAGTCGAGCCAGCCGCAACGCCGTGGACGGCCCGTGACGGCACCGAACTCCTGCCCGCGCCGGCGCAGCTCTTCGCCGGCCGCGTCGTGGATCTCGGTCGGGAACGGACCCTCGCCGACGCGCGTGACGTAGGCCTTGGTGACGCCGATGACGGTGCCGATCCTGGTCGGGCCCACGCCGGTGCCGGTAATCGCGCCGCCGGCTGTCGCCGAGGATGAGGTCACAAAGGGGTACGTGCCGTGGTCGATATCGAGCATGGTGCCCTGCGCGCCCTCGAACATCACGCTTTGCCCGGCGTCGATCGCGTCGTTGAGCTGCCTGGCGGTATCGGTCACGTAGGGGCGAAGCTGCTCGGCGGCTTGGGCGTAGTCGTCGTACATGCGCGCGGGGTCGAGCGGGTGGGTGCCGAACAAGGCCTGGGCGATGGTGTTTTTCTCGCGGCAGGCGTTTTCGATATGGGTTCGCAGCAGGTCCTTGTTGAGCAGGTCGACGACCCGCAGGCCGTTGCGGGCCATCTTGTCTTCATACGCCGGGCCGATGCCGCGCGAGGTCGTCCCGATCTTTTGACGGCCCGGGGCCGACTCGGCCGCCAGCTCGATCATGCGGTGGTACTCGAGAATGACCTGGGCGCGGTTGGAAACGGTGAGCTGCCGGGCCACGTCGACGCCCAGGTCCTTGAGCTTCGCGACCTCTTTTAGAAAGGCCATGGGATCGAGCACGACGCCGTTGCCGATGACGGCCCGGCAGTCGGGCCGAAGCACGCCGCACGGCACCAGCTGGAGGATGAACTTTTTGCCCGCGATAATGACGGTGTGCCCGGCGTTGTGCCCGCCGGCATAGCGCGCCACCACGTCGAACGAGCCGGAAAGCACGTCGACGATCTTGCCCTTGCCTTCATCGCCCCACTGGGCGCCGAGAATGATTGCTGTTTTTGCCTGCATGGAGGTGTGCGTGTGCTCGTTTTCTGCAAATTGGCGCAAAATAGGCGGTGGGCGCAACCTGCCCGGCTCCGTCCCTCACAGATGATATACCGGGCGAAAAGGTGAGGCGGGTAGCCGCCATTTCGATTCCGACGGCAGTTAGGCTCGGCGAGCCTGACGTACAAAACATCACCACTTCAGACCCGGTCCGATTAGAAACAAAAAACCGCGACAACAAACATCGCGACAATACTCCACGCCGCGTTCCAGCGAACGTAGGTTGTCTGGCAAGTCATCGTCAACGCCATCTTGCGCTGCGCCTCGGGAAGGTAGAACAAACCCGCGCCGCTGCCGAAAGACGATAGCGATGCTAGTTCGATTGCTAGCCCATGTCCCATGGTTCGGTTTAGGATGCCGGTGCAGCACGCGAACACTCCGGCGCTTCCATAGGGAATCCAGACGAGGCGGTAAAGGCGCTTGCTCCTATCATCGAAGCCGGCGAACCGCTTGAGTTCCGTGCTGTTGCCTGCATGGACAGGAAATAGGTTATTGAACCGAGCAGAACCAGCGCGCTGCGCCATGGAAACCGTGGTTGATGCCCGGCAATCAGGTCGGCGGCATCGCCGAAATCGGTGACGCCGCTGAACGCAACATAGCTGGAAGAGATGAAGAGATTGAAGACCGTGTACAGCCAGAGAAAATAGCGGAGCCGAGCCGCTTTTGGAGCCGCAAGGGGCAGCAGCAGCCAAATCAGCAGGCCTGCATAGAATTGCATGCCGAGCCCTGCCGCCTTGATCCCCAACGGAGCCACTCCAGGAAATGCGCATCTCTCCATCCAGCCTGTCAGCATGGTCGTATGGCCGCCGACAGCCAGACAATAATCGCCGTGACCGAGCGCTTCATGCGTCATCATGGAGGCGGCGTAGGCGAGAATTCCCAGAGCCGCCAACATGATGACGCTGTCGCGAGAGGCAGCGTCATCTAATGGCTCTTCCTGTCGTGTCATCTGGTACTCGAGCCTGTAGATCCTTTCATCGAGCCGCGCGGCTGCATCGCGGTACCAGGTTGATCGATTCAACCTAAGCGTGCCGTGCTACAACCCAACCTTGCCCAGCAGCCCCGGCACCTTCGGCTCGGCCCCAATCTGTTTCAGGATGCCCAGTTCGTCGGACGAGCCCCAGCGCTCGACCATCTTGCCGTTCTCAAAACGGGCGAGCTGGACGCCGCGTGCCTTGACCGGTTTGCCGGTTGCGGCGATGCCCATGAAGTCCCCGTTGTGGGTGCCTTGCATCGTGTACGCAAGCGCGACGGTATCGTCGTCGGCCGTGATGTGCTCCGGCGTGACCTTGAGGTCGGGGAACGCGTTGCGCAGCTCGGTAAACAGGTCGACATAGCCCTGCGCGCCGGGCCCCTGCTGGGGGCCTGGGTCGTGCTCGACGACCGTGGGAGCGACGAGCTCGCGGAGGGCATCAAGGTTGCCGGAGTTGATCGCTTCGCCGAAACGGGTTTGCGCCTGAAGATTGATTTCCTTGCTCATGCCGGTTTAGATGCGGATCGAGCCGCTTCCCATTTCGGGAAAAGGGCGCGCCGGCGACAATGACCGAAGTTTTTTCAGGCGCTCTCGACGGTTCGGCGCTGGTATGGTGAAGAAGTGCCGAGCCCAATCATCACGACCATTCAGAGCCACATTCTTGAGCAGCAGCGCCTTCACTCCGGGGAGGCTTCCGGGACATTCTCCTGGATGCTGTCGGGCATTACGCTTGCGACCAAGATGATCGCGGCGGAGATCCGCAAGGCCGGGCTGAACGACGTGTATGGCGCGGCAGGCGCGACCAACGTGCAGGGTGAGGCGCAGCAGAAGCTGGACGTGTTTGCCAATGAGGCCATGCTGCACTGCCTGGGCATTCGCGACTCTGTGGCCGCGCTGATCTCGGAAGAAAACGACGAGCCGGTGTTTTTCGACCGGTCGGGTGGCCGAGGTAAGTACATCATCGTGTTTGACCCGCTCGACGGCTCGTCCAACATCGATGTCAATGTGAATGTCGGGACCATTTTCTCGATCTTTCGGCGGCCCGAAAACACGAAGCTGGAGGACGCGCTGCTGCAGCCCGGGACCGAACAGGTGGCGGCCGGCTACGTGGTGTACGGGCCTTCGACCGTCTTTGTGTATACGACCGGGACCGGGGTGTACGGGTTCACGCTCGACCCTGCGATCGGGGCGTACGTGCTCTCGTTCGACAATATGAAGATGCCCGGGCAGGGGCAGTACTACTCGGTGAACGAGGCGAACTACGACACCTTTCCACCGAAGTATCAGCAGTACCTGACCGAGCTGCGCGGGGGCAAGCTGAACGGCAAGGCGTATTCCTCGCGCTACATTGGATCCTTGGTCGCCGACTTCCATCGCACCCTGCTCAAGGGCGGCGTATTTCTCTACCCGCCGACCGAAAAGCAGCCGAAAGGCAAGCTGCGACTGCTGTACGAAGCAAATCCTCTGGCCTGGATCGCGGAGCAGGCCGGGGGCAGGGCAATTTCGGGGAACGGGCGCGTTCTCGAGATCCAACCGGCCAACATCCACGAGCGCACGTCGTTGGTGGTGGGCAGCCGGGCTGAGGTGGATCGTTTGGAGCAGCTGTTGGCGACATAAAGCCCGTGCGCGGACCCGCGGGGACAGTCGAAGTCATCCTAGCGAAGCATGAGCGCTCGCCTGGATCGACGCCGGTTCAATCGCCTTTTCGCAGCCAGTCTTGTTGCAACAAGCGCCGCCACACCGAACGGGGCTGAAGGAAGCTCGATGCTCGAACCGGAACTGTTGAAGCTCGAGCCCAACGGGTGGTGCCCGAACAACCCGGCACTGCCGGTGATTTTGTACCGGGGAGCCATTCCCTGCGACGGCCCGGACCCGGCGGCCCGGTTCGAAGAGCGATTCGCCGGGAATGGCTGGCCGCCGCAATGGCGCAATGGCGTGTACACGTTTCACCATTACCACTCGACCGCGCATGAGGTGCTTGGCTTCGCGGCGGGCTCGGCGCGGCTGGTGCTGGGTGGCCCGGGCGGGCACGAGGTTACGGTCCGGGCCGGCGATGTCGCCCTGCTGCCGACCGGCACCGGCCATTGCGAGCTCGAGAAAAGCGAGGACTTCCTGGTCGTGGGTGCCTATCCGCCGGGTCAGCAGTGGGATATTTGCCGGGCCGCGCCGGACGGGAAAGCACAGGCGCACATGGCGAAGCTGCCGTTTCCGCACGCAGACCCGGTGGGTGGGTGGTCATGGACCAGATACTGGCCCCGCGAAGAACCTGGTTGAGGGTTCGCAGCCAATCGGTTGCTGGCGAATCCAATCCCCATGCCAGAACTGCCCGAGGTGGAAACGGTCGCGAATGGGGTGCACGCCCGTGTTGCCGGCCAGCAGATTGTTTCGACGTGGTTCAGTGCCAAGCCGGAACCCTTCAAAGTCGCACCGTCCGAGCTGGCGGAAGCCCTTCAGGGAAGGACGATCGCGCGGGTCCGCCGGGTCGGCAAGCATATTGTCGCGGACCTTTCGAGCCCGGACGGGCAGGTCGAAGTCGAATGGATTGTGCATCTGGGCATGACGGGTCGACTGCTGGTTTCAGATGCTGAAGTTCCGCTGCCGCCGCACACCCACGCGCAGATCGGGCTTTCAGCGGGGCGCGAGCTCCGGTTTGTGGATGCCCGCCGGTTTGGACGGCTCGATCTGCGGCATCTCGCTAGCTCTGAAAACTTTGCCGGCCCGGGCCTGGAGCCCCTGGAGATTGAGCCCGGCGCGTTTGCAGCCTTGTTTCGGGGACGCAAGGTTGCGATCAAGGCAGCATTGCTGAATCAGTCGCTGCTGCATGGCGTAGGCAATATCTATGCGGACGAAAGCCTGTATCGGGCCGGGATCCGTCCATCGCTGCCCGCCGGCAAGGTTTCGAGACCACGCCTGCAGCGTCTTCACGCCGAACTACAGGCAGTGCTGCGAAACGCAATTGCCCTGGGTGGTTCGTCCGTTTCGGACTATGTGGACGCGGATGGCGTGCGCGGGTTTTTCCAACTGGAGCATCGCGTCTACGGGCGAAAAGGCCACCCGTGCCTTGGCTGCGGCACGCCCATCCGCAGGACGGTTATCGGTGGACGAAGCACCCACAGCTGCCCGAAATGCCAGTCCTGATGTATGAAAAATCATTGCTCGACCAGTCGGAGCTATGAGATCGCATACCCGGATCCGCTTCGTGCTCCGTAAGTCGTTGAAAGGAAAGGAAGCATGCGCGGTATAAAACTTGCTTATAGGTAAGGTGAAACGAACGCGAGAGGCAAGCGCAGGTTCGCAAGCCCCGCAGAAACAGAGCCGGACTGCAAGGACCCCCCCTGGGGTGAGTCTCGGCAAGGAAGTCTGCACCGGCGGAATCCACTCCCGGCAGGCATTTCAGGAGGCCAGTGACTGGCCACGGGCACAGGCCGCGGATCGTCTCCGCGGCCGCTCACGCGTGTCGATGACGCCGCACCGTCTGGTTACTTCAGTCAGGCAGTCCCACTTTCTCCCTTGCCAAACGGCGGCTCCAGGCTTAGTATCGGGCTTAATCGAGAACCCATGTGGCTGATGCTTAAGCGCTCACTGCAAGGTTGCAGATAGGCGAGCTTATCAGGTCCAGTGCTTCGAGCAGCCCAAAAGCCGCGGGAAAGCTGGCTGGGGCGGTCCGGTTTCCATTGTAGATAAGCACATAAGGACGTTTGGGGCGAATCGATTTCAGCGTAAGCGTGCAAGCCGCGCGACGCGCGCCGATCTTCGGCTGGAGCGTATTGAACCCCCTACGCGGATCGCAGTTTACGAAATATCCATGGCCGTGCGGCTGCCGCACCCGCCAGGGTAAAAATCAGGTGTCTGCGGCTTGAACCAGGCCCAGGACCAGCACGAGGGACGTGCACGTATGAGCACAGAGCAAATCGAGCCCACGCCGCACTACGGCGATGATGGCCACCATGCCGGCAGTGAAGCCGCTGCGTCGCAGACAAGCGAGGGCGGCAGCCGGGAACCGGCTGCCGGAAGCGCCACGCGCCGCCGCCGGCGTCGGCGCAAAAACAAGGGCGGAGCAGCTGCGGGTGCCGCCCCCGGCGCGAATGGGAGCGCTGGCCCAGTCGTCGAGGATGGCGCCGGCAAGATTGTCACCGATGCGGTACCAACTGCAGCAGCAGCCCCGGCGGCCGTACAGGGGCCGCGTGAACCGGGCAGCTATAGCGGCGGCAAGCGCAAAAACGGCCGCAAGCGTGGCGGCGGTGCCGGTGGCCCGGCTGCTCCGGGCAGCGCTCCGGGCAGCGCTTCTGGAAGCGCTTCGGGCAGCACTCCCGGCATGGCTCCCGGTCATGGCGGCGCCCAGCCGTCGTTTCGCGACAAGCGGGCCCGGCAGGGCCGGCAGAACGGCGGCTCGCCGCCGGGACAGAACAGCCATGGCGGCGCGTGGCGAAGTCGTACGAACGACGGCCCGGACGGCAACCGGGAGGGCGCGCGCGGCGGCTTCGGCAGCGGCGAGCACTTCGGGGATGCCAATGGAAACAGCAGCGGACGGAAGGGCAAGTTCGGCCGCCGCGGGCCGACAAGTTTTGTCGGTCCCATGGATCACTCCTACCGTGTCGTCAACGGGAATATCGCCGACGGGCCGCCCTCGACAATGGATTACCGCCACAGCAGCGGCAATGCCAACGGCAATGTGGTGAGCCGGAGCGATTACCCGGGGCTTGATCCGGTCGCGTCCCTGCGCGAAGATGCGCCGACCCGCATCATCTGTTTCATCGAGGACTTGTTTGTCGTGGCCAAGATGCAGGAAACGGCCCGAAAGCTCGGGGTAAAAGTGCAGTTTGCCAAGGCTGAAAAGGAGACTCTGGCAGCGATCGCGGACGCACCGGAAGCAGAACGGCCATCGCTGATCGTGTTCGACCTGAACAATGGCAAGCCTTTGACGGCAATTCCCAAGCTGAAAGCCAAGCTGAAGCGCGGCACCTCCATCATCGGCTTTCTGCAACAGATCCAGGGCGACCTGAAGCTCAAGGCGATCGAGGCAGGGTGCGATTCGGTGATGCCGAAGGCGGCATTCTCGCAGAATCTGCCGAACCTGCTGCGGCGGCACGGGCTGGCCGAAGAAGAAGAGATGGTCGAGGCGTAGCGACTTCGTTCTGGAAACCCGGCCTGCAAGCCGGGTTTTTTCACGGCCGATAGATGCGCCGCTGCGCAGTTCGGGCTACCCCGGTGGCCAGCTCATCGCGCGACCGCCCAACACATGAATGTGCAAATGGTGAACCGTTTGCCCTCCATGCTCGCCGGTGTTGATCACCGTGCGAAACCCCTGCGAGAGCTTTTCCTCGGCCGCCAGTTCCGCCGCGATCGCCAGCAGATGCCCCATCAGCCCGGAGTGCTCGCGCGCGGTGTGCGCGAGCGATGCCAGGTGCCGACGCGGGATCACAAGGAAATGCACCGGGGCCTGCGGCGCGATATCGCGAAAGGCAAGTGCCTCGGCATCCTCGTATAACGGCGTGACCGGAATCTCGCCGGCGGAGATCCTGCAGAAAAGGCATTCCATAGAGCCCAGCATATCGTTTGGGGATGCATTCACGGCAGTTTGATCGGACGGCTTGACGTTCAAAATGGAACAAGGCATGATGGTGTCCCGGAGCAAGAGGCCTCATCGAACGACCGGGAACGTCCCCGCCACCCTTGCCGGCCTGCCGGCAAGTCGACATTCCTGATACACCGATTCGATTTTGGAGGCCCCATGAAGGGCACACTTTCTCTTCTTTTGCTGCTGACCCCTGCCCTGGCCGCGCACGCGGCGGACCAGCTGATCCCGGCCGGATCGATTGTGCAGTGCACGATCTCCGAGCCCAAACTTTCGTCAAAAACAACCCAGGTCGGCGACCCGGTCCTGTGCCAGCTTAGCCCGGTAGAGATGTACGGGCGCGGCACCGTGCCTTACGGCAGTTATCTTGAGGGCCGGTTTGAGGACTTCAAAGACCCGGGCCACCTGGTCGGCAAAGGCTGGATGGAGCTGCATTTTGATCGCATCGTGATCGAGCCGAGCACGGTGATTCCGGTCGCGGCCAAGGTGGTCGGTGTGCCCGGCTACTCCGTCGATCGCGAAGGCCGGATCCTGGGCAAGGGGCACGCGGTACGCGATACGGTCGAGTGGGCGCTGCCGATCCTGTGGCCGATCGACCTGCTGAACCTGCCGCGCCGCGGACCCCGGCCCACGTTGAAGGGGGAAACCCGCCTGACGCTCAAGATCATGGACGATATCGGCGTGCCTTCGGTCGCGGAGCCGCAGCGCGACCCGTCGGGCTTGTATCGCCGTGCGCCGGTCGCCTACGCGCCGCCTCCTCCACAATATGTTGAGGCGCCGCCGCGTCCCATTGTTTACGCCTATCCGCCTCCGCCGCCGGTCTACCTGGCACCGCCTCCGCCGATGGGGCCGGTGATGGTCATGCGGCACGGCGTGGTCTACCGCACCATTGGTGCGCAGTAGCCCCCAGGCGAGAGGTACACTGGAGCGGATGGCTTCTGCTGCTTTCATCCCGACCAGCCCGTCTGCACCTGCTGACGGGCTGATCCAGATCGACCTGACGCCGCCCCGGCCCGCGCCCAAGCCTGCATGGCTCAAGGCGCGCGCGCCGGTGGGCGAGAATTATCACGACCTGAAAAAGCTGGCTCGCTCGCTCAATCTCCACACGGTGTGCGAGTCGGCGCACTGCCCCAACATCGGCGAGTGTTGGAGCCATCGCACGGCGACTTTCATGATGCTCGGCAACCTGTGCACGCGGCGCTGCGGCTTTTGCGCGGTGCCCAAGGGCCGGCCCGAACCGATCGACCTGGACGAGCCGCGCCGGGTGGCCGAGGCCGTCGCGCAGCTCGGGCTCCAGTTCGCGGTCATCACGAGCGTCAATCGTGACGACGATGTACTGGGCGGCGCACGTATCTTCGCCGAGGTGATCCGGCAGATTCACGAGCGAGTGCCGGGTTGCGGCGTCGAAGTGCTGATCCCGGATTTCCAGGGGAGTGAGGAAGCGATCCGCACCGTGGTGGAAGCACGACCGGAGATTTTGAACCACAACACGGAATCGGTACCGCGGCTTTACCGCGCGGTACGCTCAGGCGCGCGATACGAGCGCACCCTGCGGCTGCTACAGTACGCCAAGGAGCTGGCACCGGCGATGGTGACGAAGTCGGGCGTGATGGTTGGGCTTGGGGAAGAAATGCACGAACTGCTGGCCGTGTTTCGCGACCTGGCCTCGGCCGGCACCGGCGTGCTGACGATCGGCCAGTATCTGCGGCCTTCGCGTGACCACCTGCCGATGACGCGCTTTTATACGCCGGACGAGTTCGAGTACATGAAAACCGAAGCGCTCGCGATGGGCTTTCGTCACGTGGAAAGCGGCCCGCTGGTGCGCTCCAGTTATCACGCGCATGAGCAGGCCGGGGCCGCCCAACAAGGCTGAGTGCTGCCCTAGTTGCCCGGCAGGATGGGGAAGGCACCCTGCGGTTCGGCCGGGAGCATGGAAGGACGGCGCGCTGCCGAGGTAAAGCCCGCGCCCCAGTCGGGCGAGCTGAGGTCCGGCATCGGCTTCGCGTGGAAAAACTTCTTGGTCTGTTTCGCCATGAACCGCGCCATTGTTTTCGACTTTTTCCGGCGCGCGCTGTCGGTGGAAATACCGGTGCCCGCGTACATCTGCCGGTACAACTTCGACAGGAACATGAACGCCATGCGCCCGCGCAGGTTGGGCACACAAGCAGAGCGCTCCCACACGGCGCGCCAGCTATAGAAGCGATCCCAGACGTTCTGCGTACGGTCGCTGATCTCCGTCGAGCTCATGGAAGGGTGCGGCGTAAACATCTTGGGGCGGACCTCGGTCGGGATCAGCCAGTAGCGCGTGATCGGCACATCGCCGACCATGGTCGGATCCTTGGCCTGCTCTTTTTCCCAGCGGCCGAAGTCGACCGTGCCGGGGAACGGCGTCATCATGACGAACTGCGCGAAGGTGACGCCCGCTTTCAGCGCCATGGCGACGGTCGCCTCAAAGGTCTCGGGCTTGTCGGTCGGCAGCCCGAAGATGAACGAGCCCAGCACATGCACGCCGTGCTTTTTAAAGGTTTGCAGCTGCTTCGCGAGTGCTTCGCCGGAATAGTTGAAGTCCTTGAACACGGCCTTGAGGCCTTCGGGCGTCACGGCCTCGACACCGACCAGCGCGCCCTTGATGTTGGCGCGGCGCATGGCGTCCAGGTAGTCGGTATCCTCGGCGGCTTCCATGGTGATCTGCGTGAAAAAGATCATGTCCTTGGGCAGCTTGCTCATCTCTTCCATCAGCGCGTAGCGCTCGGCGCGGATGGCGGTCAGCTCCTCGATGCGCGGCAGGTTGTTCTGCTCGCGCGCCAGGCGCAGATCGGTCAGCGTGACCGGGTAAAAATTGTCGTCGGCCAACGCAATGTAGCGGAAGCCGATGCGGCGCAGGTCGATGATCTCGTCGATGACGCTCTGGAACTGGCGCTGCCGGGGCTGCTGCCCGTCGGTGCGCCACACGCTGCAAAACGAGCAGTGCTTGGGGCAGCCGCGAATGGTCTGTACCGAAGCCCACATATACTTGTCGCGCTGCATCAGGTCCCAGCGCGCCGGCAGGAACTGTCGGCCTTCGATGCGGCCGCCCTCGTAGATGCGACCCGGGTGGCCGGCCATGCAGTCGAGCACGACCTTGCCCCACGCAATATCGCCGTCACCCTTCACGACCGCATGGGCCGCGCCGCGCTCCAGCACCTCTTCGGGGAACAGCGTCGCGTGAATGCCGCCATAGACCACCCACGCCCCGCGCTCATGCGCCGCGCGGCCGACCGCGTAGCCGCGCAGGGCGTTGCCGGTGTGGACGCTGATGCCGACGATATCGCCGGGCTCGATCGTGTTGAAGTCCACCTGCTCGAGCGATTCATCGACCAGGATGGGGTCGCCGGCGACCTCGGGTGTGGCGGCGGCCAGCACAAACAGCCAGCGTGGAGTGATCACAGCCGTTCCAAAAGAGTTGTCGCTCGGATTGATCAGGTGTACGCGCAGCGGGAGCCAGCCTTTCGTTTTACAGGTGCGGTGGTCGCAGAGGGTCAGGAACAGGAACGCGAGAAGCAAATTCAAAGAGGCCGACAATGGATCAAGTGTCGAGGCCGCCGTGCTCCGAGCATACACTTAACTGTTTCGCACCGAACAAAAACGCCTGAACCGTGAGAGGAGTTTGAAGGCTGCCGTTCGTAGGATCAAAGCATGGGGCCTGCGCGATACCCGGCATGGCACGTTCGCATGAGGCGCTTCCATCCGGGGCGCGGAGGCCGAGACGGAACGCGGAATATGCGTGCGGGCAGGAATCGTTCAAGGTTTTACCCGGTACGCAGGCGAAGTACAATAACCGAGTCGGCAACACCACTTCCAGCAGCACAGGATAATCAAACGATGCCTCCTTCCACCCTGGCCACCACCCCGGCTCTCAAAGAAACGCACCAGCACGTTACGCAGCGACTGGACAAGTCCCTCGCCGACTTCCAGCACAATCTCCAGTCGATCCGTACCGGGCGCGCCAGCGTGCAGATGCTCGACAACATCCGCGTCGACAACTACGGCGCGCCGACACCGTTGAGCGGGGTCGCGCAGCTGTCAGCGCCGGACGCGAACACCCTGGTGATCCAGCCCTGGAACACCGGCCAGATCGGCGAGATTGAAAAGGTTCTTCGCACCTCCGACTACGGCTTCAACCCGCAGAACGACGGCAAGCTTATCCGCATCCCCGTGCCGCCGATGACCGAAGAGCGCCGCCGCGACGTGGTGAAGCAGCTTTACAAGGTGCTGGAAGAGCACAAGACCTCAGTCCGCAATGTGCGCCGCGAAGGCAACGAGCAGATCAAGGCCGCGGTGCGCGACAAGAAGATCTCAATCGACGAGGAGAAACGCGCGCTGGACGAAGTGCAAAAGATGACGGATGAAGAGATCAAGCGGCTCGACGAGCTGAGCAAGAAAAAAGAAGCCGAAATCATGCACATCTAACGTTTGCACGCTCCAGGAGCAGGGACGCGTTTGGACACGCGCCTTGGGCCGGGCCGGCCGCTTCCCTGGCTTGACTGCGAAGCCGTGGCAATGACCCAGGCAGAGGGGGTGAGCCATGGCCTGCGTCCCCTCCCCCCGGCTTTCCGAGCGATACAGCTGCGTTACAGCTGTGCGGCAGCGGCGACGGCCGGCTCAAAGGCCTGGAGAAATTCAGCCCGCGGCTTTTCTCCCAGGTCCACGACCTTGCTGCCGCCGGCCGCGATCACGGTCACGTCCTCGATACCAATCACCTTGAGAACCAGGCGCAGGTACATCGTGGCAATGTCCCGGTCCCGGATCGGCGAGCCTTCCGTGTACACGCCGCCCGAGGCCATCAGGACCGTGCACTTTTTGCCGTGGACCAGGCCTTCCCCTGTCATGCCCAGCGTAAGCCCCTTGCGTACGATGTGGTCCACATAGGATTTCAGGTTTGCGGGAATGTTGTAGTTGTAAACCGGGGTGCTGATCGCAATGTGATCCGCGGCCAGCAGTTCGGCGACAAGCTCATTGGATACCTGGAGAACTTCCTTCATCTCGGCGGTGTGTTTTTCCGCGGGCGTCAGGCTGGCACCCAGCCAGGGCAGGGTGACGTAAGGCAGGTTCATCTTCGCCAGATCGCGTTCCACAATCTCGCCGTCGGGATGCGCCGCCTTCCATTGCTCCACGAACTTTGTTGTCAGGTTGCGGGAGATGGAGTGCTCTCCGCGTGGGCTTGCTTCAACAACCAGAAGCTTTGACATTTTGCTTGTCCTTTCCTGCCGTGATCGCGACCGTTCCTTGCAGAAAACTGTGCGAACAATCGGTTCGTAAGGCTAGTATGGGATGTGCACGAAAACGGCGCAAGGAGGCACTTTTTTGAGCGAAACGAACATTTCTGTTCCTGACAATTCCTTATCGGCCACCGATTGCAAGGGTCTTGCCGACGTGCTTGCCAGCGTTGGGGACAAATGGACCATCATGGTGGTGGGAGCGCTGTCGAAGGGTTCGCTGCGTTACAACGAGATTCAGCGGCGTATCAGCGGCATTTCACAAAGAATGCTCACGATGACCTTGAAGCGGCTGGAGGCCGACGGCATTGTCACACGCACCCTTTTCCCATCCGTGCCGCCGCGCGTCGACTACGAGTTGACCGAACTGGGCCAGACCCTGCGCGGTGCGCTGGTGCCGCTCCACGTTTGGGCGGCCAAGAACAAGAAAAACATCTCCATCAACCGCCTTCACGCCGTGGCTCAAAGCCAGCCCGCCAGGGTGATGGAGGAGTCCGGCGGAACGGCTGCTGCCGATCGCCGCCGGCCGCTCCATCGACCTCTCGCTTCCTGATCCAGAACACGAGTCAACGGACACGAATCGACGATACGAATCTACGATACGAGTCCGGGGTCGGACCGCGATCGCGTCGTTCTTGTTCTCGGTTTAGATTTGCGAACTCGGAGAAAGGGACGCCGGAGACTTTCGGCAGAACGCACGACCGCCCGGCCATCCCTGCTCAACACCATGATGGCCGGGATCGTTTGGGGAGTCAGGCCGGACATGCGTGCGCGATTTGTACGAAAGCCGTTCCGGTCCATCATCGCCGGGCGAGCCTTTGGAGGCTCGC
>CAXSBW010000005.1:25789-33687 GCA_964235795.1 uncultured Acidobacteriaceae bacterium | reverse complement strand
TTTGTACGAAAGCCGTTCCGGTCCATCATCGCCGGGCGAGCCTTTGGAGGCTCGCCCGGCGCGCGCCTAGTTGCCGCTGGCCGTGGCAGCGGCCCCGGGTGCGCCCGTGTAGGCAACGTGCCAGATCGATCCGGTGGCGTCGTCCGTAACGAAAAGCGACCCATCGGTGCCCACGGTGACGCCGACCGGGCGGCCCCAGACCTTGCCTTCCGGCGTCACGAAGCCGGTCAGGAAGTCCTGGTACTCGCCGGTCGCTTTACCGTTGACTACCGGGGCGTAGATGACCTCGTATCCGGCACGGTGACTCTTGTTCCACGAGCCGTGCTCGGCCGCGAAGATGGAGTTCTTGTACTGCGACGGAAAGGAAGCACCCTCGTAAAAAGTCATTTCGAGCGAGGCGAAATGAGGCTGAAGCAGGATGTCGGGGGTCAGCACCCTGGCCTGCAGTTCGGGGTGCTTGCCCTCGTGGCGCGGGTCCTGCTTGCCGCCGGTGGAGCCGCCCATGTAGAACCAGGGCCAGCCGTAAAAGCCGTCCTCCTGCACATGGGTGATGTAATCGGGCACCAGGTTGTCGCCCAGCATGTCGCGCTCATTGGTCGAGCACCACAGCGCGCCGGTGCCGGGCTGGATCGCCTCGCCGACGCAGTTGCGGATACCGGACGCGTACACCTTCAGGAACTTGCCTTCGGGGGTGAACTCAAGCACGTCGGCGCGGTGGAACTCCTCGGGGTGGGTATCGGCGTCGTCCACGTTGGAGTGCGAGCCGACGGAGACCAGCATGCGCTTGCCGTCGGGAGTAAAGGCGATGTCGCGGGTCCAGTGGCCGCCGCCGCGCAGCTTGCCGCCGCCGGGCAGGTCGGTCAGCCGCTCGGGGGTACCGCTCGCGACCAGGTCGCCATTCTTGTACGGGAACCGGACAACCGAGTCGGTGTTGCCGATGTAGACATACTTCGGACTGGGCCCGGCAGGGTAAAAGCGGATGCCGAAGGGCTGCGACAGGTTTTCGGCGAACGTGCTGATCTGCTTCGGCTTGCCGTCGGGGCCGACACCGCGAAACACCATGATTTTGTTGGAGTTTGAGAGCGCCACAAACAGGTCGCCATTGGGCGCGGTGCGAATCAGGCGCGGCTCGTTGAGCCCGGTGGTGTACTGGCTCACGGTGAAGCCGGCCGGAGCCTGCGGCATCGCGCCGTCCGGGCGCGGAATGCGATCGGAACCGGCATCGACGCCAGGAGTTGCATAAGGCGCGGGCAGGTCGGCGACAGTCAGGTGTCGGGCGACGCCGGGCTGTTCCCTGGTCGTATCGGTAAAAGCGGCTTGCCCGGTCAGCACGGGCTGGGTGGACTGCGCTTCGGCGGACAGGAGCCCGGAAAGAGCAAACGCGGAAGCGGCGAGGATGCGGCGCATGGGGGTTCCTCCAGCTGGATTAGACGCGGGATCGGGCCCGTAAGCCGCATTTCTGTCTTGACGACAGACAGGTTCAGACCGAAAAACCGTATACTCCACCCATCGCGGAGAGGTGAGCATGGCGACAACGGCCGTCTCGATCGAAGAATATCTTGCACACGCCGGCTATGACCCCGATGTTGAGTTTGTCGATGGGGAACTGAAGGAGTTGCCGGTGGTTGATTCCATCCATGGACGCTTGCAAACGATTCTCGGGCAATGGTTCGGCAGGTTTGAAGAGGAGTGGCAGGTGATTGCCTCGGTCGAGGTGCGCACCCGTGTCTCGCCGACACGCGTCCGCCTGCCCGATGTCATTGTGGACCACTCCGGCCCGCAGCCGCCGGTTCTGGTGCGTCCGCCATTGATCGTGATCGAGATTTTGTCGCCCACGGATCGATTTACGGAGATGACGGAAAAGGTTCGCGATTACATCGGCATGGGCATCGCCAATATCTGGCTGATCGACCCGGAGACGCGACGCTGCTCGGTCTGGCAGGACGGGAGCCGGCGCGATGTGGAGCGCTTCGAGGTGCCGAACAGCCCTGTGCATGTCGAGATAGGCTGGGTTTTCGGGCGCTATGACAAAGGCAATCGCTGAGCCTTTACTCCACGGTGACGGATTTAGCCAGGTTGCGCGGCTGGTCGACATCACAGCCGCGTCGCACGGCGATGTGGTAGGCCAGCAGCTGCAGCGGCACCACTTCAAGGATCGGCAGCAGGAGCTCGTGCGTAGGCGGAATGGTCAGCACGTGGTCGACCAGGCCCGCGAACTGGGCGGCATCCCCGTCGAACTCACGATCATCGGCCTCCGTCGTGATCGCGATCACCTTGCCGGAGCGCGCGGTGACCTCCTGGATGTTGGACAGGGACTTCTCGTAGCGGATCATGGAGCCGGGGTCGTTGGTGTCGCGGGTGGCCAGTGCAACGACCGGCAGGTGTTCGTCGATCAGGGCATTGGGGCCGTGTTTCATCTCGCCGGCGGGGTAGCCTTCGGCGTGAATGTAGGAGATTTCCTTGAGCTTGAGCGCGCCTTCAAGCGCGATCGGGTAATGGATGCCGCGGCCCAGAAACAGGAAGTCGGTCGCGTTGGCGTAGGTGCGGGCCAGCTGTCGGCAGGGGGCGTCGGCCGTGCGTAGAGTGGCCTCGATCTTGCCGGGAATCAGCGAAAGCTCGGTGGCTAAACGAAAGCTCTCTTCGGGCTGAACATTTCCGCGCACCTGGCCGATATAAAGGGCGAACAGAAACAAAGCCGTGAGCTGGGCCGTGAAGGCCTTGGTCGAGGCCACGCCGATCTCCGGGCCGGCGTGGGTATAGATAACGCCCTGCGCTTCGCGCGCGACCGCCGCGCCCACGACGTTGCAGATGGCGATGGTTGAGGAGCCTTTCGCGATCATTTCGCGCTGGGCCGCGAGCGTGTCGGCGGTTTCGCCGGACTGGGTGATGAGGAGGCCGAGGGAGTTGGGGTCGGGAATGGGGTCGCGGTAGCGGTACTCGCTGGCGTAGTCGACCTCGACCGGGAGTCGCGCGAGCCGCTCGATCATGAACTTGCCGGCCAGCGCGGCGTGCCAGCTGGTGCCGCAGGCGGCGATATGGAGGCTGCGCGCGGAGCGCAGCTGGTCGGGGCTGATCGCCATCCCGTCGAGAAAAACCTCGCCGGTCTCAAGCGAGATGCGCCCGAGAGTCGTGTCGCGCACCGAGCGGGGCTGCTCAAAGATCTCCTTGAGCATGAAGTGCTTGTAGCCGCCCTTTTCGGCCTGGATCGGGTCCCATAAAATGCGCGTGATGGGGCGCTGGAGGGGCACACCGTCAAAGGAGGAAATTTCGACGCCCGAAGGGGTGAGCACGGCGAGATCGCCGTCGGCCAGAAAGATGAACTCGCGGGTGTGGTGAAGAACGCCGGGAACATCCGAAGCCACGAAGTAGCCGTCGGGCGCAACGCCGATCACAGCGGGAGGCCCCATGCGCGCGACCACGATGGTGTCGGGAGCGTCGGCCGAGATGACGGAGATCGCGAAAGCGCCGGAAAGCTGCCTGGCCGCGCGGCGCACGGCTTCGGCCAGGGCAGCCCGAGCTTCGGCTGCGTCCCGGGGCCGGTCGGTTTCGTTTCGCCCTCCATCCACCCTGCCGGCCTCGAGCCGGTGTGCCGGGAACAGGCCGGCGGCGCCGTCCTTCCATTCCTGCTCGATCAGGTGAGCGATCACCTCGGTATCGGTTTCGGTCAAAAAACGGTGGCCCTGGGCCTGGAGGCGAGCCTTGAGCCGGAGATAGTTCTCGACGATGCCGTTGTGCACCACGACGGTGCGACCTGAGCAATCTCGATGCGGGTGGGCGTTTTCCTCCGTGGGGCGTCCGTGGGTGGCCCAGCGGGTGTGGCCGATGCCATAGCTGCCTCGACCCTCCGGAAAGATCGGGTGCAGACGGATGGCTTCCTCGAGGTTGCGCAGCTTGCCTTGCGCGCGGCGCAGCGCGAGCCCGTCCGCGCCGGGCGCGCCGACCGCGATGCCGGCGGAGTCGTAGCCGCGATACTCGAGCCGGCGCAAACCTTCAAGAATGACGGGGACTACCGATTGGGAACCTACATAGCCGACGATGCCGCACATGCCGCTATTGTAGAAGCCCGAGCATGGCCGGCATAAATGCGGAACCGCGCTTTGCGGCGGGTCGCGTGATGGAGAATCGCCAGGGCTTGCGGGTAAGACCAGGCCGCACTTCTAAGGCGAATTCGGCAAATTCAGCGGGATCGATGTCTGAAGTTGAAACAGCCGTCAGCCTGCCGGTTCCTCGATGCGAAAGGAAAACTCTTCCATGACCGGGTTGGTCAGCACCTCGGACGCAATGCGTTCTACCTCCGCGTGAGCCGCGTCAGTATTGAGCGAATCGTCGAGAGTGAGGATGAAGTACTTGCCCTGGCGCACGTCGACGACAGCCGGATGCCCGAGCTTGTGAAGGGCATTGTGAATGGCCTGCCCCTGGGGGTCGAGCACCGTTCGCTTGGAAACGACGTAGACATGAGCCTTCATCGTGCCCGATTATAAACGGAGCGTCGCGCGGGGGCGTTGCCCGTACCGGGCGCGGCGGCTTGATGAGTCGGGACATGTCCTGAACAAACGTTTTACTAAAATCGTTCACCAAGATAAGGGAACCGAAAACGAGATGGTCAATTACCTGGAGTTGCCGGTCGGCGCGAACAGCCCCGATGTAGTGAATGCCGTGATCGAGATCCCCGCGGACGGGGTCAACAAGTATGAGTACGACAAGGAACTTCACGTCTTCAAGCTGGACCGCAACCTGTACTCGCCCGTGCATTATCCCGGCGACTACGGCTTTATTCCTTCGACGCTGAGTGAGGATGGCGATCCGCTCGATGTGTTGGTGATGGTCGATGAGCCGACCTTCTGCGGCTGCCTGTCGCAGGTGCGCCCGATCGGCGTGCTCGAGATGCTGGACCAGGGCGTACTCGATGAAAAAATCCTGGCGGTCGGCAAAAACAACCCCCGCTTTGCGGAGGTGCACGACTACACGCAGATCTACCCGCACCTGCTGCGGGAGATCACGCACTTTTTCTCGATCTACAAGGATTTGGAAGGCAAGCGCGTGGAGGTTCACGGCTGGCACGACGCCGAGTACGCCAAAAAGCGCGTGACGCATGCGGCGGAGAACTTTTTGGCAACGAAGAAGTAAGGGGAAAGCAGCGTCACGCTGCTTTGTTCGATCCCATCTGCCGCACCGCCAACCGGTACGCCCCGGCTCCGGCCAGGGCTACCCCTAAACCGAAAACGAGCGCCGGCAATCGAAGCAGGCGCTCGTCGCGCGCGACCCACAGCGCGTAGCCCACGAGCGAAATCGGCAAGGCGCACAGCAGCGCCGCTACCGGCAGCGGCCCCATCCGAAAAGGCCGACGCAGCTCCGGCTCCCGGACCCGGAGTACCAGCAGTGCGACGAACTCGAGCACCAGGGCCGAGCCATACAGGATCAGGTCGATCGAGATCAGCCGCTCATAGTTAAAGGCCAGCGCCAGCGCCCAACCCAGCCCGCACACGAGGATGGCGGCCCAGGGAGCGCCGAACCGGTTGCGACGGGCAAGCCACCGCGGCAGCAGCCCTTCTTCCGCCAGCACCATGGGCAGGCGCGTGTAGCTCATCGTGAGCGCATTGAACATGCCGATGCCGTTGAGCATGCCGCCCGCGACGATGGCCGTCGCCAGAGCCGGCCCGGCCAGCGAGCGTGCCGCCGTCACCCAGGCCCCGGTCGTGAACTGTTGCAGGGGAACGCCGGCGAAGGCGATCGCCCCGAGCGGAACGATGTAGCCGGCGGCGACGATCACGCTTGCTGACAGCATGGCAAGGGGGTAATTGCGGGCCGGGTTTTCAACCTCCTGCGCGATTGTTGAAGCATTGTCCCAGCCCATGTAGTTCCACATGCCTACCAGCACCGCCGTGCCGAAACTGGTACCCCCCGAAGGTGCAGCAGCCCATAAACCGGGCGGGGCGGGGTGGTGCAGTCCCCGGTGCACGGCAAAGCAGATCAGAATCGCGAATGGCGAAAGCAGCAGGGCGAACATGGCGATCGAGCCCCGGCCGATCGAGGGTGCCCCGCGCAGGTTCCACGCGCAGCAGGCGGCGATGATGCCTCCCTCCCATACGAAAGCATGCCATCCGCCCGTGAGCCTCGGCACAAGGCGGCCCAGGTACAGCGTGAACAGGGTGGGATAAATGGCCATGTCGAAGACGCTGGCGACAAGCGAAAGCCAGGCCTCCTGAAAGCCCCAGAATGGCCCCAGCGCGCGACGCACCCACACGTAAAAGCCGCCTTCCTCGGGCAGCGAGGCGGCCAGTTCGCCGATCATCAGGGTCGTGGGCAGCGTCCACACAAAGGGCAACAGGCAAAGAATCAGGAGAGCGCCACGATAGCCCGCGCCGCCCAGGATGTCCTCAATGCCATAAGGGCCCCCTGACACCATGAAGTAAGTGGCCGCCATGAGCGGGAGCAGCTGCAGGCGCCGAGTGCGGGTGCGTGATGGGGTAAAGAGGGGGCCTCCCTGCCGGCGGGCCCAGGGGGAGCCGCGCAACAGCAGGTATAGCAGAGCCGGCGGCCTGGAATACGCCCGGTTTCTCGCTGCGTCACGTGGTCAACAACCAGGGGCCCAGCCTGGCGGCGGGCCCTGGTTTGCGGGTGGATCGAACGAACCTAGTCGAAGAAGCCCGGGTAGTCGCGTCCCACCGTACCGTAGACTTCGACCTGGCTTTCGCCGGACGAAGTTTCTGTCCCGCCCGGGGACAGCCGCACCTGGCCGCCATGGGCTTCGAGCACACGCTCGGCCTCGTTGACACGGGCATTGGCATGCACGGTCACGATCGCGCCACCCTGCCCGATGCGCTGGGACAGCGACTGTGCGTGCTCGGGCTGGACGCCGTAGCTCGAAAAGGAGCGCTCAAAGGCACGCTGCGAGTAGCGGCGGGGCGTGGACAGGTCCAGGTGCCCTTCGCCGGTGCCGAAGTCCTGCGATTCGCGCTTGCGCTCGGCCCACAGGTCGTCCTTGCCGTAGGTGGGGGCGACGGTTGTCGCTGCTTCCTGGCCGGAGTGCCCCCCGAAGATGTGCTTCAGCTTGTCGCCCCAGCCATCGTGCCTGGCCGTGCCGGCATGGACAGGCTCCGCGCTGACCGGCGGTACGGAAGCGTCAAAGCTGCCCGGCGTGGCCGCACTGCCCTCCCGGCGCACCTCGCTGTCATGCGGCAGGCTGCTGCGCAGCTCGGTCGGCAGCCCTGTGTTGGACAGGTCGCTGCCGGAGATCGGCCCCGGGCGTCCTGCCGCGTCAAACGGGGTGCCCGCACCGCCGCCGAGCGAGGCATACTGCACCGCGCTTGTATCGGACGCCGCGCTGCTGGTGCCGGTTCGCCCGCCGTGCGTGGTGGTCTGCTGCAAGGTTGTGCCGAGTTCACTGCGCAGGCTGCCGCCGACGTTAGGCGAACGGCTCGGGGTGGCGGCTTCCGTTGGCTGCGCGCTCGCCGCGCCGATATGAAAGGCCGCGCCGATCTCCGTCGGCAGAAAGCCCTCGTCGACCAGGGCATTGATGGCACGATGCGCGTCCTGCCCCGTTGTGAAATAACCGACAACTACCGTCCCGATCTGATCTCCGGTCTGATTCAAAGATGATGCCATGGTCTGTGTGTCCCCTTTGTTGAACCGCGAGCGGCCATGCTGACCCTGACCTGCCGCGCGGGTTCGGGTTGCGCCTGAAAAGGCCTTTTCGCCTAGTTGAGATGCATTTCGCAAGCCGGCGACCGGAGGGAGTGGCAGCAAGAGGGAGAGTTCGGGCTATAATCGCGCTACGCGCTGGAGAGTTGGCCGAGTGGCTGAAGGCGGCGGTTTGCTAAACCGTTATAGGGTCAAAAGCTCTATCGGGGGTTCGAATCCCCCACTCTCCGCCACCTTGTTCCATCCACTTCACGGTT
>CAXSBW010000005.1:0-25689 GCA_964235795.1 uncultured Acidobacteriaceae bacterium | reverse complement strand
GTGGAGGCAGCTGTGCGCTCCGAAGGGGCAGCTCAAACACAAACACCGTCAAGCCGCGCGGCCCTGGGCAGCGGGCGCACCGGGCGCCTGCTGCGGGCGCTTGAAGCCAATTGGCAGACGGAGATGACGGGTTTTCATACCTATACGACCCTGGCCGAGCGTGAAAGCGACCCGGGACGCCGGAGCGCCTTGCTGGGCCTGGCCCGCGCCGAGCGCCACCACGCCGACCAGTGGTCGGGGCGCATCCGGGAGCTGGGCGGTGCGGCGCCGATTTACAAAGGCGCGCCGACCGGCGAGGCAAACTCGCTGACGAGCCGGGTCGGCGGCGATGCCATGGCGCTGCGCCGGCTGGAGCTGGACGAGAATCGCGACGTGGCGCGCTACGGCAAGCAGCTGCGGGAGCTCGGCGACGAGCCCAGCGTCGCGATCCTGCGCGAAGTGATCGAGGACGAAAAAGAGCATTACCGGGTGCTGGGCAACCTGATCCGCGACCGTGCCCCGCGCGCCCAGTCCACCGAGCAGGCGCAGGAAGCACTGGAAGCCTTGATCGCGGCGCGCGAAAAGGGCCGCCCGCGCGCGGCCAGCTGGATCGGCGATGCCATCTACGGCGTGAATGACGGACTGGGGTCGATCTTCGGTATTGTGTCCGGCGTATCGGGCGCGACCCTGGGGAACAGCCGTTTTGTGTTGATCGCGGGGCTTGCCGGCATGATCGCCAGTGCCTTGTCGATGGGCTCGGGCGCGTATCTCGCGGCCAAAAGCGAGCGGGAGATCTACCAGGCCGAGTACGCCCGCGAGGAAGAAGCCGTGACCACCAATGAGGGGGAAGCGCGCGAGCTTTTGTCGCTGACCTACCAGGTGCGGGGGCTGACGGCGGAGGACGCGGACCGCTTTGTGGACCACCTGGCGAAGGATAAAAAGCGATTCGTGGATGCGCTGGCACGCGAACGGCTCGATACCTCGGAGGACGGGCTGAGCCGGCCCTGGGTTTCAGCGACCTCCGGTGCTCTTTCGACGGCAATCGGCGCTTTTGTCCCGATCCTTCCGTTCTTTTTCATGTCGGGGATCCCGGCGGTGATGGCCGCGGCCGTGATCTCGCTCCTCGCGCACTTTGCAGTGGGTGCGGCAAAGTCGCTGATCACGATCCGTTCGTGGTGGAGCAGCGGGCTCGAGATGACGCTGGTCGGCGCCGCCGAGGGTGTGGTGACTTATGCGATCGGAGTAGCGCTGGGACATATCGGCGGTCAAGCGTAGGGACCTTTACGCTACAGTAAGAGAAGCCTGATCCTGCCGCCCAATCATGCGGTTTGTTACTGCCGCGACCCTTGATGTTGTACTTATATCCACACAGCCGGGCATGCGCCGCAGGGCCTAGAATAGGGAACAATGTCCTACCCCAGAGTCATTGAACTGATAGATGTTGAGTTGCGGCGTTTGTTCGCGGCTCGTGAATTTCTTCTTGCGCCTGATGACGATCACGAGGGAAGCGCTGAAGACGGCTCCTCCGTCGTGACCGGTATCCATGCCATGATCGACGCGACCGTGGACGAACTGGTGCCGCCGGTCGTGAACCGGCTGAAACCGAAAGAGCGACGCGCCACTCGCACCCGCCGGGAAGCACCGCCCGAGACAACCGCGCTGAGCGGCACGGTGCCGCACCGGCCCGTGTATGTGGCCGCCACGCAGGTGCGCGGCGAGCAGGCGCAGCGGGCCGGCAATGACGGCGCCACGGTGCCTGAAACGCTGACGGCGGAGATGCTTCACCAGAAGTGGTTTTCAAATTCCGCCGGGTAGGGCATGGCCTAGAGTCCGGATGAAGCGCACGGCGGCAGCGGTCCGGCGATGATGGAGAACTTTCGCCTGCGCGTGTTTCGTTCGGTCGCCGGGCACCTGAGCTTTAGCCGCGCTGCTGAGGAGTTGCTGCTGACTCAGCCTGCCGTGACGCAGCAGATCAAAGCACTCGAGGAAGAGTTGGGCGTGCCGCTGTTCGACCGTGGCGGCGGCGCGATTCGTTTGACCCCGGGCGGGGAGGCCCTGCTGCCCTACGCCCGAAAGCTGAAACAAATGTCAGACGAGGCGATGGCCGCCGTAGCTCACGCGCTGGGCGAGCAGGGGGGCGAGCTCGCCCTCGGAGCGTCCCAGACGATCGCGCAGTACCTGCTGCCCAGGCTGATCGCAGGGTTTCTTGAGCTGCACCCGAGGGTCCGCGTCACCGCCCGCAGCGGCAACACCGATGCCATGCTGGAAGCGCTGGGGAAACGTGAGGTGCACCTGGCGCTGGTGGAGGGTCCCGCGACGGGTAACGGGCCCGGTGCCGGGTTTCGGATGGAACCATTCATGGAAGACCGCATGGTGCTGGTGGTGCCTGCGGCTCACCAATGGGCCGGGCAAGAGATCGCCGCGGACGCGCTTCGGAGCGAGCCGATGCTGATGCGCGAGTTCGGCTCCGGCTCCCGGCGCGTGGTGGAGCAGGCGCTGGCCTCGGCCGGCATCAAGGCAAAGGATTTGCAGGTGCGCCTGGAGCTGGACTCCACCGAAGGCTTGCTGGGCGCGGTCGAGGCCGGGCTCGGCGTCACCTTTGTGTCGCAGTGGGTGGTGCGGCACCAGTTGTCGCTCGGCACGCTGGCGCTGGCGCGGGTGCGTGGGCTGGAACTGTCGCGCCAGTTCGCGCTCGCCGGCCCGGCGGGGCCCGCGCCATCCGGCAACGGCGGGGCTTTTCGAGGCTTTCTGCTGGCCCGGGAGCCTGTGCCTGAGCCTGTGCCGGTGCCGCGCGCACCATCGACCGGTGGCGGCAGGGCATGACGATGAAAGCAAGAACGGGTTGCTCTGTCTGCTAAGCGCTGTGCGTCCTTTCCGTTCCACCAGCCGCATCAGAACTTGAAAGAGCCGGCGTTTGTGCCGGCTCGCCCCGGGTCCGCTGCTGCGGAGCCTTTCACAAAACAGGCACAGGGCAAGTTCATCAAGAGGTGAAGCATGGGATTACTCGAAGGCAAGATCGCGCTTATCACGGGCGCCAGCTCCGGCATCGGCCAGCAGATCGCGGCGACGTTTGCGGCCGAAGGGGCCAAGGTCGTCATTGACTACATCGGACCTGTGGCGGGCGCGGAAGCGACGCTGGCGATGGTGAAGGAAGCCGGCTCCGATGGCGTGACCGTGGAAGCCGACGTGACGCAAATGGACCAGATTCAAAAGCTGGTGGAAGCAGGCTACAGCCAGTACGGGACGATCGACATCCTGGTCAACAATGCCGGCATGGAAAAGCGGGCGGAGTTTATCGAGGTGGCCGAAGCGGACTACGACAAGGTGCTGGACGTCAACATGAAAGGCCCGTTTTTCTTGACCCAGTATTTCGTGAAGAAACTGATTGCCGCAGGCAAGGCCGGACGCGTCGTCAATATCAGCTCGGTGCATGAGGATATGGCGTTTCCCAACTTTTCAACCTACTGCGTCAGCAAGGGCGGGCTCAGGATGTTTACCCACACGCTTGCGGTCGAGCTGGGTCCAAAGAACATCACCATCAACAACATCGCCCCGGGCGCGGTTGAAACGCCCATCAACAAGAATCTGATGGGCAATGAAGCAGAGATGAAAGCGCTGCTTGCGAACATCCCTTTGAACCGGCTCGGCAACCCGCAGGATGTGGCCCACCTGGCCGCCTTTCTGGCGTCGGAAAAAGCCGGCTACATCACTGGGGCTACTTATGTCATCGACGGCGGTCTGATGCGCAGCTACCACGAACAGTAGGCGTCGAGAGACGATAGAATGGCGAACAACAATGTATTTTGAAGCGAACTGCGCAGCGGGGGAAACGGCATGAGTGGTGCATCGGCGATACGGACCGTGGGGAGAACAACGCTGGCCGCCGCAGCCGTCTACGGGGCCTGGTTGGTGTTGCGTCGTACGGAACAACGCGAGCAAAACAAGTCGCTGGGCGACGGCAAGCGTTTTCTCGTGCTGGGCAGCGGTTTCGCCGGGACGGCGGTCGCGCAGGAGCTGGCGCGGCTGCTGCCCGATGCCGGCAACGGCGAAATCCTGCTGATCGACGCTGACAATTACCTGCTGTTTACCCCCATGCTGACCGAGGCCGCGGGCGGTGAACTGAACCCGCGACACATCGTAAGCCCGGTGCGCCGCATGAGCAAGCGCATCAATTTCGTGCAGGGCCGCATCACTGCGATCGACCTGTCGGCGCGCACGGTGCAGGTCCAGGCCGGTGCCGGCAGCCTTCAGCCCATCGCGCGCTCATACTCGGGCGATCACCTGGTCATTGCACTCGGGTCGGTGGTGTCGTACCACGGGCTGCCCGGCATTGAGGAGCACTCGATCCCCATGAAGCGGCTTGAAGATGCGAGCACTGCGTTTCATCGGGTGTCCACCTGCCTGGAGCAGGCGGCGATTGAGGACGACCCGGCAAAGCGGCGCGAGTTGCTGACATTTGTGGTGGGCGGCGGCGGCTACACCGGGGTGGAAACCATGGCCGCGATCAACGACCTGGTGCGAAGCGAAGTTGAAAAACTGCCCAGCCTGAAGGCCTCCGAGATTCGTACGCTGCTGGTGCATCCGGGTGACAAGCTGCTGCCGGAGATTACCGACGACCTGAGCCGGTACACCCTGGAGAAGCTGAAGGAACGCGGCGTCGAAGTGCGCCTGAATACCAGCATCAACAGCGCCGGCGAGGACTTTGTCGAGATCGGCAAGGGCGAGCGGATCGCAACGCGGACCCTGATCTGGGCCGCGGGTGTGACACCGAATCCACTGCTGGCCGACCTGCCCGCCCAGCACGGTAAGCACCACGGCCTGACGGTAGGCGGCGACTGCCGGGTGCCGGAGCACGATGGTGTGTGGGCGCTTGGTGACTGCGCGGAGATCCCCGAGCCAAACGGCAAGGGCACCTACGCGCCGACCGCGCAGAATGCGACCCGCGAGGGCACGCTGGTGGCCCAGAATATCGTCCATGCAATGCGGGGCGAGCCGACCGAGCCATTCCGTTTTACACCGATCGGCGAGCTTGCCCTGGTGGGCCGGCGCACCGGCGTAGCGCGGGTGTATGGCTACAACTTTTCAGGCTTTATCGCCTGGGCGATGTGGCGCGCCATCTACCTGGCCAAAATGCCGAACTTGTCGCAGCAGGGCCGCATTCTCAGCGACTGGATTCTGGATATTCTGTTTGGGCGCACACCGGCGCCCTTGTCGTCCGGCGAAAGCAAGGTGCCCTGGGCACTGAGGTAAAAGGCCTTCGGCGGCCTGTGTTCAGGCAGGCTTAAGCCGCTCCTTCTACACTGGACCGGATGAGCGGAGGAACCGTTTTCGCGTATGCGCGGGCCGTCGTCGGCGGAGTTTCCCTGCTGCTCGCGGTCCAGGTGCATGCGCAAGCCGTCACGCTGCCGGAGGCGATTCGTCGAGCGGAGGCGAACGAACCGGCTTACGCCGCGACCCGTGCCGAGGCCAGGGCAGCCTCGCTGGATCGTGAGATTGCGCGCTCCGCGTTGCTGCCCGGCTTGGTGTACCACAACCAGGCGTTGTATACGCAGCCGAACGGCGCGAGTAATCAAGCCGGGCCGCAGGGTTTGCAGGCAGCGCCGATCTTTATCGCGAACAATGCAGTCCGCGAGTACGCGAGCCAGGCGTCGATCACAGAAACCCTGGGGCTGGCGCAGGTGGCCGGGGTGCGCGCAGCCAATGCGGCCAGTGCGCGTGCCGCGGCCGAGCTGGAAGTGGCGCGGCGTGGACTGGTCGCCGCGGTCGCGGGTTTGTTTTACGGGGTGCTGGCGAGTGAGCGCAGACTCGGGGTGCTGGACCGCGCGCGGGATGAAGCGGCAAGCTTTCAAGCACTGACGCAGGAGCGGGAAGCCGCGCGCGAGGCCGCGCATGCCGACGTCATCAAGGCCGAGCTGACGGTGCAACAGCGGGAACGCGACCGGGTGGAAGGCAGGCTTGCGCGCGATCGCGCCCGTCTTGAATTGGCGGTGCTGCTGTTCGCCGACCCGCTCACGCCCTACACGCTCGACGACCCGCCGGCGCAGGGCCTGCCGGCGTTCAGCGAGGTGGAAACCGCGGCCCGGCACAGCAGCCCGGAGCTGGCAAGTGCACTGGCCTTTCTGCAGCAAAGCGATGCGGAGGTGCTGGGAGCGCAGGCCGCGCTGCTTCCCGATCTCCAGCTGAACTTCACCTACGGTATCGACGCGACTACGTTTGCGACCAGGGCGCCGGTCGACAAAGCGCTTCTCGACGGAATGCGCAACCCCAATAATCTCGGCTACTCCATCGGCGCGACGCTCGATATTCCCGTGTGGGACTGGTTCGCGACGGAGCATCGGATCCGGCAGAGTGAAGTCCGTCGCGAGGCGGTGCGGGTCGCGCTTTCCGCGTCGCAGCGGAGGCTGATTGCCGGGCTGCGTGAAAACTATGCCGAAGCGCAAACCGCGCAAGGGCAGTTGGCCTCACTGGCCGCCAGTGTGCGGACCGCGGAGGAAAGCCTGCGGCTGACCCGCCTGCGCTACACAAGCGGCGAGGCGACGGTGCTGGAAGTGGTGGACGCGCAGACAACTTTGTACAGCGCGCAAACCGCACAGGAAGATGGACAGGTGCGCTATGAGCAGGCGTTGAGCGAGCTGCAAACACTGACGGGGACCCTGTGAACAGGCGCGCGACTGGTCCCGCTTTTTGCTGCCTGGCCCTGCTGCCGGTGCTTGCGGGCTGCGGCAAGCCGGCGGCCGAGGAGGCTCCCACGCCGCTGGTCGCGGTGCAGGTCGCGCACCCGGAGCGCGGTCCGATCGCGGAGCATGTGTTGTCGGACGCAGTGTTGTCGCCGCTCGCGCAGGCTGCGCTGGCCCCGCGCATCTCCGCCCCGGTGCGCCGTTTTTATGTGCAGCGCGGCTCGCGCGTGCAGGCCGGGCAGCTGCTGGCCACGCTTGAAAACCGCGACCTGCGGGCCGCCACGCTTGACACCCGCGGGGCCTACACGGCCGCGCAGGCCGCCTACGCGGGAACGAGCGGGGCCCAGGTGCCGGAAGAAACGGAGCGATCGCGTCTGGATGTAGCGCAGGCGCAGGCCACGCGCGACCTGGACGCAAGCATTGTCGCCGCGCGTGAAAAACTGTTCGCGCAGGGGGCGATTCCCGGGCGCGACCTGGACACCTCGCGCGCCACCCTGGTGCAGGCGCAGGCCGCTTACGACGTGGCGGCGAAACACCTGCAGGCGCTCGATGCGGTGAGCCGTGAAAGTACGCTCGAGCAGTCCGAGGGCGCGGTGCAAAGCGCAAAAGGCAAGTACGAAGGCGCGGAAGCGCAGGCCTCGTACGCGGAGATTCGCAGCCCGATCACCGGCATTGTGACCGATCGGCCGTTGTTCGCCGGCGAAACGGCGGCGGCCGGCGCGCCGCTGGTCACCGTGATGGATACATCTGCATTGCTGGCCAAGGTGCACCTGGCGCAAAGCGCGGCGCAAGGCGTCAAGGTGGGCGATGCCGCGACGGTAATGCTGCCGGGCGCAAACGCCCCGGTACCGGCCCATGTCAGCCTGGTGAGCCCGGCGCTCGACCCAGGCAGCACGACACTGGAGATCTGGGTGCGCGTGGAAAATCGCGACGGCCGCTACAAGGCGGGCACACCGGTGCACACCGACCTGACAGGCCGCTCGATTGCGACCACGCTGCTGGTTCCTTCGGCGGCTTTGTTCAGCGCGCAGGACGGCGGCAAGTACGTGATGCTGCTGGGCACGGACGGCGCCGCCCATAAACGGATGGTTCAGCTGGGCATCACCGATGGCACTCACACGCAGGTGCTTGGCGGCGTCACCGAAAACGACACCGTGATCATCGGCGGCGCATACGGTCTCGACGACGGCACAAAGGTGAAAGCGGGAACGGGCGACGCCGATGAGAGCAAGGCGGCGCCGGGCGAAAAAGCCCCGTGATGCCGGAAACGTTCCACGCGCGGCAGGATAAAACGGTGGGCGGTCCTGAGCCGGAAAGCAGGGAGCCGGAGAGTATGTGGCTTGCAAGCTTTCGCGGCCCGCTCTTTTTCTTTCTCGCGCTGCTCACCATCGCAGGCGTTTATTTCGCGCTTCAGTTGCCCATCGCGGTCTTTCCCGATACCAACTTTCCCCGCATCGTGATCGGCATCGACAACGGCGTGATGCCGGTCGAGCAGATGGAGGTCACGGTGACGCGACCCCTGGAAGATGCGATGAACGCCGTGCCGGGGCTACAGAACGTACGCTCCACCACCAGTCGCGGCTCCGCCGAGGTGAGCCTGTTTTTCGACTGGAAGAGCAACATGGAGCAGACCCTGCAACTGGTCAACGCTGAGCTCGGCAAGGTGCGCCAGACGCTGCCGGCGACCGCCGTCATCACGACCAACCGGCTCACCTTCGCGACGTTTCCTATCCTCGGCTACAGCCTCACCTCGAGCCGTCTTTCGCAGACCGAGCTGTGGGAGCTGGCGACCTACCAGCTCAAGCCGCCGCTCAACCGCGTGCCCGGCGTACGCATCGTTACGGTGCAGGGCGGACAGGTTCCCGAGTACCACCTGGTGCCCAACATGGCGCGCATGCAGGCCGCGGGCGTCACCGTGCTCGACCTGGTGAATGCGATCGACCAGTCGAATCAGGTCGACTCGCCCGGCCTGTATGAGGCCGATCACCAGCTCATCCTGGGGCTGGTGGGCGCGCAGGCCCACGATGCTGCCGGGCTGGGTCAGCTGGCAGTGAAAGCGACCGCAAGCGGCACCGCGGTGCGCGTCGGCGATGTCGCACGGGTCGAGCACGGCACCATGCCGGTTTACACCGCGGTGACGGCCAACGGCGCGCCGTCGGTGCTGCTCACCGTGGCTCGGCAGCCTTCAAGCAATACCGTCGCTGTTGCCGATGCCGTCTCCGCCGAGATCGACACACTTCGAAAAACGCTGCCGGCCGGCGTCACGCTTACGCCGTTCTATGACCAGTCGCAGCTGGTGCGCGACAGCATTCGCAGTGTGCGCGACGCGATCCTGATCGGGCTTGCCCTGGCCTGCCTGATCCTTTTTCTATTTCTGCGCGACACTTCGGCCTCGCTCGTCGCGGGGCTCGTGATCCCGGTCACCATCGCGATCACGGTGCTGTTTCTGACACTGCTGGGGCAAAGCTTCAACCTGATGACGCTGGGCGGACTGGCCGCCGCGATCGGCCTCGTGATCGATGACGCGATCGTCGTCATTGAAAATATTGTGCTGCACCGCGACGCGGGCGAGAGCCCCGTACGGGCCGTGCGCCTGGCGCTGCGTGAGATCACAAAGCCGCTCATCGGTTCCACCGTGACCCCGGTCGTTGTGTTCCTGCCGCTGGTCGCGGTGTCGGGCGTGACCGGCAGTTTTCTGCGCGCGCTCGCGCTCACCATGACGGCCGCGCTGCTGACCTCGCTCGTACTCGCGCTCTCGTTCACCCCGGCGCTTTCGCTGGTCTTTCTGCGACGGCGCAAAGGGGCCGGTGCCGCCGCGCACGAAGGCCGCCTGATGAGCCGTGTGCTCGACGCGCATGGACGCGCGCTTGCCTTTGCCCTGCGGCGCCCGGCGATCCTGGGGCTGGGCTGCATCGCCTTGCTGGCCGGTACCTTTTTCGCTTACAGCGCGCTTCCCTCTGACCTGCTGCCGGGCATGGATGAAGGCGGCTTCATTCTCGACTACATCATGCCCGCCGGTTCCTCGCTGGCGGAGACGAACCGTGTGCTTGCACACGTTGAAAAAATACTGCAAGCGACGCCCGAGGTCGACGGTACATCGCGCCGTACCGGATTGCAGATGGGCCTTGCCGCCGTGACCGAGGCCAACACCGGCGACTTTACCGTGCGGCTTCGTTCCGGGCGTTCTCGCGGCATCGACGAGGTGATGGCCGGCATTCGCGAGCAGATCCAAAAGACCGAGCCGGAGCTCGATGTGGAGTTTTCGCAGGTGCTGGAAGACATGATCGGCGACCTTTCCAATGCGCCGCAACCGATCCAGATCAAGCTGTTTTCACCCGATCCCGCACTGCTCGGCACGGTCGGTCCGCGTGTGGCGCAAGCCATCGGCACCCTACCCGGCGTGGTCGATATTCAGAACGGGATCGACAACACCGTTTCCAGCCCGGCGACCAACTTCCAGGTCGATCCAACGGTGGCCGCGCGACTGGGCTTTACACCGAACGAGGTCGCCGAGGACGCGACCACGATGCTCGATGGGGTGACCGCGGCTACGCCCGTCATCGCGAATGGCCGCCCTTACCCGGTGCGTGTGCGCCTCGGCCCGGAAAGCCGCTCCTCGCTCAACACCCTTGAGAACACTGTGTTCAATAGCGCCACCGGCAGGCTGGCGACACTGGGTTCGCTCGCCACCGTCACAGCGCTGCCGCCGCAGAATGAGATCCTGCGCGAAAATCTGCAACAGTTGATTACTGTCACGGCGCGGCTCGAGGGTTCGGACCTGGGCACCGCGATGGCAAGGGTCCAGCGCACGGTACAAGGGCTCCATCTGCCGGCGTCGGTTCGCGTCGAGTACGGCGGCACCTACCGGGAACAGCAGAAATCCTTTGCCGACCTGCTGCGTGTGCTGCTGCTTTCACTCGCGCTGGTCTTTGGGGTGCTGCTGGTCGAGTTCCGCTCGTTTTCCGCCCCCGCGGCCGTGCTTGCTTCCTCCATCCTGTCGGTTGCGGGCGTGGTCGCGGCGCTGCTGCTCACCGGGCTCAGCTTCAATGTGTCGAGCTTCATGGGGCTCATCATGGTCATCGGCATCGTCGCAAAAAACGGCATTCTGCTGCTCGATGCCGACGAGCGTTTCCGTGCCGAGGGCAGAGGCCCTCGCGAGGCCATGGTCGAGGCCGCGCGACGTCGTTTGCGGCCCATTCTCATGACGGCTTCCGCCGCGATCTGCGGCATGCTGCCGCTGGCGTTTGCACTCGGTGCAGGCTCTGAAATGCTGCAGCCGCTTGCGGTCGCGGTCATCGGCGGGTTGCTCATCTCGCTGGGGCTGAGTCTACTGGTGACGCCTGTGGTGTACTTCCTGCTGACACGCAACCGACACACCGCGACTGCCTGAAAGGGAAGCGCAGAGGCAGACAAGGGCCTCCGTTTCGCAGCGGAAGCCCTTGTCGATGAAGCTATTTGCCAACCACGATGACCTCAAACGTGCCCGGCAGCGGAGACGGCCGTCCACGCGGGTTGCTTGCGCTGGGCTCGGGTTTGGGCCCGAACTGCGAAGTCACCGTGTAGGCGCGGCCGGTTTTCTCGTCGAACGCCATGGTGCGAGCGCCGGGCGCGGTCGCCACTGTTTGCAGCACCTTGGGCGCGCCGCTCACGTCCACAAACGTCATGTCGCCGGACTGCCCGTCCGACGCAATCGCGACTTTTCCTTTTGCGTCATAGCGGTCCGCGTCCGGCCCATCGCCGATCGGCGCGGTGGCCATCACGGTGCCCGTGTCGGCGTTTGTGATCGCCATCACCTTGCCGTCGCACACAGAAAACAAACGCCGACCTTTCGTATCCATGGCCAGCCCCGAGGGTGAGTCGCAGCCGGTGAGCGGGTAGGTCGCCGCCAGCGTTTTCGCGTGAGCGTCCAGCTTCACCAGCACGTTCTTGTCTTCAATGTTGGCAAACATCATGCCCTTGCCATCGGCAGCCGGAAACTCCGGCTTGCCCGGCAGCTTGATGGTCGCCACGATGGTCCGAGTTTTTGTGTCGAGCACCGAAACATCGTTGCTGCGTCCGTTGAACGCCCACACCGTCTTCGTGACCGGCTCATACGCGATGCCGTCGGGGTTGGTGCCGACCGGCACGGTCGCGACTTTCTCAAGCGTGTGCCGGTCGAAGATCACGATCGCATTGCCCTTGCCGTCGCTGATGTAGCCGAACTTGCCTTCCGGGTCCAGCGCGACGCCATGCGTACCGCCCAGCCCGGTGATCGCGCCGACCTTTTTGCCGGTTTCCGTGTCCACTACATCCACCGTCACATTGTGTGCGATGTAAAGCCGATGCGCCGCCCCATCCACCTCGATGTAGTCCCAGCCACCCTCGCCGCCAATGGTCCACTGGTTCAGAACATGGTACGGACCGGTGCCCTGCGCCGCGGCAGACGAAGCAAGAACACTGCCGCCGAGGGCCGCGCTCAGTAAGAAAAGGGAGGCCGGGGATGGCCGTGTGAATCGAGAAAACATGCGATCTCTCCGAGGAAACAAGCTGGACGGCGAACCGCCTGCGCCTCAAGTATCCCAGTTATCGATTAACCACGGCTGAATGCATCCTGGACGGTTAAGCCCCTTCCGTGCTTCGCAGCAGTTGGAAGAACGTGTCTCCACGCACGATCTCAAACTGCGGCCCAAGGGTGTCGGTGATCTGCAGCACACCGGTCGGCGTCAGCTCCCCCGTGTACGACTCAATGCCCGCTGCCACAAACAGCGGCGACTTGCCGTCCCACGCGGCGGCGATCTGCGCCAGCTGTTGCTTGCCGCCCGCGATGTCGTTCACGCCCAGCAGCGTGACCACCGGCAGCCCGTTCACAAAGCTCACCACGCTGGTCGGGTCGTAGTTCAGCACGATGCCCAGCAGCCCGGGGATGTTGCGCTGGTAAGGCGCAACCAGCTCCGGCGTCAGCGGCAGGTTGGTTTCGTCATTTCGGTCGTAGACGAACAGGGTGTTCATGCCGGTGCGGCGCATGTAGTCGCCGGTATGTTTGGTAAACGCCTCGAAAGCAGAGGCCGGCCACTCCGACGGGTAGGTGTAGCCCGCGCCCGAAGGCCCGGCCAGCAGCAGGTCGTTCTCTGTGCGCGTGGTCTGGTAGTAGTGCAGAAACGCCGGCGCGATATCCAGCAGCAGCACGCTGATGCTCCAGTTCAGCAGTACGCTGCCGCGGCCCGGGTCATCCCACAGGTCGCGCATGCGGTGCTGGCAGTACTGCACGTTGTCGCCCTCAACCATGGTCAGCGTGAGATAGATCTTGTTCTCCACCTTGGCAAGCGGCGGCGGTGCCGGTACCTTTGACTTCACCGCTTCGCGCACCCCGGCGAAAACCGAACCGTTGAACAGGTTGTCGGCCGCGACGACCGGGGAAGCAGCCCGGCTCAGAAGCGTGACGCCCGGCATCTCGTGGCCGAGCGGGAACCAGCCCAGGTACGGCGTGTTCGGTTTCGCGCGCTGCGCGATGGTCTCGAACAACGCCGCCTGGTCCGCGATCTCCGGGTCCAGCCAGAACACCGGGGCCTCGGTCGCGACAATGTAGTCGCGGAACACCGCGTTCGCCTGCTGCACGCTCGGCGCGGTCGCAGTCGCGTCCACCGCGAACTCGTTCCACATCAACACCTGCATCGCCAGCTTTTTGGTGCCGACGGGCGGCTTGAACGCATAGGTGAAGTAGTTGTAGCCATCGGCAAAGCGCCATCCGCCGTCCGCCAGCTGCGAGCCGGCGGCGTCGAACAGAAACGGCGTTTCCGCGGCAGTGCCGGGTGTGAACGAGGCCAGCGTTGCACCGTCCGCTGTGACCGTGACCTGCTGCACTGCCGGCCCCCAGCCATCGGTGTCGATGTTGTCGCGGAACCGCACATACACCGTGCCGCCCAGATACGCGCCCAGATACGCGCCCAGATACGCGCTCAGATACGCGCTCAGGTCGATCGTGTAGGTCGCCTTGTTGGAACTGTCGGTGATGGGCCGCGGCTCCGTCAGCACGACGGTCCACGGCACATTCGCCACCTGGACCGTGTTGGTCGGGGCGATCGCCGTCAGGATGCGGTCCGACAGGCTCGGCCACACATGCGCCAAAGCGTATTCGTAAGCGGACACGGTATCGGTGAAGCGGCCGGTCAGGTCGTCGAGCACCTCGAGCCCGTGTGCTTTCGCGAGCGCCGGTGTGGCAACGACACCGCCCCGCAGACTCGCGATCGCCGTGGCCACGTTGACCGAGTCGGGTACGTTGAGGTCATACAACACAGCGCCGTTGACGGTCGACCGGTAGCGGTTCAGCAACTCCCACGGGTCGGTGAGGACGCGGTGCGGCGTCTTGATCGTGTTCAGCCACTTCACGTTGGTCTGGTCCGTGCCCCAGTAGAGATACATGCGCGGTTCAGTCCGGTTGACCTGGCCCTGCAGCGTGACCAGCAGCGTTTGTTCGTCGCCGGTCAGTGCCGACAGGTCGGCCGCTTCCAAAAACGCCGCACTCGGCAGCCTGGGCAGTGAGCCGTTCTGGGCGGCACGGGCCCCTTGCGCGAAGCCCGGTACGGCGACTGCGCCGGCGGTGGCCCCGCTCAGGGCGAGAAAGTTTCGACGAGAAAGCGGCATGGTGTTTCTCCTTGTGGGGGCAAGCAGCAGTTTCGGTTCCCGGCGTTTCAGCCGTGAAATTGCAAACGGGCTGAGTTTTACCAAGCCCATGGAATCGTTGTCAACCGGCAAGCCGTGCCGGTGTTGCCGGTTGACAAACAACCGTTCCAGTCTTTAAGTTCCTTATCCGTGACCGTTGGAAACGTTTTCAGTTCGCTGAACGACAGACCGGCGATCACTCGGTCGCATCGGCCAAACAGGATTCAGCAGGAAGTGAGTTCAATACACCTGCCGTAGTACCCGGGCGACGGAACAGCCCTTTTTTGGAGGTTCATCATGATCAAACGCTTTGCCCACCCTTGCCGCTCCGCCGCCGCGCTGCTTCTGCCGCTCGCCTGCGCCGGTTCTCTTTTGGCCCAGGCGGACCGTGCCAGCGTCACCGGCCACGTCACCGATGCGTCGGGTGCCGTCCTCGGCGGTGTGTCCGTCATCGCTGAAGACGCTGCGACCCATGCCACGTTCACGGCACAATCCAATGCCGCCGGCGTTTACAGCATCGAGGGTCTTTCGATCGGCGACTACACGATTTTCATCAGCCGTCCCGGCTTCAAGGACGTGCAGTCCACCGTGCACCTGGTCGCGACACAGGTCCAGTCTCTCGATGTGACCATGCAGGTCGGCTCCGCCAGCGAAACCGTGTCGGTGAGTGCCGCGCCGCAGCTGCTCGACTCGGAAACCTCGACCATCACGAACACGCTCGAAGAAGAAGCGATCCGCGACCTGCCGCTCAATGCCACCAACGGCCGCGATGCCGTGCAGCTGCTGGTGCAGAGCACGCCCAGCGCGGCCAAGTCCGGCATCGGCGGCAACCAGGTGTACAGCACGCTGTACCTGGGCGGTGCCAACTCCTGGACCAACACCGCGTACGTCGACGGCGTGGAAGCCGACGCCGGCCCGCAGGGAGCGATCGCCACGCCCGGCCTGGAAGCGATCAGCGAGACCCAGGTTATGACCGGCAACGCCAATGCCGAGCTCGGCAACACCGGCGGCGGCGTGCTGCTCTTCGAACTCAAGTCCGGCACCAACAAGATCCACGGCAGCGCCTTTGAATTTCTACAGAACGAAGCGCTTAACGCCAACTCCTGGCAGGGCGATTACTTCCGGGCCCTTTGCGAGCCGTCAGACCCTCAATACGCCAGCTGCATCCGCAGCAACTCCCGCCCGCGCGATCGCTTCAACGACTACGGCGGCAGCCTGGGCGGCCCGCTCTGGAAGAACCACACCTTTCTGTTCGGCGACTACGAGTACTACAACCAGACCAACGAAGCGCTGACCCCGAACTCGGCCACCGTGCCCACGTCGAAGATGCTGGGCGGCGATTTCAGTGAACTGCTGACCGGCGGCACGAACCACGGCGACATCATCGATTCCACGACCAAAGCCACGCTCATCAACCCCTGCACCGGCCTGCCTTACCAGTACGGGCAGATCTTCGATCCGCTCACGCAGCGGGTGGTCAATGGGCAAACCTGCGCGACACCGTTCGCCAACAACATCATCCCCGACGGCCGCATCACCAGCACCCAGTCCAAGGCGATCGTCGGGCTTTACCAGAAGTATTACAAGCCCACGCTGAACCGTATCTACGGCAACTTCCCCTCGGTCGCAAGCAACACCCCGAGCGAAACCAAGCGCTCCTACGACATCAAGCTTGACCACAACTTCACCACCGGCCACCATATCGCGGCTTCCTTCGATTACGTCAAGTGGATCAGCGTGACCGGCGGCGGACTGGTCAACAGCTTCAGCAATCCCGGCCCGCTCTCGTCCGAGTGGGGCAACAACACCCCGAACTTCATCGCCCGCATCGTCGACGACTATGCCATCACGCCCTCCCTGCTCAACACCATCGGCCTCGGCTACTCGTCGACGCAGTACACGCAGGTGCCCGTCAGTCAATTCGCCAGCGCCGCGGTCTACGGCTTCAATGCGGACTCCACCGCCTTTCCGACCATCGCCTTCAACGGTGCCAACGGCATCGGCGAGCAGAACCTGGGCACCTCCGTCGACTCGTACCAGAACTACTACGGCTACCACTTCCAGGACACCGTGGCCTGGCAGCACGGCAACCACTCCTACAAGTTCGGCGGCCAGCTCTTTCTCCAGGGACTCGACTCAAGCGCGGGCGGCAACATCCAGAACTACAACTTCAACAACACGACCGGTGGTCCGACCGATGTATCCGTCACCCCATTCGTCGGCAGCGCCTTTGCCAACCTGCTGCTCGGCAATGTCCAGTCCGCGTCGCAAAACGTTCCTTACCCCACCTATCCTCGGCAAAAGTACATCAACGCTTTCGCGCAGGACGACTGGAAGGTCAACAAGCGTCTGACGATGAACCTGGGCCTGACCTGGATCTTTACCTTTGCCGGCCACCAGGCCGACGGCCACTGGACCAACTTCGACCTGACCAAGCAAAACCCCGCATGGGGCACCTACAAGGGTGCCTGGACCTTCGCGCAGAACTCCGGTTCCACCTTTCAGACCGACAACTCGCTGCACCAGTTCGGCCCGCACCTGGGCGGTGCTTACCAGGTCACGGACAAGCTGGTGGTCCGCGCCAACTACGGGCTTTACTATGTGCCGCTCGGTGAGTTCAATTCCGGCTACGGCCACAGCTTCCCTTCGCAGCAGGCGGAGTTCTGGACCGGCACAAACGATGTGCCGAACAGTGTTGCCGGTGCCACGGCCTTCAACTGGGGAAATGGCTACCCCGGCCAGACGGTTCAGTTGGCCCGATCGATCAACCAGACCAGCCTCGACTACAACCAGCCTTTCTACATCAGCCCGAAGACCCTGCATCTCGGCCGCGCCCAGAACTTCTACGCCGGCGTCCAGTATGAGCTGGCCAAGAACATCATCGTCGATACCCGCTACATGGGCTCGCGCGGTGCCGACTTACACGACAACTCGGAATCGGTCGGCATCAACTACCCGGACTTCGGTACCTACAGCCGCCTGCTGACCTCCGGTCATATCAAAGACACAATCAGCAGCGCGGGGCAGGCCGCCGCGATCGGCGTGCCGTACCCGTATGCGGGTTTTACTGGACCGGCCTATTCCGCCATTGCTCCCATTCCCCAGGTTGCATCGGTGAACGATACGGTGGTGTTGGCGACCGATCAGCAGCTGGGATCAAGCGCCTACGATGCCTTCGTGGTGGAGGTCAAGTCGCGCAATGCCTATAACCTGAATGCCGATATGAGCTATACCGTCTCGCACCTGACCGGCAGCAACATTGCCCGACGCTCGGCTTCCGGCGGCAACGGCCTGTACGGCTACCAGAGCGCCGCCGACATCCCGGCGTCGCACGGCTATGTCCAGGGGACCGACCAGCTGCAACTGGTCACCGGTTACATTACCTATCGTCTTCCCTTTGGGACAGGCCAGCCGTTTCTTTCGGGCAGCCGCCTGCTCAACGAGGCAGCTGGCGGCTGGACGGTCGGCGCCCTGCTCTCGTACGGCACTGCCGGGCCCATGGGCACGGTCAACTCGCGGACCCCGTACCCTTACTTCTTCCAAAACCAGCGTGCCGACTTCGCGCCCGGCGTGACGGAAAGCAGTCTCAAAAACCATTTTCACGGGCATAGGGTCGAGCTGAACAACAGCACCAGTTCAATCAACCAGGACTTCAACCCCAGCCTCTTTACCACCCCGGCCCTGGGCACGCTCGGCAACACGCCCTTTAACTACAACAAGTGGCGCTTCAATGGCGGCGGCTCGAACGAGAGCGTTTCCCTCAGCAAGGCGTTCGCGTTCGGCCCGGAGAACCGCTTTCAGGCCACCATCCGCGGCGAGTTCTACGATGTCCTGAACCGCCACTACATCAACGGGCCCGATACCAACCCCAACGACGTGAACTTCGGCTACGTCACCGGCGTTTCCGGCGCTTCGCGGAACGGCCAGCTGGGGGCGCGTGTGCAATGGTAAGCGCGCTCACCTCCTTTCCGTCATCCTTATAGGTGCACCGATCCGCACAGGAGACCCCGCGATGCCTACCCTCAGCCGATACGGACTGGCCCTTGTACCCCTGGCGCTGCTTGCGTTCAGTTCGCCGGGCCAGTCCGCGCCCGGCCGGCGTCCGGTCGACGTCGCCAACCCGCTGGTGGGCACCGCGCCGCTCGACGATCGCAAGCTCATCGGCAACGCGCCGCCCCCCGGCGAGCAGCTTTACTCCGGCTTCACCTCGCCCGGCGCCAAGCTGCCGCACAGCCCCACGGAGATGGCACCCATCAATGCCAATCTTCCCCTTGAATATGTAGCGGGCGTGCCGGCCACTTACTACTACCCCAACCGCAGCATCTTCGGCTTCTCCTACGGCGGCTACGGCGGCGGCGACGGACCCGTCCTGATGCCCGTGGTCGGCGACTGGGCCATGCCGCCCCAGCGCACGCCCTCGGTCTACGACAAAAAGCGCGAAACCGCCTCGCCCGGCTATTACAGCGTTTTCCTGAACGATTTCAACGTCGAGGCGGAGATGACGGCGACCACCTGGACCGGACTGTACCGGTTCACCTTTCCCGCGACGGAAGCCGCTCACATCCTGATGGATACCGACCGCGCCGGGGGAACGATCGAGATCGTCGGCGACTCGACCGTGCGGGGCGAGATCGCAGGCGGCGGCCGGCGCAACCGAGGGTCCTCGCAGGATCACTTCATCGCCGAGTTTTCGCGGCCTTTTCGGTCGTTCGGCGCCTACCGGGAGGTCGCTCCCGATCACTGGCCGGCCCGCGGCTCGCTGCTGGGCGGCAAGGACGTGCAGCTTGGCACCCGCACCATGACCGGTGCAAACGCGGGAGCTTTTTTAAACTTTGCGACCGCGGACGGTGAGCAGGTCCTGGTCAAGATCGCGCGCGGCCCCAGCTACGAGGTGGCCGAACAACGACTGCGCGCGGAAGACCCCGGCTGGGACTTCGACCGCGTTCACCGGCAAGCCCAGGACGCCTGGGCCGCAAAGCTCAACCAGGTGGAGGTGGAGGGCGGCACGGACAAGGAGCGCATGCTCTTCTACTCCTGCCTGTACCATTCCTTCGACTCCCCGCGCCTGGTCGCGCGCAAGGGCGAGCCGTTTACCGGTCGCGACGGCAAGCAACAAATCGCTGCCTACGACCGCTACAACGAAGTGCCGTTCTGGGACACCGGGCGCAACCAGATCGTGCTGCTGACCCTGATGGAGCCGCAGGTCAAGCAGGATATTCTGCGCTCCACGCTCGACCAGGCGCGCGAGTCCGGCTACATGCCGACCTCGTTCCACGGCGACAATGCCGTCTTTATGTACCTGGGCGACTGGGAGCGCGGGCTCGACTTCGACTGGGCCGGCACCTACGAGTACCTGCGTAAAAACGCGATGGACCCGAAGGGTCCGCGAGGCTACCTGGCCGAATACATGCAGCAGGGCTGGATCGCGGACTTCATCCCGCCCGGCAACCCCAGCCCGCCCTATGCTGACGGTAAGGCCGGGGCCGCAACCACGCTTGAGTACTCCTGGGACGACTACGCCCTGGCCCAGTATGCCGAGCGGCTCGGACACCGGGACGACGCGGCGATGTTTCGGAAACGCGCCGCCAACTACCGCAATGTCTTCGACCCCTCGATCGGCTTTGTGCGCGGACGCACCGCCGACGGCCAGTGGATCTCTCCCTTCGACCCCGGCGAGCCCTACTACAACTTCATGATGAAGGAGGCTTCCGGCTGGTCGACCCTGTGGCTCACACCGTATGACGTGCAGGGGCTGGCAAACGAGCTGGGTGGCCGGGAAAAGTTTGCGGCCAAGCTCGACCAGTTCTTTTCCACCCCGTACACCCCCAAAGGCATCTGCCGCGATTGCACCGGGGTGATCGGAGAGTATGTGCAGGGCAACCAGCCCGATCAGCAGGCCGCGTACTACTACGACTGGGCCGGGCAGCCCTGGAAGACCCAGGCGCTGGTGCGCCGCATTCTGCGGGAGATGTACGGCAGCGACACTTCCGGCTATGCGTTTCCGGGCATGGACGACCAGGGCTCCACTGCCTCCTGGTACGTGATGAGCGCCATGGGCTTCTACACGGTCGACCCGTCCAGCTCCGACTACATTCTCGGCAGTCCGCTCTTCCGCCACGTCCTGATGCATCTCGGCAACGGCAAAACCTTTGAAGTGACGGCCATCAACAACTCCGACGCCAACCTTTATATACAGTCCGCTACCCTGAACGGCAAACCGTGGAATAAACCCTGGTTCTCTCACGATGAGATGGCCAACGGCGGCAAGCTGGTCCTGACCATGGGCCCGCAGCCCAACAAACAGTGGGGCAGCGCGCCCGGCGACGCCCCGCCTTCCATGTCGCGGCCCGGAGAAAAAATCGCGGCGGCCGGCTCACCCGCGGCTCATACTGGGAACTGACACGCGAGGTGCTGCGCTGAACATGACTGGAGTTCTCCCCCTTTTTGCACTTGGCGCTGCCATGGCCGCGCCGCTCGCCGCGCAGGCCCCGGCGGCAGCCGCGAACCCAGCCGCAAACCCAGCCGCAAACCCAACCGCGCCCGGCAAGCTCCTCTTCCAGACCGACCATGCCTGGTCTCCCCGCACCAACATCAATGCCGATACCGTCATGGTCTACGGCCTCGACGACACCACCGCTGCCCGCATCCAGTCCTGGCGCGCCCACGGCTACCATGTCACCGTGATGACGGGCGTCGCCTGGGGCCGTTACGGCTCCTACCTGCGCGGCGACTTCGACGGCAAGCAACACTGGGATGAGACCCAGCAGGAAAAAAGCGGCAAGCTGATCCTGCACGGCGGCCGCGAGGTCCCCTATATCTCGCCCTCGGAGGCGTATGGCCGGTTTCTGGCAAAAGGGGCCGAAGCCGCCATCGACGCCGGCGCGGAAGCCATTTATCTGGAAGAGCCTGAGTTCTGGGCTCGCGCCGGCTGGAGCCCAAGTTTTCAGCGCGAGTGGCAGCTTTTTTATCACCAGCCCTGGCAAGCCCCCGACTCCTCCCCCGACGCGCAGTACCGCGCTTCCAAGCTCAAATATTTCCTGTACCGCCGCGCTCTCGCCCAGGTCTTCGACGCCGTCAAGGTTTATGGCGCGCAGCACGGTCGCACGATCCCCTGCTACGTTGCGACACACTCGCTGATTAACTACGCGCAGTGGTCCATCGTCAGCCCGGAGTCCTCGCTGCTCGAGGTCGGTGCCGACGGCTATATCGCCCAGGTGTGGACCGGCACCGCGCGCGAGCCGAACATGTACGAGGGCCGCCGCGAGCAGCGCACCTTTGAAACCGCTTTTCTGGAGTACGGCGCGCTCCAGAACATCGCCCGCTCCTCCCGCAAACCCATCTGGTTCCTCAACGACCCGATCGAGGACAACCCCCGCCACTCCTGGACCGACTACCGCCTCAACTGGGAAAGCACCCTGGTCGCCTCGCTGCTGCAACCCTCTGTTGCCCGCTATGAGGTGCTGCCCTGGCCCGATCGCATCTTCGGCCTGGACGCCGATGCCTTGCGTCCTTCGGTCGAGCCGACGGAAGCCGAGCCCAACCCGCCGAAGACCGCGATTCCCAAGCCCTATGAGAGCGAGCTGCAGGCTGTGTTTCACGCCCTCGCCGAGATGGACCAGCCCGGCTCCGCCACACGCTGGGAAAACGCCGGCACGCAAGGCATGGGCGTCCTTGTCTCCGATACGCTGATGTTTCAGCGCGCCGCCCCGCAACCTTCCGACCCCAACCTAAGCAACTTCTACGGCCTTGCCCTGCCGCTGCTGCTTCACGGCATCCCGGTGGAGCCGGTCCAGATAGAAAGCACTTACAGCAAGTCGGCCCCGGCGGACTTCCTCCACCCTTATAAGGTGCTTCTGCTGACATACGAGGGACAGAAACCGCCTTCGCCCGAGTTCGGCACCGCACTCGCAGCCTGGGTGCGGCAGGGCGGCGCGCTGGTTGTGGCCGACGACGACAAGGATCCGTACAACCGGGTTTCAGACTGGTGGAACTCTGGCAGCGAACATTTCGCCACGCCCCGCGACCAGCTCTTCGGGCTCATGGGCATCCCGCCGCAGGCTGCCGGTCTCCACCGCGTGGGCAAGGGCTGCGTACTCTACCGGGCGCAAAGTCCATCCAGCTTTGCCGATAGCCCTTCCGGCGCACAGCAGGTGCTGGACCTGGTGCACACCGCCGCCGATGCCGTACACCTGCCGGTCCGTGAGGCAAGCTCGCTGGTTCTGAGGCGCGGACCTTACGTTATTGCCGCAGGACTCGATCCATCCACACCTTCATCCGCGGGACCCGCATCGGAAGCCATCAAGGGCGATTTCATCGACCTGTTCGACCCGGAGCTGGGAGAGAGCGATCGCCTGGAGCTCAAGCCGGGCACTCGCGCGCTCAGGCTCGATCTCGACGCCATCCATGGCTCCGCACCGCGCGTCCTTGCGGCGTCAGCCAAAATCTCCCGGGAAGCCTCCACGGCCGGCAGCCTGTCTTTCGAGTTCGAAGGGATCGACCAAACCCATGCGGCTGTTCGTGTTCTTACCCTGAAGCCGGTGCGCGCCGTGCTGCTGAACGGCCAGGCCATCGACCCCGGGCAGTACCGGTCCGGCAGCCGGACACTGCTGTTGCATCTGCCGAATACCGCTGCCCCGCAGCAGGTGCAGGTGCTGTTTTAGCCGGCCTGGTCTGAAAGCGACCGCCCTCGCGAAGCGGCAGCTTCCATGGCCGGCAGTGCGTCGGCGGTGCCTACTGCGGTGCCACCAGTGTGATATGCCGGCCGGCCGCGCGTTCCTGCGTCATGACAACCGCCTCGCCGTTGTTCGTCACAGCCAGACCCGCATAGTGGGGCGGCATGACGCCAAGCTCCGCGAAGACACCCGGAGGCTTTGCCGTCCCATCCGGCTCCAGGCCGGCAACACGAATGACTGGGTGCCCGCTCGCCGAATCCAGGTAGTAAATCCGGTCATCCGCCAGCTGCCAGTACCCCCAGTACCCGGCGGCGGGTTGCGACAGAACCCGGGTCTCCGCTCCACCGCCGGCCGGCATGCGCCAAAGTCCTGCCTCCTCACCGCGGGTGTAGTACAGCCAGCGCCCGTCGGCGGACTCCTGCGGCTCCATTCCGTCACCGGTCGACACCGGCTGCGGCTCCCCGCCGGCCGCCGGCACCTTCCACAGCTGCCAGCTGCCCCCTCGGTTGGACCGGTAATACACGACCCGGTCGTCATGCGACCAGCGCGGCACGATATCGTTCGCGTCGCCAAAGGTGAGCTGCACGGGTTTGCCGCCGGCTGCGGCTACGCCAAAGATATGCGAGTGTCCGTCGGGGCGCGAGTCGAACAGGATGCGGTCGCCGCCGTGCGACCAGGCAGGACTGCCGGTCACCGGGCCGCCGGCAAAGGTCAGCTGTCGCAGGGCACTGCCGTCCACTGATGCTACCCAGATCTCCTGTGAGCCGGATCGCAGCGATTGAAAGCTCAGCGAGCGGCCATCCGGTGAAAGCGACGGGGCCGAGTCCTGCTGGGTTGACGTCAGCAACGGCTCGGGCGCCGTGCTGCGAGTGCCTGTTCGGACACGCACGATACTCCAGATCGCCGAGCCCTCGGCGTAAGCCAGCTGCCCCGTTTTCGGCCCCACCGAGGGCTGAAACGCATCTTCGGTGCCGAACGGCAGCCGTTGCGGCTGCTCCCCATGGAGCCCCACGGTCCACAAGGCATACTTGCCGCCCCGGTTGGAAGAAAACAGCACCGAATGGCCATCCCCGGCCCAGCAAAGGCTGTCGATGTCCATGCGCTCGCGGGTCAGTGCATGCAGGCTGCCGTCGGCCAGCGTGAGGGAGTAGACATAGCGCACCGAAGTTTCGCTCGCCCGCGTAAACGCGATGCGCGTACCGTCGGGCGAAAACGATGGCGTCAGGTCGCCCTCCCAGCCCGGCGGCGGCGCGGTCAGGGCACGGGCCTTCCCCGTGCGTAGATCAAGGGCATAGATCGAGGAATGGGGCTCCGATCCATTGTGGTCGGGATAGATCAAGGTCCGTCCGTCCGGAGACCAGGCCAGGGCTCCCTGGTCCCAGTGGCTGGGCTCCTCCGGCGTATACACATGCCGCGCCGGCTCGGACGCGTCCACCCGCGCTATCTCAATACCGAGGCCGGAGCTCCCGCGCGAAAGGTAAGCGATGGTTTGCCCGTCCGGCGACCACGCGGGGCTGAACTGCTCGCCGGGCGAACCGGGTGTCAGCTCTGTAGCCGCTTCGCGGCCGATCTGCTTCACGTAAATGCGCCGGGACCGGCCGTCCTCGGACACAGCCACATACGCGATGCGGCCGCCGTCCCTGGAGAACGCAGGCTGCGTCTGCTCCCCGGCATAGGCGGTGAACTGCATGGTCCGGAACGCTGTCGGCGCATCGGCACTTTCTCGCAAGTGCCGGAACCACGCCACCCAGATCACAAAACCGGCGAACACCGCAACCAGCAGGGCAGACGAACAAATCAAGAGCGCTTTGCGTCTACGGAAGGGAACCCGGTGAGATCGACGCAACCCGGAAGACTGTTCCATCGGGCTTTCCGCAGGTCCGGCATCCGGAGGAAAGGTCCATTCAGGCTGGAAAGGATCGGGAGGCGGTATCGCTTGTGGCGGCACCGCAACAGCCTCCGCCTCCCGCAGGGGCGATAAAACCGCGTCTGCGGGAGGAAGCTCACGCACAGGGGCAAGAAGGCGATAGCCGGTTCTCGGGACCGTCTGGATGAACCGCGGCGCATTCGCATCATCCTCCATGACCCGGCGCAGGATCGAAATGCATCGGGTCAGCACATCGTCACTCACAAAGGTGTGCGGCCATACCTCAGCGATAATTCGTTCCTTGGAGACGACATGATTGCCGTTTGCAGCCAGGGCGAGCAGCACCTTCATCACCTTAGGCTCGACTCGCTGCTCCCGATTTCCGCTTCGAAGCGCGTTCAGCTCAGGCTCAACTGTCCATTCTCCGAGCAGAAATGCACTTTTTCTGTCTTCGCCGGGTACTAAAGTTTTATCTACCAATTCTGTATCCCATTCATACCAAACAGCTTAGGTTTTCATCGGCAACGCCTCAGCAAAACCTCAGCTCCCCATCGGGATTATCCTACACGCAGGCCAGTAGGGTCTGGCAGCATCTTGTTCTGCCCTTTGTACCGCGTACCAGGAAGATGAGGCCGATTTTGAAGGACAACACCATGGATAGCAAACCAATGCACCCCGAAACCTCCGCACTCCCGGGCCAGTCACAGCGCGTGACCAGCCTTCGCCAACTTTCCAGCTCCAGGCGCACCGGCACCTCGCGGCTGAGCTCCCGCACCAGCTTCGCGGCCATCGCAGCCCTGCTCGCCTCCACCGTACCGCTCGTCGCCCAACAAACCTCCGGCTCCATCTTCGGTAC
>CAXSBW010000004.1:59528-65628 GCA_964235795.1 uncultured Acidobacteriaceae bacterium | reverse complement strand
GCCCAGTCCACAAGGAGCCCTGAGTGCCTGTTTCCCAGACCATTTCTCGCGTCGACGTTCACGCGCATTATCTGCCCGAGTTCTACCGGGCAGCGCTGGCACAGGCCGGGCAGACGCACCCGGACGGCATGCCGGCGATCCCGGAGTGGAGCGAGGCGAAAGCGCTCGGCATCATGGACCGGCTGCATATCGCGGTGGCGGTGTTGTCGATCTCGTCGCCTGGGGTGCATTTTGGCGACGATGCCGCGGCGGCAAAGCTGTCACGGCAGCTGAATGAGGAAGGCACGCGCTTGAGAAAAGCGCACCCGGACCGCTTCGGGCTGTTTGCGGTGACGCCGCTGCCGAATATCGAGCTTGCGACCGAGGAAGCCGTGTATGCGATCGACCAGCTGGGGGCCGAGGGGGTGGTGGTTGAGTCGAACCACCACGGCCTGTACCACGGCGACCCGAAGCTGGAGCCGTTTTACGCGGAGCTGAACCGGAGGAAGTCGGCGATGTTTATTCATCCGACCTCGCCGAGCTGCGAGGGATGCCTGTCGCTGGCGCTCGGGCGGCCCCGGCCGATGCTCGAGTTCATGTTTGAAACGACGCGCACGGTGACGAACCTGATTTTGAACGGGGTGACGCAGCGGTACCCGGACCTGCGAATCGTGGTGCCGCATGCAGGGGCAGCGCTGCCGGTGCTGGCGAGCCGCGTGGAAAGCCAGGCGCCGTTCATGTTTCCGGACCGGAAGGACCTGCCGAAGATGAAGGACGAGATGCGGAAGCTGTACTACGACCTGGCCGGGGCGCCGTTGCCGGAGCTGCTGCAGGCGCTCGAACATATCGCGGACAAGGAGCATATTTTCTACGGCAGCGACTGGCCGTTTACCCCGGACGAGGCGACGGAAAAGCTGGCCGTCGCCCTGGATACGACGCCCTCGATCGGCGGCGTGGAGCGCGAGGCCTACATGCACGGCAATGCGTTGAAGGCTTTTCCGGCACTGCGCCCGGCGTTTGAACGGGCGGCGCGGGTGCCGGCCGGTCAGGCAGGCTGACCCTGCCTTGAAGGTCCATGGCATGCGACGCGCTTCCCTGCTTCTGCTGCTCGAGCTATTCAGACTGTCGGCCGGCACCGGCTGGGCGCAGGCGCGGGCCGGTTGCCCAGTGCGGCCGCAAACGCTGGCGGCGATGCGCGGCTGTTATCGTCCGCTGGTTGTGTTTGCGCTGAATGGAGCGGACCCGGGATTTCGCGAGCAGGAAGCGGTTTTGGACGCGGCCAAGCAGGACGTAGCGGATCGCTTGATCGTACTGGTGCCGGTGCTCGGGAGCGATCTCGGGTACCAGGCTCCGCTCCATGCGCCCCTGGCGGAGTTGCCGGAGGCGGAGCTGGCCGGGCTGCGGCGAAGGTTCGCGAGAAGGCCGGAGCAATTTCGGGTGGTGCTGCTGGGCGAGGATGGCGGGGCGAAGTTATGGAGCAGCAAGCCCCTGCCGATCGATGCTTTGAACGAGACCATCGACCGTATGCCGACGCGCCGGCAGGAGATGCAGCGGTCCGGCAGCCATTAGGGTAAAAGCGCAACCCGGGGTGGAAAGCAGGGAGTAGGATGAGCGCATGAAGACGGAGGTTGAACTCGAAATGACGGCTGAGTCGGTCCCCGGCACGGCCCCGGCGACGGCCAGTGCGCGTGAGGTGATCCTTGCGGACCTGGGCCGGATCGCGGCGCTGCAGGGGCTGACGCAGGAGGAGTACGAGTGGCTGGCCGACCACGGAATCGAGCGCGTGGCGGCGTCCGGCGACCTGCTTTTTCGCGAGGGGCAGCCGGCGACGTCGATGACGATCCTGCTGCGGGGCGAGGTGCACGTCAAGCGTGAGTACGGTGGGTCGCTGCCTTTATTTATCGGGCGCTCCGGGCAGATCACGGGGCTGATGCCGTTTTCGCGGATGAAGACCTATGGGGGCATGGGCTTCGCGGTCGGGGATGTATTGGCCCTGGTGATCGACCGGTCGCTGTTTGACGAGATGCTGCGGGCGATCCCCTCGATGGCGCAGCGCTCGGTCAGCACGCTGCTGGACCGGGTGCGCGAGGTGACGCGAATCGAGCAGCAGACGGAAAAGCTGAATGCGCTGGGCAAGCTGGCGGGCAACCTGGCCCACGAGCTGAACAACCCCGCCTCGGCGGCGCAGCGTGCGGCCTCCGGCTTGCTGTCGGAGCTGCGGGTCTACGGCCAACAGAAGTATGAGCTGGGAGCCATCTGCCTGGAACGGCCGAAGCTGCAGGCGGTGCGGGACTGGGGTGAGGAGATCCGCGGGCGGGCCGCCACGAAGGGTTCGCTGGACGCGGCCGAGCGCGAGGATGCGCTGGTCAAGTGGTTTCGGCAGAACGGCCTGGACCATCACAGCTGGCGATGCACCCCGGAGCTGAGCGAGTGCGGGGTGACGCCCGGGGACCTGGACCGCCTGCACGAGGCGCTTGAAGGGCGTGGGCTGGAAGTGGTGCTGCGCCAGTTTGCGTCGTCGCAGCGGGCCGAGCGCATGACGGAAGCGATGGTGGACGCGACCGCGCGAATCTTCGACCTGATCGACGCGGTCAAGGATTACGCGTATATGGACCAGGCGCCGATCCAGGAAGTGCAGATACCGCAGGCCATGGAAAACACGCTGGCCATGCTGCAGTCGCGGCTGAACGGCATCGGGGTGGAGCGCCGTTACGAGCGGGATTTGCCGACGATTTCAGCCTATGGGTCGGAGCTGAACCAGGTGTGGATGGCGCTGCTGGAAAATGCGATCGACTCCATCGAAAACTCTCGAAAAACGGGCGGCAGGATCACGATCAGCATCGCTGTGGCCGGTCCGCTGTTGCTGGTGGAGATTTGGGATAACGGCCACGGGATTGCCCCGGAGCTGCACGACCGGATTTTCGAGCCGTTTTATACGACGCGGGCACCGGGCAAGGGGCTGGGCCTGGGGCTGGATATTGTGCAGCGGACCGTGCGCAAGCACCGCGGGTATGTGCGGGTGCAGAGCAGCGCGGAGGCGACCTGCTTCCAGGTGCGGCTACCGATCGAGCAGTTGCAGGCGTATTAGTCGCCGGCTCAGGGAAGCTGTGTGAGTGTGACGACGGGTGCGGCCTCCCAGCGCAGGGGGTCGCTGCCCGTGTTGCACAGGCGCACCGACACATGGTTGCCGCCGCTACCGATCGCCGCGCTGGCCGAGACCTGCGCGCCGGGGTTGGGCGAAAGATTGACGATCAGGGTGCCGTCGGCGGCCGTGCTGAAGTGGACCGAGCCTGTGTCGGTTTCGCGGCTCTTGCAGTCGTCCGGCTGCCCGCGCGGGGCGAGGTTGTTGAGCTGCCAGTCGCGGATGGTGTATTTGACCGGATTATTTGCAGTTTGATTGCCCTGACTGGGCGCCGCAGGCACCCAGCGACCGCCGGTGAGTGTGGACGGTGTGAGCCCGCCAGGCCCGGCGCAGGTGCGCGCATCGGGTCCCGCGCTGCCGCCCGCCGTGTTGTAGAAGCAGCGTGAGGGCAGGTATTGCTGCGCGAGGGTGCCGTCGCGCATCACATCGGCCTGGTAAAAGCCTTCCTGCGGCGAGAATCGTACGCCGGCCGAGGTATCGGTGACGTAGGCGAGCGCCGAGGCGGGCTTTGCACCCGGTGCTGTCGCGGGCCAGGTGACGACCTGCACGCGCGGAGCCCCGTTGTTGTAGCTGTGCAGCGCCGTGCCCGCATCCACAAAACCCCGCAAAGGCTCGTTGCCGGAATCGATCTCAACCGTGGCATTGCCGGGAATTTTGACCCAGCCTTCGCCCGCGGCCTCGGACCCACCGGTGAAGATGGAATTATCCACCAGGTGCAGTGCAAAGCCGTTATGCACGTAATCGTCGGTTGGGAACGGGACCATAAAGCCGTCCGGCACATGCCCGGCGATCACTTCGGCGCACAGGCGTGAGGGCGAGCTGGTCCAGCGGCTCAGCTGTTCGGTATCGCTGCAACCCGAGGTGTACTGCGAGCCCATGTCGGCACTGAGTGAGTTGAGGTGGTTCTCCTCGACGCGCGCGACGCCGTAGCTGTTGGTGGCCACCTGCTCGATCACACTGCCGGCCGGCCAGGCAACCGGGTGTTTGCCGCGCGCCAGCAGGTGGGCCCTGCCGTCGGCGGAGAATGCACCCACTTCGACCAGCTCCATCGTTCCCCGGGTGAGGCCGGGCGCGGCAAGGCTTCCCTCCCGGCTGCCGGCCTTGTAATCAGCGGGAAAAATGCCGTAGCCGTTGACATAGCTGTGGTGCCCGTTGAAGCGCGCCTGCACGGGGTCGTTGACGTACAAGGGCTGCCAGCCGGCGTCATCCACGGGCAAGTCGAGCTCGCCGGCCCCGATCGCCGCGGTCAGATGGCCCAGCTCGCTCGGGCCCGGCGCGGCGACGGCGTGGTTGACTCTCGGCTGGCCGCCCCATGGGTACCCCTCGATATAGGTGTGCTGGATCGAGGTCGTGACGGGGGCAAGCCGGATACCGCCGATCGCGTGGGTGCTTTTGATCGACGAGTCGGACCAGTGGACATTGTCGCCGTCGAGGTACACGGCCGAGTGCGGGTCGGGGTACCAGGTGCCGCTCTTGATGAGCTTGCCTTCGGGGCAGTTGACACTGAAGCAATAGTCGCCGACCTGGCCCGGGTTGAGCACGTTGACGCGTTCAAAATAAGTCTCGTTGGTATCGCCTTCCAGCAGCACCGGCCAGCGGGCGCTCGAGATCTCCATATCGGCGAAGTACCAGCGCTCGCTCGAGCCCTGGAGATTGAGCGCGACCCCGGCGGTATCGGCCAGCACGACATTGTGCATGGAGCCGGTATCGGTGCTGTTGATTTCGATCAGTCCGCCGTCGGTGGCGCGTCCCTGCCCGGCGAACGTAAGGCCCTGCACGGTGACGGGGCACGGACCCGGCTTGCCGCTGCAGTCCCTTGCTTTCAAATAGGTCAGCGTCGCCCCGTGCGGGCTGGTGTTCAGCACCACGGTGGACGGCGCGCCGTCGCCCTGGATGCTGATGGATTTGGTCACGGTCAGCGCGGAGGTGTAGCCCTCGCCCGCGACCCGGTACACGCCGTGTGGAAAGTAAAGAACGGGGTAGCCGCCGCCGGGCAGGCCTTCACTTTCAGCGGCCCGAAGCGCGGCGCGGACGGCGCAGGTCGAGTCGCGATGCCCGAAGGGGTCGGCCGGTGCCGGGCAGCCCTGCCCGAAACGGGCGTCCGTCACGTTGACGAGCGAGGGAGGCGCGGCCTGGGCGAGCGCGATGAAGGGGAAAACGTGCAGGAGAAAAAGAAGCAAAGCGCGCATGGAAGGCCCTCGGCGAGTGGGATGCGCCTGCGTTGGCGGAAGGGTTCCGCGGGAGCTTGGTGGCGGCGGATGGAATCGAACCATCGACCTACGGGTTATGAGTCCGTCGCTCTAACCATCTGAGCTACGCCGCCGGGTGGCCGAACCTTGATCTTACAAGGGAGGCTGCCGGGGTGCAATGCCCGTCTGCGAACGACGCATCAGCCGTTTGCCCGGGCTCGTCCGAACAAATACCCAGCAACGTGACGACCGGCAATGCCGTGTTACCGTCAGATCGAAAACAAAGGTCATGGAATCTCGCCATTGATCTTCCATCAGCTTTTGCGAGGCGATGGCTTCACGCGCCTGCTCGGCAGTCATTTGCGAAAGGCTGGGCGCCATTGGGTGCCTGGTGATAAACCATACGATCAGGACCGTGCTGACAAGCAAAATCCAGCCGCCCAGAATGCCAAGCAGCAACACTCCGGACTTTTCAAGGAACGTCGGGGGCTCGGAACGGAGCTGCCCTGCTTCGTTCGGATTGACCACTGTGCTTGGTACGGCCGCGACTGGTGCCATTGCTTTGTTGGCTCCCGCCTTGCCTAGGGCAGAATCACATCCCGAAGGACTGTGCCGTCGACATCGCGAATCGAAATACGCCTTGAAGAGTCATAGCTGGGCACCTCCGATTTCAGATACTGGTAGCTAGCCACGGCTTTTCGGATCACATCGGCCTTGTTGCCCCCTTCGGCCAGCTTTGAAAGGGTTTCGTTGAATTTGTCATCCATGTCGAAAGTGAAACGCGGCATAA
>CAXSBW010000004.1:51393-59428 GCA_964235795.1 uncultured Acidobacteriaceae bacterium | reverse complement strand
CCCCCCCAGACCTCACGTGCTCGGCGTAATCCCAGCTCGGCTGGGCTCAACGCGGCTGCCGCGCAAGATGCTGCGCGAGATTGCCGGCGAGCCGATGCTGGCCTGGGTGTACCGCGCGGCGCGAGCCTGCCCGGCGCTGGACCGGGTTTTGATCGCGACCGACGCGCCGGAGGTGATGGAGCTGGCCGCGCGGCTGGGCTACCCGGCTGTGTTTACCCCGGAAGACTGCCCGAGCGGCACGGACCGGGTCCGGGCGGTGGCCGAGGCGATTCCGGCCGATATCTACGTCAATATCCAGGGGGACGAGCCGCTGCTGCGGCCGGAGCACTTCGACGCGCTGCTGGCACCGATGCTGCTGGAAGGCGGTGGGCAGGGGGCCGGGCGCGTGGTCGAGGTCGCCACGATCGCCACCCCGTGCCCGCCGGAACAGTTCGGCTCGCCGCATGCGGTCAAGGTGGTGTGCGCGCAGGATGGGCGGGCCCTGTACTTTTCGCGTGCGTCGATTCCGCACAACCGCGATGGTGGAAGCGACGGTACGGTGCCGCTGAAGCACCTGGGTTTGTACGCGTTTCGCCGCGACGCGCTGCGCCGCTTTACCGGCCTGCCGGCCAGCGGGCTCGAGGCGACCGAGAAACTGGAACAGCTGCGGCTGCTCGAAAACGGAATCGATGTCTGGGTTTCTGTCACGCCGTTTGATACGCGCGGGGTCGATACGGAGGAGGATCTGCAGGCCGTGGAAGCTCTGCTCGCGGGGAGACGGATCGGCGATCCGGCGGTCGGCTAAGATGACCGAAGCCCTGTACGTGTGATCAGGGGACTTTGAAAGCAGGATCTCGGTGGACTTTGAACAGCTGCGTACCTTTCTCGAGGTCAGCCGTTTGCGATCGTTTTCGCGCGCGGCGGAAAAGCTGAGCGTGACCCAGCCGGCGATCTCGGCGCAGATTCGCTCGCTGGAAACCGAGATCGGGGCGCGCCTGTTCGACCGTGACGGCGGCAAGGTGACGTTTACCGCCGCGGGGCGCGTGTTTGAGCCGTTTGCCGAGCATGTGTTGCAGTGCCACTCGCACATCGGCGTCACCATTGCCGAGCTTCATCGCTCGCCGCGCGGAGAGATCTCGATCAGCGCGAACGAGGCGACGAGCCTGTACATCCTGCCTACGGTATTCGCGGCGTTTAAAAAGCAGTACACGCGCGTCGCGCTCAAGATTGTGCGGGCCGACCGGGCGCGCATTCTTGAGGACGTGCTGAACCGCGAGGTGGACTTCGGCGTGGTGAGCCTGCCGGTCAAGGACGCGCGGCTCACGATCGAGCGGATCCACAAGGATGAAGTTGTGCTGGTGACCGATCCCGCGCATCCGCTCGCCCGGCGCGAAACCGTGACCCTGGCCGAAGTGCTGGAGCATCCGCTGGTGATGACGAAAAGCGGGCGGCAGCGCGACCAGCTGGACGACTTTTTCCGCGCGGAAAGTGTGAATCCGAAAGTGGCGATGGAAGTGGAGTCGAGCGAGCTGCTGAAGCGTCTGATCGGCGCGGGGCTGGGAATGGGCTTTTTGCCGCGCGCCGTGGTGGCGGCAGAGGTGGCCGCCGGCACGCTGCGGGCCTCAAAGGTCGAAGGCCTGAAAGTGTCGCGCGAGCTGGCCCTGGTGTATCGCAAGGAAAAAACCCTGTCGCGCGCGGCGCATGCCTTTCTTGAGATCGCGACCGGGCAGAACCGGGTCGCGCCGCCTGTGCCGGCGAAGGCTGCCCGGGCACACTGAGCGCCTGGCTAGCCCAGCCGGGGCGGCGCAACCGGACGCAGCGCCGGCACGAAAAATGGCACACCACCGGCGAGGTACTGGGCATACGGCTCGCCGTAACGCGCCAGTAGCCGCCTTTCCTCGAGTTTTGAACCGGCAAGCGAGTAGACAAGGGTGAGCACGGCGACGGTCAGGCGAACAACCGTCATCTCCGGCTGAAGAAACACGATCGCGGTGGCGGAAGCATTGAGCGGATGCCGCACAAAGCGGAAGGGACCGCCGGTGCGCAGGCCTTCAACGGTCAACGAAGGACCCTGGGCCTCGGGCGCATCGGGCGTGGGATGGCCTAACAAGTGGCGGCCCAACTCGGAGAAGCCCGAAAACGGACCGAGGCCAATCTCGGCAACCGCCGCGAACAGAACCAGCAGAAAGCCGGCCTGGGAGGTACGCAGGGCGAGGCGGCCGACTCCGCCGATGCGATACAGACGGCGGTCCGGCAGCCGGCGAATGTACAGGACCAGCGCCACGGTCGAAACCACGGCAACACCGTTGTAGATGAGACGGTACCAGCCGTTGCGACGCTGCTCGCCCAGGGCGCGCCCGGCCAGCTGCTTGCCGCGGCTGGTAGCCAGAGCGCTGTGCGCGAGCGACCAAACTGCCATGGCGGCGAGGGTGCGGAGGATGCTGCCGGTCATGCTCGGTAAGAAGCATTTGCAGGCGCAGGCGAGGCTCCATCCAGAGCTTTTTCCCGCGGCGGCATTATTCGACCAGGATCGAACAGTTCGACAACTATCGAATGATTGGCGATCGACGGTTGCCGCTTGACCCGCGAGACTCTGCCGGGTACCGTGCCTGCATGGGCCGATGCGCCCGGCAAGGAGCATACAAGGATTGGTCGAGCAACTGAAGGCGCACGTACTGGAAGCGAACCTGGAGCTGGTGCGGCGCGGGCTGGTGCTGCACACCTGGGGCAATGCAAGCGGGATCGATCGCGAACAGGGGCTGGTCGTGATCAAGCCGAGCGGCGTGCCGTATGACGTACTGACAGCCGACGATATGGTGGTGACGGACCTGGACGGCAGGGTGGTTGAAGGAGCGCTCAAGCCCAGCTCGGACCTGGGTACACACCTGCTGCTGTATCGCGCGTTCGAGCATATCGGCGGGGTGGCCCACACGCACTCGGAGTTTGCGACGGCGTGGGCGCAGGCGGCGCGGCCGATTCCGCCGCTGGGCACGACGCATGCCGACCACTTTTACGGCCCGATCCCGGTGACGGATGAGATGACGCCGTTTGAGATCAAGGGCGACTACGTGCACAACACGGGCCTCGCGATCATCCGTCGATTTCGCACGCTCGATCCGGACGCGATCCGGGCAGTGCTGGTGGCTGGGCACTCGCCGTTTACGTGGGGCAAGGACCCTCGGCATGCGGCGCACCTGGCGGTGGTGCTGGAGGCAGTGGCGCGCATGGCCACCGTAACGCTGCAGCTGAACCCGAATACGCGGCCGGTATCGCAGGCACTGTTGGACCGGCACTACTTCCACAAACATGGGGAAGCGGCAACCTATGGGCAGTGACTCGCGCTGCATCGTTGCGGTTGATGAGCTGACTAGTTGATCGTAAGCTGACCAGGTGGGGGAATGTATGGCGACGTGGCAGCTGCAGGATGCGAAGGCACGGCTCAGCGAGGTTGTGAATCAGGCGCAGACCTCGGGTCCCCAGTTCATCACGCGTCGCGGGACGGCAACAGCCGTTGTTCTTTCGGCGGAGGAGTACGAGGTGCTGCGCGGCAGGAAGCGGTCGTTTGTGGAGCACCTGCTGAGCGCGCCCAGAGTCGAGGGTTTTGCTGCAATCGTTGCAGAGAACCGTCTTGCTGATCGCAGGCTTGACAGCAAGCGGGACGAGGAACTGGATCGCCTCTTTTGACGAGGTATCCATGGAGTGAAAGGTTTTCTGCTCGACACAAACGTGATTTCAGAAGTGTTCAAAGCCCGGCGATCTCCGCCGGTCATGCGCTTTCTGGATACAACCGATCCCCTCGTTCTGTTCTGAGTGTATTGACGCTGGGGGAGCTGCGTCGGGGAGCCTGGCAGTGGGCCAAGCGCCACCCTTCTCAGCCCAATAAGCTGCTTGCCTGGACAGAAACGGTCGAGTCGGATTTCAGACCGAGGCCCCTGGACGTGACCGCGGAAGTTGCGGAGCAATGGGCACGTTTTCGCGCAGAGCGCGACCGACCGATCAGCGATTCACTACTGGCGATTCACTGCTGGCGGCTACCGCGAGTGTGCATGGTTTGACGATGGTGACGCGCAATGTACGAGATTTCCATGATCTGGGGCCGGCGATCTTGAATCCGTGGGAAGAGCAACCGCCACTCTCGTAGCGGATGGTTCTGATCGTCCCCCTAGTGAGCCGCGCCGTGCTCGCCGCCGATGGCGAGGGCCAGGTCGATCAGGGTGCGCTGTTCCATTTCGTGGGCCTTGGCGGAGCCGGTGGCGGGGCTGGCGGCAGCGGAGCGTTTGATCGAGAGCACGATGCGGCCGTCGCGAACCATGCGTCGCAGGCGGGGCATGACAAAGGACAGAGCGCCCATATTTTCGGGCTCTTCCTGCACCCAGACAACCTCGCGGGCTTCCGGGTGGGCGGTGATGGCGGCGCAGATTTCACCCTCGGGCCAGGGATAAAGCTGCTCGACCGTGACGATAGCGACGCCCGTGTTGCCGCGCTTTTCGCGCTCGACGCGCAGGTCGTGTGCGATTTTGCCGGTGCAGAGCAGAAGGCGATGCGCGTTGTCGACCGAGGTGTCGGGCAGCACGTTCAGAAAGGTGGGCCGGCTGAAGTCCTCGATCGGGGAAAGGGCGTCGGGGTGGCGCAGCATGCTCTTCGGCGTGAAAACAATCATGGGCTTGCGCCAGGGGCGGAGCATGTGTCGGCGCAGCAGGTGGAAGTATTGCCCGGCAGTGGAGGGCTGACAGATCTGCACGTTGTCGTGCGCGGCCAGCTGAAGGTAGCGCTCGACGCGGGCGCTGGAGTGCTCGGGGCCCTGGCCCTCGTAGCCGTGGGGCAGCAGCAGCGCGACGTTCGCCAGCAGGCCCCACTTGTCTTCGCCGGAGGTGATGAACTGGTCGATGATGATCTGGGCACCATTGGCGAAGTCGCCGAACTGGGCTTCCCACAGGATCAGGCTTTCGGGGTAATCGCGGGAGTAGCCGTACTCGAATCCAAGGACGCCGGCCTCGCTGAGGGCGGAGTTGTAGACCTCGAAGCGGGCCTGGCCGGTCGCGATGTGTTCGAGCGGAATCCAGGGCTGCTCGGTTTCGGTGTCGATGAGCACGGAATGGCGCTGGTTGAAGGTGCCGCGCTCGGAGTCCTGCCCGCTGAGGCGGACCGGGGTTCCCTTTTCCAGCAAGGAGGCGAGCGCCACGGCTTCGGCCATGCCGTAGTCGAAGGGGCGGTGCCCTTCGGCCATTTCGAGGCGCTGCTCCAGCAGCTTGCGGAGCTTGCCGTGGATGTGAAAGTCCCCGGGGTACTCACACAAGGCGCGCCCGAGACGGGTGACCTCGGGACGGGTGAGGCCGGTTTCGCGCTCGTACTCGGGCTTGTAGGGGCCGCCTTTAAAGGGCGACCAGTAGTCGGGCATAGTGGCCAGCACGGCGACCTGCTGGATCTCGGTCGCGGCGCGTTGAGCCTCGGTGAGCTGCTCCTGCACTTCGTGAATCTCGAGCGAAGCATCGACGCCGATGCGCTTTGCGTAGATCTCCGAGAGCGGCGGATGCCCCTTGATGCGGGCATAGCGGAGCGGCTGGGTGATGGTGGGGTCATCGACCTCGGAGTGGCCGTGGCGGCGGTAGCCGATGAGGTCAACGACGATGTCGGTGCCGAACTCGTAGCGGTAATCGACGGCGAGCGTGGCGATGCGGAGCACGGCATCGGGATCTTCGGCGTTGACGTGGAAGATGGGGATCGGCAGGCGCCTGGCGGCATCGGAGGCGAAGCGGGTGGAGGAGGCCTCGGACGGCTCGGCGGTAAAGCCGATGAGGTTGTTGACAATGACGTGAACCGTGCCGCCGACGGAGTAACCCGGGATATTGCTGAGGTTGAGGGTTTCCGCGGTGATGCCCTGCCCGGCGAAAGCGGCATCGCCATGGACGACCAGCGGCAGCACCTTGCGCGTGCCGTCGGCCCCGAGGCGGACCTGCTTGGCGCGGGCGCGGCCCATGGCGACGGGGTCCACGGCCTCCAGATGGCTGGGGTTTGAGACGAGATGGAGGGCGAGGGTGGTGCCGGAGCGGGTGGGGTAGTTGCCGGTCGCACCGACATGGTACTTGACGTCGCCGCCGCCCAGGAACGAGCGCGGGTTGACGTCCTCGAACTTGGAGAAGATGTCGGCCGGCGACTTGCGAAAGGTGTTGACCATGACGGACAAGCGCCCGCGATGGCTCATGCCCATCATGACCTTGGCCGCGCCCAGCTCGGCGGCGCGCTGAAAAGCCTCATCGAGAAAGGGGATGAGCGCGGTGACGCCCTCGAGTGAGAATCGCTTGGTGCCGAGATAGCGGGACTGGATGACCTGCTCGAACAGGTCGGCATGGACAAGCTGCGAAAGAACGGCGCGCTGCTCGGTGGCCGACAGTGTGCGCGGCGGCTGCTCAAGCCGGGCCGTGACCCACTCGCGGCGGGTACGGTCGGCGATGTGCATGAACTCGGCCCCGACGGCGCCGCAGTAGATGGTGCGCGCCGCGGCGATGTCGTCGTCGCTTGCGCCGGGGGGCAGGTCTTCCGGCAGGGGCAACGGGGCGAGTTCCTGGCCGAGCGGGTCCAGCTGCGCCTGGAGGTAGCCCCAGCGCCGAAAGACGTTGAAAACCGAGTCGCGGATAGCGGCGGAGGCGAGTGGCGCGGGTTCCAGGTGTGTGGTGCTCATAGCGTAAACGGGGTCGTCCAGATCCATCCGGTCCCCATCCATCTGGTCAGAATGAACCGTGAAGGACAGGCCGGGTGACCCGCCCACGATTCTACGCGCGTTCGGGGGCGGTGTGCATGGGGGGTGTGGACTATCTCGATACCGCATCGGCTGCGGGGGCATCGCCGGAGGGTTCGAGCCGGAGCAGGACGACGCCGTGGGGCGGGACGGTGGCCGTGTAGCTGCCGGGAGTGGTGGCCGGGACCGCCTGCCCGGCCCACAAATCGCGGATGCGGGCGCCGGGGCCGACACCGGCCTTTGCCAAGTCGAGGGTCATGGGCCGCGGCTGGGCGGAGCGGTTGAACAGGCCTGCCGCGACCGCGCCGCCGGCGAGCGGCCGAGCCCATGTTTCCAGCTCCCCTTGCTGGGCGAGGCGGTCGCCCTGGCGGCCGAGCGGGTCCTGGTCGATGGCGATGACGTCGCGGTTGGTCAGCAGGGCGACGGTTTCAGGGGTCATGCGGCTCAGGTCGTTGCCGGCCAGCAGGGGGGCGGCGAGCAGGGCCCACAGGCTCATATGGGTCCGGTATTCGTCGGTGGTCATGCCGCCGTTGCCCACTTCAAGCATGTCGGGGTCGTTCCAGTGACCGGGCCCGGCGTAGCGGGCCAGCCCGGCCTGTCCGAAACCGATCTCGGCCATGCGGGCGTAGATATCCTGGATGTCCCAGGTGGTGCGCCACAGGTTGCCCCCGATGCCCGGGGCCCAGGTCCACACATGATCCCAGCCGTACTGGCAGAGAGAGAAGACGATGGGGCGGCCGGTGGCGAGCAGGGCGCGGTGCATTTTGTCGTACACCGCTGTATCGGCTTCAAGGCGGGCCTCAGCGTTGGCGGGGGAGGGCTTGCCGTACTTCCTGTCCATGCGGTCGCCGTAGGAGCACATGTCGTACTTGAGGTAGTCGATGCCCCAGGCCGCGTAGGTGGCGGCGTCCTGTTTCTCGTGGCGAAAGCTGCCGGGGTAGTGGGCGCAGGTCCAGGCGCCGGGTGAGGAGTAGATGCCGAGCTTGAGGCCGCGGGTATGGACGTAGTCGGCGAGGGCTTTCATGTCGGGGAAACGGCTATTGGGCCGGATCGCGCCGTGCCGGTCGCGCTTGCCTTGCCAGGTATCGTCGATATTGACGTACACGTAGCCGGCGTCGCGCATGCCGCTTGAGACCATGGCGTCGGCTGCCGAGCGCACGTCGGCGTCGGTGACGCGGCCGGCGAAGTGGTTCCAGCTGTTCCATCCCATCGGTAGGCTCATCGGTGGGCTCATTGGCGGTGTAGCGGCCTGGGCGTGGAGCGATGGCGCGGAGAATGCGGCGGCCAGAAGCAGGCAGACGAAGCGGTTGAGCACTTGGG
>CAXSBW010000004.1:50096-51293 GCA_964235795.1 uncultured Acidobacteriaceae bacterium | reverse complement strand
GGCGCGGAGAATGCGGCGGCCAGAAGCAGGCAGACGAAGCGGTTGAGCACTTGGGTTCTCCTTGAAGGGCCGAGGCGACTTTCGCGAAGTGAACGATACCCCGGCGGCGGTGCGCTTGCAAATCCGCGCGGGCCTGCATCGTAAACAGTATGGCTGATAAGCGGAATGGAACGGGGACGTGGCTGCTGGCGGCAGCGGGGGCCTGGGTCGCGACCGAGGTGGTTTTGCGGAGCTGGCGCAGGTACCCGGTGCGCGGCAAGGTGGCGCTGATCACGGGTTCGTCGCGCGGGTTGGGCCTGGCGCTGGCGGAGCGGTTTGCCCGTGCCGGGGCGCGCGTGGTGTTGACGGCGCGCGACCCGCAGGAGCTGGAGCAGGCGCGCTCGCTGCTGTTGGGGCGCGGAGCCGCGACCGAAAACGACCTGCTGGTGCTGCCGTGCGACCTGCGCGACAACGACCAGGTGCTGGGGCTGATGGCCGAGGTGGAGCGGCGCTGGGGACCGATCGACGTGCTGGTGAACAATGCCGGCATTATCGCGGTGGGCCCGGTGGAGTCGCAGCCGCTCAAGGCGTTTGAAGATGCGATGCGGACCAACTACTTCTCGATGGTGCACTGCACACTGGCGGTGTTGCCGAAGATGCTGGGGCGCGGCGACGGCTCGATCGTGAATATCACGTCGATCGGCGGCAAGCTGGCGTTTCCTCACCTGCTGCCATATGTGGGGAGCAAGTTCGCGGCGGTCGGGTTCTCCGAAGGGCTGCATGCGGAGGTGCGCGCAAAGGGGGTGCGCGTGACGACGGTGACGCCGGGGCTGCTGCGGACGGGCTCGCCGGTGCATGCGGAGGTGGTGGGGGTGCGCGAGGAGGAGTTCCGGTGGTTCAACCTGGGCGACTCGCTTCCCGGGGTGTCGCGCGATGCGTATGCCGCGGCGGACCGGGTGCTGAGGGCGGCCGAGACCGGGGAAACGGAGCTGAGTATTACGCCGCAGGCGGCGCTGGCGGCGCGTCTGGGGGCGGTGGCCCCGGCGCTGACGGCGGCTGTGCTTTCGCTGGTCAATCGCGCGCTGCCTGCGCCAGACCCGAGCGCGCGCAAGCCTCTGCCGGGGGTGCTGGCGCAGGGGAAGAATCTCGATCCGCTGACCGGCTTTGGGCGTGAAGCGGAGCAGCGCTGGAATGAATAAGCCCTTGCCGGTTGCAGTG
>CAXSBW010000004.1:44458-49996 GCA_964235795.1 uncultured Acidobacteriaceae bacterium | reverse complement strand
GGAGGCCTTTTTCGGTTACGCGGCTTGTGCCGCTGGAGTTTTCGGGACGAGAGTGCCGGTACGGTCGACCCAGGGATCGATGACGACCTTGGTGCAGCCGTACTCCTTGTCACGAAAGATGCGGAAGGCCTCGGGGATCTCCTCGATGCCGATCTGGTGCGAAATGATGAAGCTGGGGTCGAGCTCACCCTTCTCAATGCGGTTGAGCAGCGGCTGAAGGTAGCGCTGCATGTGGGTTTGGCCCATCTTCATGGTGATGCCCTTGCCGAAGGCCGCGCCGAACGGGACCTTGTCGAGCAGACCGCCGTAGACACCGGGGAAGGAAACGGTGCCGCCTTTGCGGACGGCCATGATGGCCTGCCGCAGGACGGTAGGCCGGTCGAAGGAGAGGCGCAGGGCCTGCTTGGTGCGGTCGTAGATGCCGCCGGGGCCGGTGCCGTGGGCTTCCAGTCCGACGGCATCGATGGCGGAGTCAGGCCCGTTGCCGCCGGTCAGCTCGCGCAGGCTGGAGAGCACGTCGTACTTCGAGTAATCGAGCGTTTCAGCCCCGGCCTGCGCGGCGAGCGCGAGCCGCTCCGGGAAGCGGTCGATCGAGATGACGCGGGCGGCGCCGAACATGAACGCGCTGGCGGCGGCGAAGATGCCGACCGGGCCCGCGCCCCAGATCGCGACGGTGTCGCCGGGACGGATCTGCGCGTTTTCAGCCGCCATGTAGCCGGTGGGGAAAATGTCGGTGAGGAAGAGCAGCTTGTCGTCGGGAAGGTCGTTTTCGATTTTGAGCGGGCCGACATCGGCGAAGGGCACACGCGCGTACTGTGCCTGGCCGCCGGCGTAACCGCCGTAGATGTGGGAGTAACCGTAGAGCGACGCGCCGGAGTAGCCGTACATTTTTTCGGCCAGCGCGGCATTGGGATTGGTGTTGTCGCACAGGCTGTACTGCGTGGTGTTGCAGAAGAAGCAGCTGCCGCACGCGATGGTGAACGGGATGACGACGCGGTCGCCGCGCTTGAGCTTTTTGACCGCCGGACCGACCTCTTCGACGATGCCCATGAACTCATGGCCGACGATGTCGCCGGGCTCCATGGTGGGAATGTAGCCGTCGTAGAGATGGAGGTCGGAGCCGCAGATTGCGGTGCGGGTGATCTTGATGATCGCATCCTGCGGATTGAGTAACTTCGGATCGTCGACGTTCTGGACTTCGAGCTTTTCTTTTCCCATCCAGCAAAGAGCTTTCATGCCACCTCCTGTTGCGATGCCTGTTCGGGTGTCGGGTGGGCGATGCCGCCGGTCTCGGGCGATGTGGGCTGCTGCTGCAGATCGCCGATGGCGGCCTGCTTGAGAGGGGTTGCGAAGCCGCGGCTGCCGTGGGCCTGGCCCCGCGTGGTGGGCACCTCGCCGGCCTCGGCCAGCTGCTTGAAGTGGCGCAGGTTCTCGCGTACGAAGCCGCCGGGGGTGCGTGAGAAGACGCCGCCGAGGGCCGCGGCGAGCTTGCCGCCGGGCAGCAGGAACTCCTGGTTGACGCGAACGACGGTGCCGCGGCCGCTGGCGGCGGGCTCGAACAGAATCTGTCCGGCTGAGGGCACAGGGGTGTCGCCGATCGAGTGCCAGGCCAGGCGCTTGCCGGGCTCTTCGGCGGTCCACTGCGCGTCCCACTCAAACGTCTGTCCGCCGTGCAGGGCGCTGCCGGGCAGGTCCATCACCCAGTGTGAAACCCCATTGCCGAGGTCGGTCACGCTGCGAATGGACTCCATCCACAAGGGAGCCGTTTCAATGTTGTGCCACAGGTCATACAGCTCGTCCGGGGACCGGTGGATGGTGAACGTTGCCTGCTCCTGCACGGCGCCCTTGAGCGGCAGGGCTTGCGAGACGGGCGTGCCGATCGCTTTTGCGTAGACAAGGTAGCCTCCGGCGGCCAACAGCGTGACGCGATTGAAGAGGACGCGCCGCAGGAGGTAGGCAGCGGTGAGCGCGGCGGCGTAGAACACAGGGCCGCGCCCGGCGAGCAGCTTGCCCGGGCCTTGGGTGGAGTAGGCGGCGACACTTTCTCGCGTGTACGCGTCCAGATGACTTTGTACGTCGGCTTGCATCATGCGATCCGTTTCCTTCTGTGTGTGTTTTAACAAGCTGTAGCTTGGATTCTTATCAATAGGATGCGGAGGCGGCGTCAGGGGGTGACCAGCGCCAGTTGTGCCGCACGCAAGCCGGATCGAAGCGCGCCATGGACCGTACCGGGGTGGCCGGTGATGTCGGTATGTTCGCCTGCGAAGAACAGGGTGTGCTCGACCGGCTCGGCGAGCGTGGCGGAGGCGCCTGTCGCGCCTGCGGGAACGTAGCTGTAGGCGCCGCGCGCGTAGGGGTCGGCCTGCCAGTCGTGGCTGTGCGCTTTCGCGTCGAGCGGGCGAGCGAAGACATGGCGGAGCGAGCCGATAGCCGCTTGCCGGAAGCCGGCGAGGTCGGGCGTTGCGAGCGCGGCGGGACCGCCGGCCCAGCAGGTGAGTAACGGACCCGGGCGCGGCGCGGTCGTCCAGTACGTAGGCGGATGCAATCCCTGCACGAACAGAAAGTGCATGTTCTCGTGCTCCGGGGCCCAGGGGCGGCCGGTGAACTGGAGAACAAGACGCTGGACGAGGCCGGCACGCAGGCTTGCGATGGCCTGCGCGGCGGCCTGCGGCTCGGGGTGAAACGTGATGGAACCGGATTGCAGGACGCCGAGCGGAAGCGCGCAGACGAGTTTGGGCGCGCTCCATCGGCGGCCGTCGCTCGCCGAAACCGTGCAGCGACCGGGCTGCCACTCGACCTGTTCGACCGGGGTGTTGAGCAGCAGGGTGGCCCCGCCCGCCAGCGCGCGATCGCGCACGTATTCGGCAAGGGCTGTGTAGCCGCGCGCGACCCGGGCGATCCGGTCACCCTCGATCGCGTCCTCAGCCTGCTCCTGCCGTGCGAGACCGAGGATGCCGATCACTCGCGCATCGGCGGCGTTGAAACCTTCAACGTAGTTGCGGGCGCGGGCCTTGTCTTTGTCGCTTGCAGGGGAGCGTGCCAGGTAGTCGTCGAAGCTCATATCGCCGTGCTGATCGGCAAACGCTCCTGTTTCGTCAAGCAGCTGCCACGCGCCTGCATCGTCTGGGCACGATTGCAGCGTGCCGTCAAGAAAGCAGAGCTGTTCGCCCTCTGCTTCATCGATTTCGAGGTCGGCTTCAACGAGCAGGGCCAGCAACTCGGGCGGGCGTCCGTGGATGAACTCGGCCCCAAGCTCAACCGGCTGCGCAAGGCCGGGCTCGTGATGGGTGAGCATGCGTCCGCCGACGTGCGGGTTTGCTTCAAGCAGGAGCACACGCTTTCCTGCTTCGCTCAACACGCGTGCGGCTGCAAGGCCGGCGATGCCCGCGCCGAGTACGATTACGTCATATTCGCTCAAAAGCATGCGTGTTGAGATGCTGGACGGCGGCGGCGATGGGTTGGGTCCAGTCGCCGGGTGTTTGCTGGCGGAACAGGCGCATGTTGGGGTACCACGGCGTGGTATCGCCGAGACCCCAGCGCCAGTCCGCGGCATGGGGCAGCAGCAGCAGCACAGGGACGCCGAGTGCGCCGGCGAGGTGCGCGAGGACGCCGTCGACGGTCAGCACGGCATCGAGCTGTGCCATGTGGACGGCGAGGCTGGTGAGATCCGTCTCGATATTTCGAGCTTGCGGAAACAGCCGGAGATCGCTATCGCCGTTTTGTTGCAGGCTGTACCAGTCGCAGGTTGATACCGTGGCGAGGGACTGCGCAAGAAGCGAGAACGGGATGGAGCGGAGCGGGTTCCAATTGCTGGAGCGCCAGGACAAACCAATCTTCGGACGACCGCTTCGAGCATCGAAAGTGCGAGAGATTTTTTCGTTCGCGACAAGGTTGGCTGCATCGAGATAGGGCGGCGCGGGCAGGTTGGCGGTTGTGGCTCGCACGATGCGCGGCAGCTCCATGATCTCGATCTGCGCGTTCCACGCGGGTGGCTGCGCGGGGGCGAGCGGACCCCAGGCAATGACCTGCCCGACCCCACGGCAGGCACGCAGGAGCGGGGCTATCTCCGGGTTGGCCTCGACGCATAGCGAGCCGGCCTGGGCGCGGATGAGTGGGGCGAAGCGGATGAATTGAAGGGCGTCGCCGAAGCCATGAAGGCAGCGCAGCATCACCTTTTTTCCATGCAGGGATTCGCCGGTCCAGAAGCGCTGCGGTTTGGCGGGCTGCGGCTTCTGCGTTTTATGTCGCGCGTCGATCTCGTCGCCGGTCTGCCAGGCGGCTTCGTAATCGCCCGCGAGCATGAGGCACTCCCAGCGTCCGGCAGCACAGCCGTCGGGTTCGGCACCGGCTTGCTCAGCTTTTCGGAATGCGAACAATGCTTCGGAAACGGCGCGCGCGGCAAGCAGGGCTTGCGCGTGGGCAAGGGTTGCCATGCTATGCGTGGGGCCGAGACGAAGCAGCGGATGCACGGGCCACGATCGCTTCAAGCTCGGCCGCGCGTTGCCCGCTGGTGTGCTCGGCCAGTATGCGGGCTCGGGCGGCGCTGCCCAGCGCTTCGCGCTCGCTTTCGGTGGTCTCGCGCAGGATCCGCAGAACGCCCTCGGTGGTGGAGGCGAGCAGGATTTCCTTGCCGGGGGTGAGCAGCTGGTCGAGGCCGGGCCAGTGGTCGGAAACAATGACGGCACCGCAGGCCGCGGCTTCAAACAGGCGCACGGAGGGAGCCCAACCGGCGGCCACCATGCTGTCGCGCGTGAGATTGAGCGTGAAGCGCGAGGAGCAGTAGAACGAGGGGTGCTGGGAGGGCGGCACATGCTCGAAGCGCCACACGTTGCCGGGCCAGCCGATGGAGTCGGGGTACTGCGCGCCGGCGAGAACGAAGCGGTCGGAGGGCGTCGCGAGCGCGGGCTCGACAAAGAGTGCATCGAGCTTGGGCTGACGGTCGGACGAGTAGGTACCGAGATAGGAAAGAGTGCAGCGGAAACGCTCGTCGATGGGCTGAGGTCGATGCGCGTCGGGGTCGACCGAGCAGTAAAGCGGCAGGGCGCGTTGCGCGCCGAAACGGAACTCGAGCTCGTCGAGGATGGGGCCGCCGGTAAAGCTGAGATAAGCGTCGTAACGCGGAACCTGGTCGGCGCGCAGAGCCTCGGTCGCGCCCTCGCGACGCAGCCGCTCAACGGTGACGGGCGTGTCGATGTCGTAGAAAAACACGGGGCAGTGTGCGTGCTCAAAGAGAAACTGCGCGGCGGCGATGCCGTCGGGGAAGTACGAGCCGACGATCACGAGATCGCTGGCGCGCGCAGCCTGCGCGAGCCAGTCCTCCGCCTGGGCCCACTCGCGATACAGAGTGACGTCACAGAACGCGGGTGAGGGCAGGTCGCGGTGCTCGCGGTACCAGGGCGCGTCGTATTCGATAAACTGAATATGATGGCCGCGCGCGTGGAGCGCCTGGCACAGCGAGCGATAGGTGGTGGCGTGGCCGTTGCCCCAGGCGGAGGTGATGGTGAGTCCGAGGATGCTGATCCTCATGCGCGGCCCCTG
>CAXSBW010000004.1:13787-44358 GCA_964235795.1 uncultured Acidobacteriaceae bacterium | reverse complement strand
TGACGCGATTCATGACGCGGCCCTGCACGCCGGCCTTGTCGGCCCATAGCTGTTGCAGCAGGGTGTGAGCCTGCTGCGCGCGTTGCGCGTAGGTGTGCTCGGCGAGCGCGCGACGGTGCAGGCCTGCCCCGATGCGTTTGGCGGACTCGGGTGCATGGTTGCGGAGCGCTGCGACGATATCGGCGGCGCTAGTCACGACGAGGATTTCCTCATTCGGCGTAAAGAACGTTTCCACGCCGGGCCATGCATCGCACAGCAGGCACGCGCCGCTGCCCGCGACCTCAAAGACGCGCGTGGGCGGCGAAAAGCCGACCTGTGCCATGGAATCGCGATTGATGTTGAGCACCATGCGCGCGGAGCAGTTGACGGCATTGTGTTCGCCGGTCGGTACGTGGCCCAGCCAACGGACGTTGGGCGGCATCGGCTTGCCGCCCCAGCCTTCGCCGCCGAGCAGAAACCGGAACTCCGGTGCGAGTTCGGCGGCGCGCAGGAAGAGATCCTCCACGCGCTTTTCGCGGTCAGGCAGGCGGTTGCCGAGAAAGACGAGATCGGCCGCGTAGCGCGGATCGGGCGGAACGGGGTAATGCGTTTCAGGGTCGAGTCCGTTGTAAATTTGCTCGCACACGGGCGCGCCCAGGGCCCGGTAGCGGGCGACCGTTTGCGGGCCGCCGCCGTACAACAGCGCGGCGTCGTAGAGCGGCAGCGCGTGGCGAAACGGGTCAGCCGGATCGGCTTCAGTGCGGGCCAGGGTGGCGGGCGCGTCGACGTCCCAGATGCAGGCGAGCGCGCCCGGCTCGCGATAGCCGGGCAGGGCCGCTTCAATGGCCGCATCGTCCACGCCGACGCCGGAGTGCTTGACGAGCAGGTCGGCCGAGGGTGCGAGCTCGCGCAGTACGGCTTCCCACTCGCCGGGCTGGTAGACAACCGAGCGCGCGTAGGATAGGGCGTTGTAATCGCGATGCTGTTGTCGACTGAACGCATCCGGTTCGGCGTATATGACGGTGTAGCCGAGTGCATGGAGATAGCGGTAGATGCCGCGATAGTAGGTGGCGGCGCCGTTCCAGTAAGAGGACAGGAGTGAGGAGCCGAAGGCCAGGATGTTCACGCCAGCACCTCGTCGAAGATGCCGGAAAGCTGCTCGGCGCGATGGAGGGTGGTGTGGCGGGCGCGCACGGTAGCGAGGCCTTCGGCAGCCTGCTGTGCGCGCGTGACGGGATTGTGCAACACATCGCGGAGCGATTCGGTCATTTCCCCGGACGTGTGCGCCCAACGGAAATCGTGCGGGCCGAAGAGCGATTCGCTGTCGCGCCACGGAGCGGAAACGAGCGGGATGCCGCAGGCAAGTGCCTCAAAGACGCGGATGGTCGGGATGCCGGGAAGCTGCTCGGCGTATTGCCGGCGCGGCACGTGGACGGTGCAGGCAGCGGTTGCGAACACCGCGGGCGCGTCCAGATTGGCCAGGTAGCCTCCATACTCGACACCGGCAGCTGCAAGCGCGGCGAGGCCGCTTTGCGGATAGCGCACACCGTGAACCAGGGTGTTGCGCGCGGGGAGGGCGCGGGCCGGTTCCAGCAGGAATTGCGCGAGCTCGCCGGTGCGTTCATCGTCGCCCCAGTTGCCGATCCAGACGAGGTCGCGGCCGGGTTCGATATCGGGCCGCGGCTGGAACACGGAAACATCGGCGGCTTCGTGCAGGGTCCACACCAGCGCGGCACCCAGGCGCTCGCGATAAAGGCGCCGCAGGGCTTCGCCGAAGGCGAGTACGCCGTCGAACTCCGCGATGCGGAGGCTTGCGATCTGCGCGGGGCTGGACGAAGCGCGATGGTGCGTGTCATGAAAAAGCAGGCGGAAGCCGCGCTGCGCGCGCAGGGAGAGTACGCGATCCATCAGCGCGGGCTCGTTCCACTCATGCACGATGACGATATCGGCTTCGCGCATGGCGTCATCGAGAACGGCGTCGGCAGTGCTTTCATACGTACGTAGATCGAGCTCGGGGTAAGTGGCGGCGAACTGAGCGAGGGAGCGCCGGCCAGGCTCGCCCTCACGCAGCAGATTGGTATAGGACCAGCCTGCGGCCGGCTCAAGCGCGACGACGCTGTGGCCCAGCTTGTGCAGCCCGCGCAGCAACCCGCGCAGAAAATGAGCGTTGCCGTTGTTCCAGTCGGAGCGGATGGAATGCGCGCAGTAAACGATGCGACGCAGGCTCATGCGGCGTGGACCCGCGCCAGTGAGCCGTAAAGCGACTCGTGCCGAGCAACCATGCCCGATGCGGTGTAGTGGGTGTGAGCGCGGCTGAAGGCGAGCTTTGCAAGCAGCTGGATACTTTCGGGCTGCTCGGCGAGGCCGCGCAGGATGCGCTCCAACGCCTGCGGCTCGCCGACAGGATAGAACAGGGCGGCGTCGCCCCAGATCTCGCGCAGGGTGGGCAGGTCGCTGAGCACGAGCGCCGCCCCGCTGAGAGCGGCTTCAAGCGGTGCCAGCCCGAAGGGTTCGTAGCGAGACGTGGCGATGTAGATCGCGGTGCGGCTGTACAGCTCGCGCAGCTCGATCGCGCTTTTCTTGCCGAGGTAGGTGAGCCTGTCGCTGCCGAGCGCAGCGGAAGCCCCGGGGACGTGCGCGGGAGCGTGCGGCGGCGCGGGTTCGCCGGCGATCGACAAGGGCATGGGCGCATGAACGCTTTCAAGCAATGCAACGTTTTTGCCGGGGTCCCACGCACGGCCGACCGTGATGGCTTGCAGGTTTTTCGGGCGGTCTGCGAGGAACAGCTCCGGAGAGCGTCCGTTGGCAACGACCTCGATGCGCCGGTCGATGCCGTACTGCTCGCGGAGCTCGCGGGCCATCCAGGCGGTCGGCGCGGCCAGGCGGGTCGCCGCCAGCAAACCGCCGCGCACGATCGCGGTGTAGGCGCGCAGCCGACCGTTGTCGGGCGCGGGCTCTCCATGCACGGCGGACCACCAGCTCAGCACATCGCTGTGCCCGGTGACGAGCACGGGCAACAGGTTCGACAGGTCGCCAAATGCGAACTGGTTGGAGTGCAGAAGGTCGGGCTGCAGGCGCACGACCAGGTCGCGCAGCAGCTCCGCCGAGCGCCGCAGGTCTTCGCCCGCATCTTCCATCCATTCCAGCCGGTACTCGGTGGCGATGCACTGGAAGAGCGGCGAATGCATGCTCGCGACCCAGGCGCGCTGGCCTGCGTCGAGCGGGTAGCCGAAGGAGACGAGGGTGACGCGATGGCCGTTGCGAACCAGGCCCGCGCTCAGCTCCTCGGTGTAGGTCCACACGCCGCCGACCGCATCGGTCGTCAGAAGGACATGCATTCGAGCTCCTCCAGCGCGACCGGGTGTTCCTCCTGAATGTCGCTCCAGCCCTTGTCGGCAAACAGGCCGAGATAGTAGCGGTGCGCGCGCTCCCACGCGTCATCGTCGGGTGCGGCACCGAAAGTTTGCACGTAAAGCGGCGAGCCGGGAAACGGAAACATGGGCACCGGCTCGGAAACCCAGACGCCTTTCGCTTTCAGCTCGTCCTGCCATGCCTGCACTTCTGCCACATTGTCGTGCGCGGTGCGGATGAGATTGGCCTGCACCCAGGGGATGCGACCGCGCGCATAGGTGAGCAGCTCGGCGATGCGGTCGGTGGACATGCGGCAGTTCTTGTTGAGCTCCTTGCGGCCGGCTTCGGTGATGGACTCGATGCCGCACTCGATCGAGATGGCATGGGCGCGGCCCAGCAGGTCGAACCCGGCTTCATCCCACAGGTCGATGCGGGTCTGGAAGCCGATCTTGAGCGGGCGCTTTGCAATTTCTTCAAGCAGCGCACGGACGTTGTTGCCGACGCCGAAGATCTCGTCGATGAAGTAGATGTAGGTGACGCCGCGCGCAATCAGCGCGTCGATCTCCGCGAGGACGACTGAAACCGGGCGCTCGCGATACTTGTTGCGGAAGAGAGTTTTGTTGCAGAACGAGCAGGACCACGGACAGCCGCGCGCGTATTCCAGCTCCGCGCCCAGGCCTTCGACGTGCTCGAAGACATGGTGCTTGTGCGTGTGCAACTCGACCGGGTAGTCGCTGATGTCGATGGGACCGAGCTCCGCCATCTGTGTCACGCCCAGGCCCTCGCTCAGGTGCAGGCCTGTGTCGTCGTGCCAGCAGCAGCCGGAGATCATGGCCCATGGCTCGGTCGCGAGCAACGGCAGCACCTGGTCGTGTTCGCCGCGGATGACGACGTCGCAGCCGGTTTTGCGCAGGGTGGTGGCCGGCGTCACGGAGCCGTGGGGGCCGATCAGCACGAACTTTGCCTTGGACTTCGCTCCCGGCTCGCAGCCTTCGCGGAGAGCCGACACCCACTCACGCGGGATGCGCAGCTCGGGCGGCGGGCAGCGCCAGAACAGGTAGGACGGGGCGGTCGGGATCACGACAAAGTCGGCGCTGAAGCCGGCCAAACGAGTGCTGACCTCGCCGGGCGAAAGTGCTTCCATCTGCGCGTCGACGAGCGCTACCTGGTGGCCGGCCTTGCGCAGCTCCTCGCGGGCGTGCAGCAGCTCGAGCGGCAGGTGCGGGTCTTTGCAGCCGAAGTAAGTGGAGCCCTCAAAGCTCCAGCGCGGGTTGATAAGCGCGTAGTTCATGCGGGGTAGCCTCCGGGCGCGGCAACCAGCATCGGCTCGGGCTCTGCCTGTGTTTCTGACACCGGTGCAGGCGAGCGGCTTTGGAGATCGCTGTGCCAGAACGCCGCGATATCGGCCAGGGTGCGATCGAGCGAACGCCTGGGTCGCCAGCCGGTGTGCGCTGCCAGCTTTGCCGTGTTGCTGATGTAGATCTGCTGGTCGCCGGGGCGGGCCTGGGCATAGTGCGTGTGGATCGCGAGGCCGGTCTGCCGCTCGATGGCGGCAAGCGCCTGGCGGACAGAGATGGCCTGCCCGGCGCCGCCGCCGACGTTGTAGACCTCACCGGCAGTGGCGGTGCGCTGTTCGACCGCGCGCTCCATGGCGTCGACCAGGTCGTGCACATGGAGAATATCGCGGACCTGGCAGCCGTCGCCGTAGACCGTGACGGGTTCGCCGCGCAGGGCGGAGTAAAGAAAGTGCGCGACCCAGCCCTGGTCTTCGGTGCCGAGCTGCCGCGGACCCGCAATGCAGCTCATGCGAAAGACCACCGTGGGGACGCCGTAGATGCGCGCGTAGTCATGGACGTACTGGTCGGCCGCACCCTTGGAACAGCCGTAGGGCGAGTGGAAGTCGAGCGGATGGGTTTCAGCAACGCCGCGGAAAGAAGGGTCGGTGAACGCGTAGTGATCGCCATTGCCGTGCACGGGGACGCCTTCGAGCGAGCCGTAGACCTTGTTGGTGGAGGTAAACAGAACGACCGGCTGCCTGCGTGCCTTGCGCGCGGCTTCGAGCACGTGCAGTGTGCCGAGGATGTTCGTGTGGCAGTCGTCGAGCGGGTCGGCAATGGAGGTGGTGACGGCCACCTGCGCGGCGAAGTGAAAGATCTCGGTCGCCTCTTCAGCGGCTTCAGATACGAGCACACGATCGCGCACGTCGCCCGGCACCACGGTGAGCTGCCCCGGGGCGGCCAGCGATTCGAGCCAGGCAAGGTTGCGCTCAACGCCGGGGCGTGCCAGGTTGTCGAGCACGGTGACGTGGGCGCGGGCTTGCCGCAGCAGGTGCGCGGCGACATTGCTGCCGATAAAACCGGCACCGCCGGTGATGAGGGCCCTGCGTTCTCCGTTTTTCAAACTACCCCCTTCCGGGTGTGTGACGCACAACGGGCGGCGTCAGTTGTTCTTCCAAGTACGGTTCGCTGTAGGCCCGGCGCGGCGCAATCAAGCGGAAAGCCCGTAGGTGTTCAGCTCCTGCATCATGGTTTCGGCCTTGTCCTCGGGCTGCTGCGCGCGGAGCCACTCGACCAGCTCGGCGAAACCCTGCTCGTGGGTGACCCGGGGCTCGTAGCCCAGCAGGGCGCGGGCGCGGGTCAGGTCGGCGTAGCAGTGGCGAATATCGCCGGAGCGATAACGCTGCGTGAGCTGGTGCGGCAGGTCGTCCTTGCCGAGCGAGGTCGACAGCAGCTCGGCAACACGGCTGATGGAAATGGGCTGGCCGGAGCCGATGTTGATGACATGGCCATTGGCCTCGGCACGATCAAGCGCGAGCATGTTGGCCCGGACGATGTCGTGGATGTTGACGAAGTCGCGCTGCTGTTCGCCGTCCTCAAACACCAGCGGGGCCTGGTTGTTGAGCAGGCGCGCGGCAAAGATGGCCGCGACGCCGGTGTAGGGGTTGGACAGCGCCTGCCGTGTGCCGTAGATATTGAAAAATCGCAGCGCCACGACCGGGAGGTCGTAGACGCGGCCGTAGGTGAGGCACAGCTCTTCCTGGTCCCGCTTCGACAGGGCGTAAACGCTGGTCACCTCGCTGGGCTTGTCCTCGGCGGTGGGTCGGGGGGTCAGCGGGCCCGCGCAGCGCGGGCACACGGGGTCCCAGTCGCCCGCGCGCAGCTGCGCGTTGCCGCGGATGGGCGGCGCGACCGGGCCGCAGGCGGCGCAGGTGTAAGCCCCTTCGCCGTAGATCGACATGGAGGACGCGACGACGAGTTTTTCGATCGGCTGCTTGGAGTCGAGCAGCACCTGTAAAAGCTGCGCGGTGCCGAGCGTATTGACGTCCATGTAGCGCTGAATCTCGTACATGGACTGGCCGACGCCGACCGTCGCGGCGAAGTGGTAAATCGCGTCCACGCCTTCAATCGCCCCCTGCACCGCCGAGCGGTCGCGCACATCGCCGTAGACGATTTCGACCTCGGGCGACAAGTAGGTGGGCAGCTTGCGGCCGTGCACCTGCGGGGTAAGGTTGTCGAGCACGCGCACGGAGTGGCCGGCGCGCAGGAGGCCGTCGGCCAGGTGGGAGCCGACAAAACCCGCGCCGCCGGTGATCAGAATGGTTTTGCTGCGCATGGACGGGCCTTTCTTGCGAACGAGATTGGTTAAAGCGCGACGGCTTCCTGTTCGTGCTCCTGCCGGGCCGGCAAGGCAGGCGGAGCGTAGCGGCTCACGGCCCAGCGCGCGAACTCGGAAAACTCTTCCACATTGGCCGGCGGGCTCGCCCAGTGCGGCTCCAGGCCCAGGTGGTCGGGGGTAAAGCAGAGCGTCATGGTGGTTTCAAACGGCGCAAGCGCGGACATCTGCCGGTCAAACCACGCTTCGGCGCCGGGGCGGAACCAGTCGGCCCAGCTGACGCCGGTACGCAGGTGCCGCACGCCGAGGCGCTGCATCCAGTCCACCGCGAGATCCAGGCGGTGGTCCTGGTAGTGGAACCACTGGCAAAGCCCGAGGGCGGGGTTTTCGCGGACAAGCCGGGGAAACAGCGCCGCCGATTGCTTTGGGGTGCCGTCGTGCCGCAGCAGGCCCATGTAGTAGTGCCGGTAATAGGACGAGCCCTCGGCCTCCTTGTGGCGCGTGGTGGCCTCCCAGGTCGGCGGCAGGTCAAACAGGCTGTACCAGTGCACGCGCTCGGTTTCGCCCTTGAGCAGGCCGGCCATGCGCTCCAGGCCAAAGGCCGCGACCTCTTCCGCGCCGAACGAGGACGCGCCGACCTCCGAAACCCACACCGGCAGCCCGGCGGCGGCGCGCGTTTCCGCGATGCGCTCCGGCCATTCGTTGACCGGCCAGTGATTCCAGTCGAGCGGGAAGCCGTGCACCGCGACCACATCGATCTCTTCAAGCGCGCCGTGGTTTTTCATCAGCTCGATCCAGCGCCAGTCGCAGGAGCTGACGCCGCCCAGCACGATGCGGAGGTCCGGGTTGACCTCCCGGATCGCGCGTGAGGACGACCGCACCATCGCGGCGAACTTTTCCCAGTTCGGGTCCAGGTGAAAGTTCCAGTGCGACAGGTTGTTCGGTTCGTTCCACAGCATTACGGCTTCTACCATCGTGATCGGGTCCCTTCCCTGCTACCAGAGCTTTCCTTGAAATTCGAGGTCCTGCAAAGACTGCCCATTCCGCTCGACCGCGACGGGGCTGCACAGCCAGGTTTCCTGCTCCGGGTGGGCGTCGAGCCGGAGGCCGGCGGAGCGCAGCATCGCCTCAACCGCGGGCTCGTTCGGCACCCACCAGTTGGTCGCGTCGCCGGCGAAGCGATGCTCAAAAAAGCGCATCTGCGGAAACTGGGGATCGTTGAAAGGAGCTTCGTCCCAGAACGGGTAATCGGGCTGGACCGAAGCAGCCGGGCCAGGCGCACCGTGCGGGCGAAACAGGGTTTGAAATACCAGCGTGCCGCCGGGCCTGATCTTTTGCACCACGCGATCGAGCGCGTACAACGGGTAGCGCAGGTGGTAGAACAAGCCCATGAACAGCACCAGGTCGAACTGGCCGGGGATCGACAGCACGTCGTAGGCCGAGCCGTGCCGGTACTCGATATCGAGCCCGAGCTCGTCGCGCGCGATGCGAGCCTGGTTGAGGTACAGCTCTTCAGTGTCGATGCCGAGCACATGCGCGGCCCGGCGCCGCTTCAGCTCGATCGAGTAGTAGCCGGCGTTGCAGCCGATGTCGAGCACGGATTTGCCGGACAGGTCGGCGGGCAGGGCGCGGGCCAGGGACTGCCACTTGACGCAGGGATAGTTGCCGAGGAAGTGCTCGGGCGCGGTGTCGACCCCGTGGATGGTGATGTTGTGGAACCAGGGTCCGGCGCTGCGGAGTCGACCCTCGAGGTCCTCGCGCTGCGTCCTTCCCGGTGTGTGTGCTGCCAAAAGTCGGGCCCCTGTCGGTGCGGGAATCTGTCGCCTGCCTCGGCGCGCGGTTCTGGAGAAATCGACGTGCCGGCAAAGATGACATGCGATGTGAACACCGCATCTACTTAGATGCTAAATACACCTTTGTACGTCCGGGTGCAAGCGAACCGGGTGGAAAGTTTGCAAGCAGCCGACCTCCTACCCTATCAAACCCGCGCCGGAACTGCTTGCGGCGCGGCCTGAAATGACGACCTGATAGCGATGGCAGCGGCTCAACACAACCCGCGGGCGCTGGGTGGGCTCTCTGGTAACAAGGCCCGTAGTCAGGGCTTGTCACCTTTTCCCCATTCCGACTTCAATTCCAAGGAGAACCTCATTTCATGGCTCGCGATCCCCTCACCTTTGGCCCCAAACCGCCGTTCCCGGCGCAAAGCAAGCAAGCCGCTCCCGGCGTCGACAACGAGATGAACCCCAGACCGGACCATGGTCTTGAAAGCTACACCGGACGCAACCGGCTGACCGACCGCGTGGCGCTGATTACGGGCGCGGACTCGGGGATCGGTCGCTCGATCGCGATCCTGTTCGCGAAGGAAGGCGCGGACGTGGTGATCACCTACGTGCCGGGGGAGGAGAAGGACGCGCAGACCACGGTGGACGCGATCACGCAGCAGGGGCGCAAAGCGCATGCGATCGCGATGGACCTGACCGACCCGGGCAAGGCCGCGGCAGCGGTCGAGGAAACGGTGGCCAAGTTCGGCAAGCTGGACATCGCGGTCAGCAACGCGGCCTACCAGCGCTCCTATGACAAGCTCGAAGATGTGCCGCCGGAGGAGTTCGCGAAGCACTATCTGATCAATGTCGGCGGCACATTCGCGCTGGCGCAGGCGGCGGCAAAGCACTTGAAGCCGGGCGGCGTGATTATTAACACGACCTCGATCCAGGCCTTCAATCCCAGCCCCAACCTGCTGGTGTATGCCTCGACCAAGGCCGCGATCGCGAACCTGACCAAGGGGCTGGCCAAGCTGCTGGGCGAAAAAGGGATTCGTGTGAACGCGGTCGCGCCGGGGCCCGTGTGGACGCCGCTGATTCCGGCGACGCTGCCCGAAAAGATGGTGCAGTCGTTCGGCGAGCAGACGGTGTTCGGCCGTCCGGCGCAGCCGGTGGAGCTGGCGGCGCTGTATGTTTTCCTGGCCTCGGACGATGCGTGCTTTGTGACGGGCGAGATTTATGGCGCAACCGGCGGGTCAACGCCCCTGTAAGACTGCGCTCGGAAGGCGGCTATGCCTTGGCCGGCCCGGCAGGGTGCCGGCCAAAGCGCGACAGCAGGAAAACCCCGGCGATGGCGAGCGCGCCGCCCAGCAGGCTGAGGAAGCTGACGCGCTCGCCGAGGGACAGGAACGAAAGCAGCAGCGTGACGGGCGGGATCAGATAAAGAAGACTTGCTGCCTGGGCGAGAGGCAGGCGTTGCAGCACCTGGGCCCAGGTGACATAAGCCAGGGCCGCGGGGAACACGCCCAGGTACACGGTGACGGCGAACGGCAGGGAGACGGCGGGGGCTCGCTCGACAGCCTGGATCGCGCCCGGCAGGTAAGGCAACAGCAGAATCGCACCGGTCCACATCATGCAGGCGGTGACGGCAACAGGCGAAAACGACCGCAGCAGCGGCTTTTGCAGAAAGCCCATGGCAGCCGCGCAGGCCGCCGCGGCCAGTACCAGCAGCGACGCGAGGCTCGCGTGGAGGCCGCCCGGCTGCGAACCGGCGATCAGGGCGACGCCGCTGAACGAGATCGCGACACCGGCCCAGCCCGCGAGCCTCAGTCGTTCTCCCAGGAACAAAACGCCGAGAAGCGCGGCCAGCGCCGGCATGCAATTGATCAGAAAGCTGGCCGCGCCCGCGGAAACCCGTTGCTCGCCTGTATTGAGCAGCAGGTTATACGCGGCAATGCCGAGTGCGCCGGCCAGCGCCACCCGGAAGGCAGCAGGGCCGGAAGGCAGGCGAGGCCGTTGCACCGCGACTACAGCGGCCATGCATACCCCTGCGACGAGGAAACGGACCTCGGCCAGCTGACCGGGGCTGAACAGACGCAGACCGACGCGGATGGCCGGATAGGCAGACGCCCAGAAAAGGATGGAAGCCGCCACAGCCGCGTAAAGCACTGCTCTCGAGCCGGTGGCGGGAGGGCTGTTTTGAGGGAGATTGTCGGTGGCCGGGCTCACCGGGGCAGTGTATCCTGTGCCCGGGCGATACAAAGAGGTTCACTACACGCTGGGTGACGCCTACCACAACGCGGGCGTAAGCCCAAGGGCGCTGAACGCAACAGTCGCTGTTCTGCTTTCTCATGACACAAACCGCCGACAAATCGAAAGGCGCCTGGGGCGAGCGCATCCAGGCGCTGCGCAACGTGCCGCCCGTGCTCCGCATCCTGTGGGACTCGGGCCCAACGGTTGTGGTGTGGGGGCTGGTGTTGCGCCTGCTGGTCGCCGGCGGGCCCCTGTTGGGCGCGTGGATCGCCAAAAGCATCCTCAACGGCGTAGAGCAGGCGATTCGCGGGGGAGGGGTCGCGCCGCACTTCTGGCAATTTGTCGCGGCGGAGGTCGCCGTGGTGGTGGGCACGGGCCTGATGGTGCGCGTGACGGACTACTGCGATGCCCTGCTGGCGGACCGCTACACGCACTATGTTTCGATCCGCGTGATGCGGCAGGCCGCGCAACTGGACCTGACCACGTATGAAGACCCGGTGTACTACGACCGGCTGGAGCGCGCGCGCGTGCAGGCCACCGACCGGCTCGCGATGATCCAGATGATGGGCCGCCTGATTCAGCAGGTGCTCACGACATTGCTGTTTTCAAGCGTGCTGTTGTGGAAGGCGCCCCTGCTGCTCGTGCTGTTGGCGCTCGCGGTGATTCCGTCGTTTCTGGGTGAAACGCACTTTGCGTTTCTAGGCTACGCAAAAAACTTCAGGCAAACGCCCGCCAAGCGCGAGATGGACTACATTCGCCAGGTAGGCGGCAGCAAGGAAGCCGCCAAGGAGCTGAAGCTCTTCAACCTGAGCGACTACTTCACCGATCGCTTTTCAAAGCTGTCCGAGGGCATCTATCACGAAAATGTCGCGCTCTCGAAGCGGCGGCTGGTGTGGGGCGGCCTGTTTTCCGTCATCGGCAACGGCGGCTACTACGGCTCCTACATTTACATCATCTGGCGCGCCATTCATGGCGGCTACGACATCGGCACCTTCGGCTTTATCACGGCGTCGGTGCAGCAGGCGCAGACCGCGTTGCAGCAGGTGTTTTCCATTGCCTCGGGGATTGCCGACCAGGCGCTTTTTCTCACCGACCTGATCGGCTTTTTCGAGATGAAGCCGACCGTGGTGTCGCGAACGAACGGGCTGAAGGTACCGCGACCGATCCGGCAGGGCTTCGAGTTCCGCAATGTTTCGTTCGCCTACCCGGGCACCACGCGGCGCGTGTTGAGCGATTTCGATTTCGTTCTGCGACCGGGCGAACGCATCGCGCTGATCGGCGAAAACGGCCAGGGGAAAACCACTGTCGTCAAGCTCATCACGCGGCTCTACGACCCGACCGAGGGCGAGATCCTGCTGGATGGCGTGGACCTGCGCGAGTACGACCTGAATGACCTGCACCAGGAAATGGGTGTGATCTTCCAGGATTTCATGCGCTACGACATGACGGTGCGCGACAATATAGCCGTGGGCCGGGTGGAGCTGCCGCACACGGAAGAGGAGATTGCCGGGGCGGCTGAAAAGTCGCTGGCCGCAAGCGTGGTACGCAAACTGGGCGGCGGCTACGACCAGATGCTGGGGCGGCGCTTTGAAAGCGGCGTGGACCTGTCGGGCGGCGAGTGGCAAAGGATCGCGCTGGCCCGGGCGTACCTTCGCGACGCGCAGCTGCTGATCCTGGATGAGCCGACGGCGGCGCTCGATGCGCGGTCGGAGCTGGAAGTGTTTGAACGGTTCGCGGAGCTGACGCTGGGCAAGATGGCGCTGCTGATCTCGCACCGTTTTTCAACCGTGCGCATGGCGGACCGCATCGTGGTGCTGGCAGGCGGCCGGCTGGTGGAAGAAGGCGACCACGCGCGCTTGATGGCGCTGGGCGGCCGTTACGCGGAGATGTTCGAGATGCAAGCCGCGAGCTATCGCTGATTTTCTAAACGGCAGGATTGGGAGCGAGTGTTTGACTGAGACCGATTTACCAGGCGGCACACCCGTGAACCCCGGGCGTTTATGGCGCGGAAACGAAGGAGGCGCCCTAGCTCGCAAGGACGCCGAAACATGGCAGGCTACGCGACAACCGCAGGGACCCAGCCGTTTGCGGGCGCGCGCCGCAGCCGCACGGGCAGCGCTGGACGCATTGGTACGCAGGCTCGATGCCCTGCCTGAGCCGGATCCGCGAACAGGGGCGCAAGACCCGCTGCTGGTGCTGCGCGAGAACCCGCGTCTGCTGCGCTCGGCCCTGAATGAGGTCGCGAGCGGCCATCGCGTGTTCGACCGTTTACCGCGATTGACGGCGGGTGAAGACGCGGGTCTGCCGCGAGTGCTGGCGGTAGCGGCCGGTTATTTCGCGGTCACTGCCCTGGCCTGGGATGCCGAAGCCTTGCCCGTTTACCTCGGCGAAGTCCAGAAAACAGAGCCGCTCGATCTCCAGGAGTTGTGGACGCTCTCCTCCGCGATGAAGTTCGCCTTGATGGAACGCGCCGTGAGCGAGGGTGAAGCCGTGCTCGCCGCAGACATTCCTCCAGGTCGCAATGCAGTGATCGAGCAATGTATCAAGAGCCTGCGCGAGCTGGGCTACGCAGACTGGACCGTGGTCGCCGAGCCGTTGATCGTGTTTGATCGCGTGCTGCGCGAGGACCCTGCCGGCGCCTACGCTCACATGGACTTTTCCAGTCGTGAACAGTACCGCAAGCGCGTCGCCGAGCTGTCGCGCTACGCCGACCTGACAGAGATTGAAGTGGCGCGGGAAGCTGTGCGGCATGCGCGGGAGGCGCGGGCGCGCTCTTTCGCCGACCCCCGTGTGCGTGAGCGCGAATCGCACGTCGGCTACTACCTTGTCGATGCCGGGTTGGACGACCTGGCACACGCGATCGGCTATCGGCCGCCGTTTATCGATCGCATCCGCATCGCGGCCAGGCACGATACGGACCTGTTCTACATCGCGCCGATCGAGGTGTTGTCCGTCCTGCTGATCGCGGCGTTGATCGTTCCGATTGTGCCCGGCACACACAACTTCGTCTCTTTGATCTGGGTGTTCCTGCTGTTGTTTCTGCCGGCGACCCAGGGCGTGGTCGATCTTGTCAACAACATCGTGACGGCGCTGTTTGAAGCGCGCGCGCTGCCGAAGCTTGCCTTCGCGAAGACCGGCATCCCTGCCGAGTGCAGCACCCTGGTCGCGGTGCCCACGCTGCTGCTCAACGAAAAACAGCTGCGCGAGCTGGTGGCGGAGCTGGAAGTGCGCTACCTCGCGAACGCGGACCCGCAGCTTTATTTCGCGCTGGTCACCGATCTTCCCGATGCCGTAACGCGTCCGCGCGAGAACGACTCCGATCCCCTGGTCGACCTCGCGGTCAAGCTGATCAACGACCTCAACGCGCAGTACAGCACAAACGGCGGCGGACGATTTGCCTTGTTTCACCGCCTGCGTATCTTCAACGCGCGGCAGGGCGTGTGGATGGGCTGGGAGCGCAAACGGGGCAAGCTGCTCGACCTGAACAAGTACCTGACGGGCGCATTTGACGCCTTTCCGGTGAAAGCCGGCAACGTCGAAGCGATTCGGGGCGTGCGTTACATCATCACGCTTGACTCGGACACGCAACTGCCGCGCGGCTCCGCGGCGGCGATGGTCGGCACCATGGCGCATCCACTGAACCGCGCCGTGATCGACCCCGATCGCCGCATCGTCACTGCCGGTTACGGCATCCTGCAACCCCGGGTCGGGGTCAGCGTTCACTCGGCCTCGCGCTCGCGCCTGGCCTCCATTTATTCCGGGCAGACCGGCTTTGATATTTACACGCGCGCCGTGTCGGACGTGTACCAGGACCTGTACGGCGAAGGCATTTTTACCGGCAAGGGCATCTACGAAGTTTCAACGCTGCATGCCGTGCTTGACCGGCGTTTCCCGCGCAATGCCCTGCTTTCGCACGACCTGATTGAAGGCGCGTATGCACGCGCGGGCCTCGCGACCGATATCGAAGTCATTGACGACTACCCTTCGCACTACTCGGCTTATACGCGCCGCAAACATCGCTGGGTGCGCGGCGACTGGCAGATCGCGCAGTGGCTTTTCAGCTCGGTTCCCGACGAGTCGCGACGCAAGGTGCGCAACCCGATCTCGACGATCTCACGCTGGAAGATCTTCGACAATCTGCGACGTTCGCTGGTGGAACCGTTCACCCTGCTGCTGTTGATCGCAGGCTGGCTGGGCCTGCCCGGCGGCGCGCTGTACTGGACGCTGATCACGCTGCTGCTGATGTTTCTGCCGACCATTGTGCAGCTGCTGTTTTCGCTCGGTCGTGCCCTGGTGTCGGAGCAGGCAGGCGCCGTGGGGGAAGCTTTCCGGGGTGCGGGCCAGGCCGCGCTGATCACGCTGCTCAACGTGGTGTTTCTGCCGCACTCCACCATGCTGTCGCTCGATGCGATTTTGCGCGCGCTGATCCGGCGTTTTATCACCGGGCAACGCCTGCTGGAGTGGGAAACCGCGGCGGAAGCGGAAGCCGGAAAACGCACCACGCCGGTGGATCGCTACCTGAGCGCGAGCCCACTGTTTGCGCTGGCGGTGGCCTTGCTGGTGTGGTGGAAGGATCCTCGAACATTGCCGGTCGCGCTGCCCGTTTTGCTGTTGTGGGGCATTGCCAGCGCACTGACAGCCTGGCTGAACCGGCCTCCGCACGAGGCGATGGCGGCGCTGCGACCGGCCGATGCCGAGTTTCTCAGGGAGCAGGCGCTGCGCATCTGGCGCTACTTTTACCAGTTCGGCGGGGCGCAGCACCACTACCTCATCCCCGACAACGTGGAAGAGCAAAACCTGTTTGAAGCCGCGCGTGTGTCACCCACCAACCTCGGTCTCCTGCTGAATGCAAGGCAGGCAGCGGTCGAGTTTGGGTGGTTGACCGTGCCCGAGTTTTGCGAGCTGACGCTTCGCACCTTTGCGACGTTTGAACGGCTGCCGAAGCATCGCGGCCATCTGTACAACTGGTACAACACGCACACCCTTGAAGCCCTGCGGCCCATTACGGTTTCGTCTGTCGATAGCGGAAACTTCGCCGCTTCGCTTTATACCCTGCGCATGGGCGCGGCTGAGCTGCTGGGGCGTCCGCTGATCGATGGGCGTTTGTTCGACGGGCTTCGCACGCAGCTCGCAACAGCCAAGGCGCCGGATGGAGGCCTGCCGGCATCCGGGGCTTCGCTCGATGCGCTGCTGCGCTGGGTGCATGAGCACGCCGCGCCTCAACCTGGCGAGCCCGCGCAGACCGCGGAGGAAGCATCCTGGTGGCGCAACGAACATGAGCGGCGGCTGAGCGCTCTGGCGACACTGGTCCAGCGCTACCACCCGTGGTTGTTGCCGGAGTTCGCACCCCTACGATCCGCAATCGGGCTCGACGGCGTACGAGCCTGTCCAAACCTTGCTGACGCGGCCGAGTTCGCGCGCGAGCTCAGGGGCCGCCTGCAACTCTTCGCGCAAAAGGATGCAGCGCTGCAAGCGCCGGCCGCGCGCCTGGGCCTCCTTTTGCCGGCTGCGGTCGAGCACCTGCAAACACTCGCAGGCGAAGTTCGGCAATGCTCGGACGAAGCTTTTCGTTTCGCGACGGAGATGGATTTTGCCTTTCTTGTCGAGCCGGACCGGCAGATGTTGTCCATCGGCTACGACGTGGAGCGGGAGGAGCTTCACTCGGCCTGCTATGACATGCTCGCGTCCGAAGCGCGCATCGCGGCGTTTATCGCCGTGGCCAAGGGAGAGCTGGAGCAGACCAGCTGGTTCAAGATGGGGCGCACACACACGCTTGCCTATGGTCACGCCGTGCTGCTGTCCTGGACCGGCACGATGTTTGAGTACCTGATGCCGGCACTCTGGATGCGCTCCTACCCGGACACCCTGGTGGCTCGCACTCTCGCGGGCGTAGTCGCGGTACAGCGGGCCTATGGGAAGAAGTTCGGGCTGCCATGGGGCATTTCGGAGTCAGGCTACGCGGACGTGGACGACGCGGGGCACTACCACTACAAAGCGTTCGGCATCCCAGCGATCGCGCTCAAGTGGGACGCGACCGCAGGTCCGGTGGTCGCGCCGTATGCAAGCTTTCTCGCAGTCGGAATCCATCGCGATGAAGCGCTGCGCAACCTGCATGCCATGGCCCGCGCCGGGTGGGGCGGGGCCTACGGCTTGTATGAGGCAGTCGATTACACGCAGGGCCGCGAACGGCCCCGCCTGGTGCGCGAGTGGATGGCGCACCACCAGGGTATGTCGTTGATGGCGCTGCTCAATCTGCTGCACGACAATGCATGCCAGCGCTGGTTCCACGCCAACCCGCACCTGCAGGCGACCGAACTGCTGTTGCATGAGAAGCCGATTCGCGAGGCTGCCCTGCGGCAGGAAGTGAAAGCACAGCCGGCACGCAAGGCGGAGCCGCAGCCGGCCTAGACGGTCTGCAGCTCGAGCGACAGAAAATGCTCACGGTACACACTGAGTATCTTTGTGGCGCGATCCGGGTCTGTGGACCAGCTTTTCGACACCTGCACCACGAACTGCTCCCCGGTTTTGGCGGTCAGCGCTGCGCGGTAGTGGGGATAGCCTTGTTGCAACGCGCGTAACAACGTCATGCGGTGCGCGAAGCAGTCCTGCCAGTCCGCAAAGACGATCCACTGTGCCTGCACCGTGACCCAGGCGCCGTGCAGGCACTCGCGCGTGGGCAGGGTGAGCGAGTGGCCGCGCGGCGGGTGCGACTGCTTTTGCCCAAACAGGTTGTTCGCCTGCTGCGCGAGCATGGACTGGCCCCAGGCGGACTCAAGCGCGGCCTCGCATGCCGCGTACGCTGGGTAGATATGACCGGCGGCGCGGGCCGAGGTAAACGCTTGTTGCAGGAAAGCGGAAGGGGTGAGCGGCAGCATAGGGGGAGGCTCCTCGGGAAACAAAGAAGGCGCGCCCCGGGGGCACGCCTTCTTTCAGTGTCACAGCTTCGCCCGTAATTGCCTGCAACTACACGACGAAATACTTGGCCTGCGGATGGTGCACGACCAGCGCATTGGTGCTTTGTTCCGGCTCCAGGTGAAAGCCTTCCGTCAGGCGAACGCCGATGTTTTCTTCCGGCCGCAGGAGCTCGAAAATTTTGGTTTGATCTTCGAGGTTGGGACACGCCGGGTAGCCGAAGGAGTAGCGCGAGCCACGGTACTTTTGATGGAACAGATCGCGAACCTCCGGGGCGTCGTCATTCGCAATCCCAAGCTCCTCGCGAATGAGTTTGTGCGAGTACTCGGCGAGCGCTTCCGCGGTTTCAACCCCCAGGCCGTGCACGTACAGGTAACGGGTAAAATCGCCCGCATCGAACAGCTTTTTGGTTTCTTCGCTGGCTCGCTCGCCGATGGTTACGACCGAAAACCCGATCACGTCCATGCGCCCGGAGCTGCGCGGATGAAAGTAATCGGCGATCGAAAGCTTGCGTCCTTCGCGCTGCCGGGGGAAGTGAATGCGTAAACGTTCGCGGGGTTCGGCAGCAGTCGCATCGTCCGGTTCATACACCACAACGTCGTTGCCGTCAGCCTGCGCGGGATAGAAGCCGTACACCAGCCTGGGCCAAAACCAGCCTTTGCTTTTGACCTCGCGTTTCAGGTCGCTGAGAATCGGCCGGTATTTCTCCTCCACCAGCCGCAGGTAGTCGCCGGCCGACGCTGTTTTGAGCTGCCACTGGTTCTTGAAAAGAGCCGTTTCGTTAATGTAGGAGAAGACCAGGTCAAGATCGAAATCCTTGCGCACGCGGCAGCCGTAAAAGCTCGGCGTCGGTGTTTGCTCCACCGGCGTGACCGAGGAGGAGCGCACGATCGGTCCCTCAACCACCGCCTGTTGCGAGGCCACGATGTGGGGTGCCGTGGGAAACAGTTTAACCGTGCTGCCTTCCTCGATTCGCTTGTCTCGCGCACCATCCTCACTCGTCAGGTCACTCATCACATGCAATCCGGCGAATGCGTCCTCCGCGTAGAAAACGGCAGCAGCGTATTCCTGCCGCAGGTCCTGCTCGACATATTTGCGCGTCAGTGCGGCGCCACCGCAGATGACGGGCGTCGTCATCGCGAGCCGCTGTAAATCCTGGATGACGTATTTCATCTCGAGGGTCGATTTCACCAGCAGTCCGCTTAAACCGATCGCGTCGGCTTTGTGGTCCTGCGCGGCCTTGATAATGACGTCGGCCGGCTGCTTGATGCCGAGGTTGACGACCTTGTAGCCGTTGTTGGAGAGGATAATATCGACAAGATTTTTACCGATGTCGTGCACGTCGCCCTTGACGGTCGCGAGCACGATGGTTCCCTTTTGCGTGCCTTCCACGCGCTCCATCTTCGGCTCAAGGTACGCGACAGCGGCCTTCATCACGGCGGCTGAATCGAGCACCGAAGGCAGCTGCATCTTGCGTGCGCCGAACAGGTCGCCCACTGTTTTCATACCGTCCAGCAGCACGGTGTTGATCAGCTCCAGCGGTGTGTACGTGATGAGCGCTGTATTGATAACGTCTTCCAGCGACTGTTTGTCGACACCCTGGCCCAGCGAGCGCTCACCGCGAATGATCAGCTGCTTCAGCTGGTCTTCGAGCGAAAGGGACTCGACCGCGATCTCATCCTGTTTTGCTGTCGGATCGAGCCCGGCAAAGTAGCCCATGTAGCCCTGCAGCGGGTCGCCCTCTGAAGTGTCGCGAAAGATCAGCTTGCGCGCGAGCTCCACTTCGCGTTCGGGAATCTTGTACAGCGGGTAGATCTTCGCGTAGTTCACGATGGCCGCATCGAGGCCGCGATCGACAGCCTCTTTCAGAAAGACGCTGTTCAACACGCGCCGTGCGTATGCATTCAGTCCGAAGGAGATATTGCTGACGCCGAGAATGGTTTTCGCTTTCGGCAGCTCCTGCTTGATGCGCGCGACGGCTTCCAGCGTCTGCATGCCGGCGTCGCGGTAATCTTCCTGGCCAGTCGAGATCGGCAGTGTCAACGGGTCAAACAGGATGTCCTCGCCGCGCATGCCGTAGCGCTCGGTCGCCATCGCGTAGATACGTTTTGCAACGGCCACTTTCCTGTCCGCGGTCAGCGCCATGCCGTCCTCGTCGATCGTCAGCGCGACCACCGCCGCGCCGTAGCGCTTCGCCATCGGCAGTACCTGGCTCGTGCGTTTTTCACCGTCCTCCAGGTTGACCGAGTTGATCAGGGGTTTACCGGGTACGCGCTTCAAGGCTTCTTCGAGCACATCGGCTTCCGTCGTGTCGATCACGATCGGCACACTCACGCGCGTCGCAATCTTTTCAAGCACCGCGTTCATGTACCCTTTTTCGTCCTCGCCGACGATAGCGCAGCAGAGGTCGAGCATCTGCGAGCCTTCCGCCGCGAGCCGCTTGGCCATCGCGAGGATGCCGTCGTAGTCGCCGCCGCGCACCATGTCGCGAAAGTGCGCGACCCGCGTCGTCGTATTCATCTCCTCGGCGATGATGACGGGCTGCCCATCGACTTCAAGCGGCGTTGCGGAAAAGGCACTCGCGGCCACGCCCTGCGGCTTCCGCTCGCGGCGAGCCGGTGTGCAGTCCTTTACGGCGTCCACCACGGCGCGCAGGTGTTCCGGCGTGGTGCCGCAGCAACCGCCCACCACCTGCACGCCATACTCGGTCACAAACCGGCGATGGTAAGCAGCCAACTCCCCCGGCGTGAGCTTGTAGACGGCGACGCCGCCTTCGTTCTGCGGCAGCCCGGCGTTGGGTAAAACACTGATGGCACGCGTCGAGTTCTGGCACAGGAAGCGCACCGCGTCGTTCATTTCCGCGGGACCGGTGGCGCAGTTCAGGCCGATGATGTCGGGCTCAAAACACTCGACGACCGCCAGCGCCGCGCCGATTTCGGAGCCCAGCAGCATGGTGCCTGTAGCCTCGAGCGTGACCTGCATCTGCACCGGCAGGCGCCTGCCGGCTGCGCGCATTGCGTCTTCGCAGGCCGCGAGTGCGATCTTGGCCTGCAGCAGATCCTGGCAGGTTTCAATCAGCAGCAGGTCGACTCCGCCCTCGATCAGCGCTTCAGCCTGCTCGCGATACATGGCCGCCATGGCGTCGTAGCCGATGTGCGCCAGTGAAGGCAGCTTGGTGGTGGGACCGATGGAGCCTGCGACAAAGCGGGGCTTGTCCGGCGTTGAAAAATCGCGCGCGACGTCTTTCGCGAGCCGCGCGGCTGCAACGTTCAACTCGCGCGTGCGGTCGCCCAGTTCGTACTCATCCAGCACCACGCGTGTTGAACCGAAACTGTTGGTCTCGACCACATCGCAGCCTGCCTCGAAAAAGCTTGCGTGGATGTCGCGGATGATGTCGGGGCGCGACAGCACCAGCAGTTCGTTGCAGCCCTCTTTGCCCCAGTAGTCGTCGACCGTGGGCGAGTGCAGCTGGATGCTGGTGCCCATGGCACCGTCGTAAACCAGGACGCGCTGCTGAAGTATCTGGAGAGGATGGGGCATGAGGGTTTGGGCCACCCTTCATTCTAGCGGTGCGGCTCGTCTGTATGGAGACGCCAATTACAAAACCGGCTCTACCGGATCGACAACCCAGATCGTGAGTTCGCCGTCGAGCAGGGGCTGCATGGCCGCGCTGCCCTGCCGAAAATGCTCCGAACTTTTATGCGCTTCATACTCTTCCGCGCCGGCGTACTGCTCGCTGAACAGGAACTCACCGCCTTCGGTGGTCTCAAACAGCTCATAGAGCTCGATTCCTTCTTCAGTCCGGCTGGACTTTACCAGCTCAAGCAGCTGTTCACGCAGCTCCCGCTCCTTGCCGTCCTTTGCTTTTGCCCGCGCAAATACTCGCACTGTCGCCATGATGTTTGCCCCTCGCCGCATTGGATGCGACGGCAAAACAAAAAGCAGCGGCCGGTAAGCCGCTGCTTTGCGCTTTCAGCCCCGCTACTTGACCGAATCCGCACCGCTGGCCGCCACCCCGGGCAGGCCCAGGTTCGGCGTCAGCATGTCTTCCTTGCGCATCACCAGGGAGCCGGCGTTCAGGCTGGCCAGCTCGAAGCCATGACCATGCGTGATGGCGTCGGTCGGGCAGGCTTCCACGCAGTAGCCGCAAAAGATACACCGGTTGTAGTCGATGTTATAGACCTTGGCGTAGCGCTCAGCGCTTGAAATCCGCGTCTCGGCTGTGTTCTCGGCAGCCTCGATGTAGATACAGTTGGCCGGGCAGGCCGCCGCGCACAAAAAGCAGGCGACACACTTTTCCAGACCGTTCTCATCGCGCTGCAACACATGCGCGCCACGGAAACGCTCCTGCAATACGGCGCCGCGGGTCGGCCCCGGACCGTCCGGGTAGTTTTCCACTTCGGTCGGCTGGAACATCTCCCCGAAGGTGATGCTCATGCCCTTGGCCACGCCCTTGATGTTGCGCACGATCGACATACCGCTATTATAACGAGGTAAAGCGGTGACGAGGCAGATCTTTCCTCGGCTTGCCAGCCCCTGAACAGGAAACCGCCCCGTGACCTACAGCTCGCTCCGTCTTGCTCCCCTGCTGCTTGCCCTGGGCTCAGCCCTGCCTGTTGTGGCCCAGCAAGCAAGCCTTGCTGTCCTCGGCCCCGGGCAGCAGACCACGATCACTCTTGAAGCCTTGAAGGCCATGGCACATGTGCAGATCACTGTGTTGAACGGGCACACGCACGCACGTGAAACCTACGCCGGTGTGCCCTTGATCCAGCTGGTCGAAAAAGTGGGCGCGCCGGAACCATCGGCGGTTCGAGGCAAAGCCCTGGCGCAATATGTCGTCGCGACCGGCAGCGACGGCTACAAGGCCGTGCTTTCCCTTGCTGAAATCGAGCCCGGCTTCCATCCCGGGCTGGTGCTGGTCTCGGACTCGCTCGACGGCAAGCCCATCGATGCAAAGGAAGGGCCTCTCAAGCTGGTGGTCGAAGAAGACACCAGGCCGGCGCGAGCGGTTCACAACCTCCTGCGGCTGGAGCTGAAACAAGCCGAGTAGCCGGCACAACAGTTGCGCAGGCGTCGGGTTCTAACCGGTGAAGCTGGAGAAACCGCTATGCGTGTCTCGCGAACTGTGTTTACCCCCATGCTGGGTCTGCTGCTGGTCGCCAGCGGCGCTGCACAACAAACCACCGCGCCGCCGCCGCCGGGCTTCGGCTATGCCCCGCCGCCTGCGCCGCCGCTCGATGCGCTCACCCTGGTGCCGCTCGGGCTGACCACGCTCAGTCAGCAGGCTTCCTGGCACACCGACTTCACCTTTGACCGGTCCATGCTCGCGCTTGCGGGCAACTTCGCCGGCATCGACGACCAGACCCGCGGCACCATCGCCCGGCTCAACGGCATCGCCGTCCACTTGTACCGATTTTCGTCCGGCAGCTACGACCCCTCGGCGCTGGACGCGATCCGCGCCCAGTACAGCTCGCTCGGCTGGAAGCATGTCGTCACCGCGAACAGGTTTCCCGATGCCCAGGGCACCGGCGTCCCGTCCGGCCCGGGCGCGCCCGGCCCGCTCATCCCCAGCGGCCCAGGCCGCACCGACGTATGGCTCGAAAACAATGGGCCCAACTTCGCCGGAGCCGCCATCCTGCTCGCCGGGCCCACCAACGTCAACCTCATCACCGTGTCCGGCGACATCCGCACCCTCGACCTGCTCCACCTGCGCGGCCACTTCGGCATCCCCCGCTTCCCGGACGACGCGCTGTCGCGGTAGGGCAAGACCGCCTGCGCGGCTCGCGCCCACTTCAGGCGCATAGCGCTAATGTGGGATGTATACCTTCAAGTCAAAAGCCTCCCTCAGAACCACGAGGGAGGCTTTTGACTTGAACGAGGACTCGTCCCGAAGGGACCGCGAGCCGCGCAGGCGGTCTTGCCCTTACTCGATCCCGAGCTTGCCCCAGATCGCGTCGATGCGGGCCTTGGTTGCTTCGTCCATCGCGATCATGGGAGGCCAGACGCGATGGAAGCCTTCGGCCGCCCACTTCTGTGTCGCATCGATGCCCATCTTCGAGCCGAAGTTCGGCAGGCGCGAGGCGTGGTCGAGCGAGTCGACCGGGCCCAGTGTGAACTGGATGTCACGTTCGGGGTCGATGTTGTTCGCGGTGCGCAGAACGACCTCGCCGAGATCCTGCACATCGCAATCCTCATCCACGACAACGATGCACTTGGTGAACATGGCCTGGCCCAGCGCCCAGATACCGTTCATCACCTTGCGCGCGTGGCCGGCGTAGCTTTTGCGAATGGAAACGACCATGATGTTGTGAAACACACCTTCGGCCGGCAGGTTGATGTCGACGATTTCCGGCAGTGTCAGCTTCATCAATGGCAGAAAGATGCGCTCGACGGCCTTGCCCATCCAGGCATCTTCCATGGGCGGCTTGCCGACGATGGTCGCAGCGTAGATCGGGTCGCGCCGGTGCGTGATGGCGGTGATGTGGAAGACAGGGTAATCGTCCTCCATGGTGTAGAAGCCGGTGTGGTCCCCGAACGGGCCTTCGGTGCGCAACTCGTCGAGTTTGACGAAGCCTTCCAGGATGATCTCGGCATGCGCCGGCACCTGCAGGTCGACTGTCTCGCATTGCACCAGCTCCAGCGGCTTTTGCCGTAAAAAGCCGGAGACGATGTACTCTTCAACCTCGGGCGGCGCGGGCACGATCGCGGAAAAGGTCGTGGCCGGGTCGGTGCCGATCGCGACCGCGACCTCGAGCCGGTCGGCGAGCTGCCTGGTGTAGGTTACGGACGGGGCGGCGGTTGTTCCGCCGGCAGCCCTGACGGTGCCGCCGGCGGTTTGGGCCATGCGCGCGACCTGCGTCGCAGTGTCGCCGGCCTGCGCGCGCAAGCGGTCGCGCAGGTGCTCGGCCGCGTTTTTTTGCCGCTGCCAGTGCATGCCGGTCGTCTGCCCGTCATACACCTGGATGCGGTACATACCGACATTGCGTTTGCCGTTTTTCGGGTCGCGCGTCACCACGCACGGCAGTGTGATGTAGCGGCCGCCGTCCATCGGCCAGCACTGCAGCACCGGAAACTCCAGCACATCGATCCGGTCGCCGCGCGCCCCGATCTTGATCACTTCCTTGCACGCGGCCTGCCTCGCCGGGATCGTCTTCGGAAAGAATTTGCCGAACTCCGCCAGCTTGGGCAGCAGCTTCAGCTTGTCCATCAGGCCTTCGGGCGATTTCTGCTCCAGCAGCGCGCGGATGCGTCCCGCGACCTGATCCAGCGAATCGACATCGAGCGCCAGCTTCATGCGCGCCTCCGAGCCGAACTGGTTCATCAGCACACGCGCGCCCGGGTAGCCCTTGATACGCTCAAACAACAGGGCCGGGCCGCCCGGAGTGCCGCCGCGCTTGCCTGCCTTCGAGGCGCGATCCGTAATCTCGGTGATCTCCAGGATCGGATCGACCTCTTCGCGAATCCGCTTCAGCTCGCCGGCCCGGTCCATCGCCTTGATCCACGCACGTAAGTCGTTATATGCCAACCGTTTCTCCCGTGACGAGTTGCAAGCGCCACTCCCGCTAGTTTAAGGCGCAGCCATCTCGGGGCGTGAGCTTGCAACACGCGTCGCTTTGACCCTGTACGCAAACGGGCGCTCGCTCCAGGGCCGGATCAGGATTCGTGACCGCTCATCCATCGGTCCAGCAGCGTTTGTGAGCAGCGCGCTCCGCACAGGTGTCGCACCTCGGCTGCATGCGACAGGGCCTGGTTCCAGCCCGTCATCTTCAGCATCGGTTCGCCCTCTGAAGCAGGCTCGCCGGCCGTGGTGCCGACCCAGGCAAGCCACCAGCTGCCGCCGGTACCGGTTTTGGCCTTGCCGCATACATCGCAGTGGTAGCTTTCAGTCCAACTCATGAGGATGCAGGTCTCACAGATCGATTCAGCCGAACCAGGAGCCGGGCCTACGCTCCTGTTCGTCTCAGAGGGCAAGTTAGCACAGGTGTCGAGCGAAATACGCGAAAGTATTGCGGGCGCTTACTCTTCGGTACCCCGGCATGGCCTTGACAACGGTCAGGCGACATTCGCGGCCGGGGTCGCAGAAAGGGTAGCGGGCGACGCATTGGGAATCGGCACCAGAGGGTAGCCGCGTTCGCGCCAGCCGTCAAAGCCGCCAAGCAGCGGACGCACCCGCACTACACCCATTTTGCGAATGGCCAGCGCCATGCGCACCGCCGTTTCCTCGTCGGGGCAGGTACAAAACAACACCACGTCGCGGTCGCGCGGAATCTGGGCAACGCCCTCGATCAGGCGGTCGGGAGTCATCACAACAGCACCGGGCAGGGTACGCGGATCGGGCAGGTAATCGAGCGGGTGGCGCAGATCGACGATAAAAGGCGCCTCGCCGGCCGCGACCATGGCATGGAGGTCTTCCGGCGAAAGCCGGTCGGTGCGGATCTCGGCCAGCGACTGTTGGCGGCGCACCCATCGCTGCACGATAAAGGCCACCAGCAACAGGGCAAACAGGCCGACAGCAAAATGTGCCACCCAGGCCAGCGCATGCGGATGCGTTTTCAGCAGGTCGCCGGCAAAGCGGCCGCCGACCACAAACGCCAGGGCCCACAGCAGGACGCCGCCTGCATCGCACAGCAGAAAGACGCGAAAGTCCATACCGGACTGTCCGGCAATCGCCCCGGCCATGGTGTTGAGGGCGGGCAAAAACTTGCTGACAAGCAAGGTGCTTGCGCCATGTTTGCTGAAGTAGCCGTTGGTGCGCTGCACGCAGGTGTCGCGCTGCGGCACGAATCGGCACAGCAGGCGAATGACCCGGTTGCCGTAGCGTTTCCCCAGGAAGTACCACGAGATGTCGCTGACCAGCGAACCCGACAGGATTGAGCCGAGAACCGGCAAAAGATGAAGCTCGTGCGTCGCCGTCAGCGTACCGGCTGTCAGCAACAAAGGTGCCGACGGAATCGGGACGCCGATCTGCTCCGTGAATACCCAGACAAACAGCACCAGGTACGCGTGAGCGAGAAAAAGATGAGTGAACGGCATCAGTGGGGCTCCGGCGAGTCGGTCTCCCCTTGAAAACGAGGCTGGCCGATGGCATATAGATGCATAGCACGCGGCCGTTGACGCGAAATCGCGAACCCAAAACGGCTTCGCCGGAACGAAGCCGTTTCCCGCGGAACCCCGGTCAGTTCTTGATCGTCACCTTGGGCTCCACCGACAAGCCGGGGCGCAGCAGGTGGTCGCGGTCCTCACTCTTGTCCTTCAGGTCGATCCGCACAGGCACACGCTGCACCACTTTTACGTAGTTGCCGGTCGCGTTTTCCGGGGGAAACAGGCTCAGAACCGAGCCGGTCGCGCCGCCGATTTGCGTCACCACGCCGTCATACGTGCGTCCGCCGTAGGCATCGACCCCGATCGTGACAGGCTGGCCCGCATGCATGTGGTTGAGCTGCGTTTCCTTGAAATTGGCGGTGATCCATACATCGTCGAGCGAAACCAGCGTGGTGATGTTCTGCCCCGTCGAGACATTCTGGCCCACCTCGACACTTTTGCGCGTGATGATGCCGTCAACCGGCGCCACGATGCGGGTGTAGCTCAGGTTCAGCCGAGCCTGGGCGAGCGCGGCACGGTTCTGCTCCACCTGCGCGGCGGCCTGGGCCACCCTGGCTTTCTGGATCCGAATCTGTTCGGGCGCCGTTTTCGCGTTCTCCAGCTGCGCCTTGGTCTGCACCACCCGGTCCTGCGCGATGCGCACGGCGGTTTCCGCACCGGCCGAGGTCTGCCGGGCCTGCTCCAGCGCGGCTTCATCTGCCTTCGCAGTAGCGACCGCCTGGTCGAACTGCTGCTTTGAAATCACGTCGCGCTGCACCAGGGGCGTATAGCGTTCGACGTCCAGCTTGGCCTTGACGTAGTTGGCGTCGGCCTGGGCGATCGCGGAACGGTTCGCCTCCAGCTGCTGCTGGGCCTGCACGACCGAGTCCTTGGACTGAGAAAGGGTCGACGCGATTGCCGCGAGATTGGTGTTGACGCTCACAGTGGTGACGGGCACATTGACCGTGTTCGTTTGAAAATTCGACTCGGCCGCGGCCAGGTTCGCCTCGTCCTGCTGCACCACGGTCTGGTAATCCTTGGGATCCAGTTCCACGATCACGTCGCCGGCCTTGACGCGCTGGTTCTCGAGCACCGGCACGTTCACGACGTTGCCGCCGATACGAGACGAGATCTGGATCAGGTGTCCATTGATCTGGGCATCGTCGGTGTCTTCGTAAAACGTGGAATGCCAGTAGAAAAGCCCCGCGCCCACCAGCAGGATCGCGACTACCAGGATGATGATGAATCGGCGGCGCGACTTGCCTTTGGGTTTGCCGTTGCCGTCCTCACCGTTTTCGCCCTGCTTCCGCCCGGCTTCTGTTTCGAGTGCCTGCTCTGCCACGCTACTTCCCTCCCACGTAACTGTTCAGCCGTGTATCGGCTACGCCCAGCGCGCGCGCCAGCGACAGCTTGGCTACATTGTGCTGGTAAAGGCTCGCGATGTACTGATCGTCGGCCTGCGCTACCTGTTGTAATGCCTGCGACACGGACAGGTTGTCAGAGACGCCGGCAGCATATTGCTGCTGCGCTTCGCTCAGGGCCTCCCTTGCGAGCGCCACGTTGCTTTGCGCCACCGATACCTGCTTCTGTGCCGCCTGGATATCAAGAATACTGTCGCGCACGTCCTGCGCGATCTGTCCGCGAAGATTGCTCAGCTGCGCACGCTTGGCTTCCAGCTGCTCCTGCGCCGCTGCTTCGTCGCCGCGGATCTTGCCTTCTTCGAGCACCGGGATGTCCAGCGTCCCGGTCGCGTCGCCCGTGCCGTGCGAGTGCCGTACATTCACGCCGATGTCGCCGTAATCGCCGCTGAACGCCAGCGTCGGGTAGCGCTCCGCCCTGGCCGCGCCTTTCGCCGCATCGGCGGCTTTCAGCTGCTCGTTGAAGTTGGCGAGATCCTTGCGGTTGCCGAGCGCCTGTGCCACGGCTGTATCGGGGTCCACCCCGTCGAGCTGCGAGTAAGGGACGGCGTCGGTCAGCGCAAACTGCTGCGCGACCGGCAGCCCGATGACCCGCGCCAGCGCGAGCTTGTCTTTTTCAAGTGTGGCCTGCGCCTGCACCAGGTTCTGCTGCTGGGTCTGGTAGTCCACCTGCGCCCGCAGCTCGTCCAGCAGCGGCGAGGTACCGGCCAGGTGCTGTTGGTGCGCCTGGTCAAACGAAACCTTGGATGTATCGACCTGGGCCTGCGTGGAAAGGACGCGCGACGCGTCCGCGATGACCAGGAAGTAAGCATTGCCGACGCTCAGGACCACTTCGTTGCGAGCGTCATCGAGAGCCAGTCCGGCTCCGATGAAGTTATGCTTTGCCGCTACATAATTGCGGATGGAAGCCACACTGACAAGGGTCCAGTCGAGCGTTGCGCGAAAATCCTGGTACCCGTAAGGGCCGATAATGGTCGGAAAACCGGAGATTCGCAGTCCCTGCGCCTGGAGGTCTGTTTCCTGCACCGCGTCCTTGATGTTGACGTTGATGGTTGGCAGCAGGCTTTGCAGCTGCGACAGCTGTGTGGAGCGGGCGGCCAGCCGGTTATTGGTTGTCAGGATCAGTCCCAAGTTGTGGCGCAGGCCGCGAGCCACGGCATCATTGAGCGAAAGTGGCAGGGTGCCCGGCACGACGGGCTCCTCGCCGACACTGCCCTGGTAGTTCGAGGTCGCAATCTGCTGCTGCGATACCGTGGTTGGGCTGGGCAGCGTCTGGACTGTCCCGCCGCTCCCCGAGCCGAACTGCGCTCTCAACGCGCCGGGCACAAGAAGCATCCCGGCGGCGAGTGATGTTTGTAAGCAGGCCGATACGCGGCTTTTCCACCCCTGCGGCACGCAAACTCCCGGATCACGTTTCGGGCCAATCGTTCACCCGTTCGTACTTGGATGCAGGGGTCCCCGTAAAGATGAAATTTGTTGGGGAGAGCTGTGAGACCGGCTCAACATCTCAAATATGCTTCAAGCAGTTGAAGAGCCGTGCGGCACAGGCCCCAACACGGACCCACGCGTCCTTCGCAAGCATTTCCCTATTCGGGTAAAGGCATGTCGAAACCGTTGAGCATCACAGCCGTGAAGCAGTAATAGCCGACCAGGTAGATCAACTCCGCCGTGCCCTGATCCCCAAAGGTATCGATGGCAGTTTGATAGGTCGTCTCACCGAGGTGTCCGCCGCCGCTCAGGATCGAGGCAACATCGTAGGCGAGTGATTCCGGCAGTGGGAGATCGGGCGGTCTTTGCCCGGCGGTGATGGCCGCGATGTGAGCTTTGCCGAGGCCTGCACCGGCGGCCACGCGCTCGTGCGCGTACAACTCATAACGGGCGTGGAACCGGGTACCCGTGACCAGGATGGCGATCTCGCGCACCGACCTGGGCAGGGTGGAATGTTCAGCCAAAGCGACCAGGAAATCCCAGGCCGGACGGCCGAGCTTCGGAAACTGCACCATCGAGGTGAAAGGACCGTTGAGTCCGCCGTTCTCCTCCACAGCCTTGAAGCCGTGGAGAAAGCGAGCCACGCCGGCCTCGACAGAATCGTGGACCGCGCGTTGTTCGGGCGAAAGACTGGATGGAGCGAGAGGCTTGAGGCGCATGCGAACTCCTGACCTCCGAGTGGGATGCCAGGACTCGGAATCCAGTCCGCCGCCTGCT
>CAXSBW010000004.1:0-13687 GCA_964235795.1 uncultured Acidobacteriaceae bacterium | reverse complement strand
TGCTGCTTACGCCGGCAGCGGCTCGGCCGCAGGCGCATGCGCGAGCGAATTGGCAAGGGAGCAGAGTGCCCGCCGGAACGTTCCGCTTACGCGCTCCGCGGTCCAGCCGCTTGCCTCGGTTCCCCCGGCCTCGCGCAGCAGATGGGCCGCGGTGTCGTTTCCCTGGCCTAGTACGGCGCGCTGCACAAAAATGGCTCTTTGCAGCAGCGGCAGCTCTTCCAGCCACTCGCGCAGGCCGCGGCGCAGCTCCGGCTTCCCTTGCTGCTCCAGCCAGCCGCGCAGCTGCGCGGGCGTGATGCCTGCGGCCTGCAGATCGTCATCCTGAATGCATGGGTCCGCCGCGCCGGCCGCGGAGTCGTCGGTGCGAAACGCTGCCGGCTGTTCGGCCGCCAACTGGGTCAACGCCGCGTGCACCACGCGCGACCGCGCCTGCTCCCGGGCCAGTGCCGGATCCAGGCAGGGGTCGATCTCCATGGTCGCGAGCGAGCTTTCAATCATTCCCAGTGCCTTGCCCTGGTCGCCGACCAGCAGCGATGCCAGCTGGAACAGCTCCATCGCCATACCCTGCACGGTGCCCGCTCCTTCACATCCGTCACTTGCCATCGTTGTCTCCCCGGGCCGGACGGCGAACCGCGCGTACCCTTGCCTCTTCATCTTCCGCTCCCTCCGGCAACGGGTCAACTGACAACGACGTGCTTTGCAAGGAAAGTTTGCCCTGCGGAACATGCATCTTTCGCAAAGCTCATATTAGGATAGGGGTTCGACGCGCCCGCAGCGGCTTTCTATGGATGAGGCACAACGCAGTCTTTTTATCGCTCGTGACAGCTCCTGGCTCAGCTTTAACCGCCGTGTGCTTCAAGAAGCGCGCAACCCCGACAACCCTTTGCTGGAGCGGGTCAAGTTTCTCGCGATCACCGCGTCCAACCTCGACGAGTTCATCGAGGTCCGCATCGCCGGCATGCTGCAGCGCATCGAGGAAGGCCAGGGCGAGCCCGGGCCCGACGGGATGACCGCGCAGGGGCTGCTCGACCAGATCAACGCGGACATGCACGACTTTGTCGCGGAACAGTACGGCTGCTGGAACAACGAGCTTCACCCGGCACTGTGTGCGGCCGGCATCCGCGTGCTGGACTGGGATGAGCTCAGCGACGAGGCCCGGCGCGCCGCCACCGAGCTTTACGGGCGCGATGTCGACCCGCTGCTGACCCCCATTACGATCGATCCCCGTCACCCGTTTCCGCGTGTGCTCAACCGCGCCCTGTGCGTGGCCCTGCTGCTGCGGCGCAAGCGCAAGGGAGCCAACGCAGCCGTACTGGGCGTGGTCACCGTGCCCCGCGCGCTGCCCCGGTTTGTGCGCCTGCCCCGCGAGTCGGCCGGCACCACCGACTTTCTATTTCTGCACGACCTGATTGAGCACCAGGCCGGCGGCATGTATCGCGGCTACGAGATCGTTTCAAGCGCGGCCTTTCGCGTGACGCGCAACAGCAACCTCTACTTCGAGGAAGAAGAGTCCCGCTCCCTGCTGGAAGCAGTCCGGTCGGAGCTGCACAACCGCCGCAAGGGCGATGCCGTGCGCCTTGAGATTGAACAGGACGCGCACCCGGAGATCATCGAGCGGCTCCGTTCCAACTTCGAGCTCGACGAGTCGCAGGTGTTTCGCACCGACGGCCCCGTCAACCTTTCACGGCTGATGACGCTGTACAGCGAAACCGACCGGCCTGACCTGAAGTACCCGCCGTTCACCGGCCGCGAGCTTCGGCTCCATCGCAAGTCCGTCGACCTGTTCGACGAACTGCGCCATCACGACATCCTGCTTCATCACCCCTACGACTCGTACGAAGCGGTTGTCGGCTTTATCGAGGCTGCCGCGGCCGACCCCGCCGTTGCCTCCATGAAGCAGACGCTGTACCGCACCAGCGACGACTCGCCTATCTTTCGCGCGCTCACCGAAGCCGCGCAGAGCAAGGAGGTCACTGTCGTCGTCGAGCTGACGGCGCGCTTCGACGAAGCCTCCAACATTCGCTGGGCACGCAACCTGGAAGACGCCGGGGTGCAGGTGTTTCACGGCATTGTCGGCCTGAAGACTCACTGCAAGCTCGCGCTTGTCGTTCGTCACGACCCGGACGGCGTGATGCGTCGCTACGCCCACCTGGGCACCGGCAACTACAATCCCGTCACATCGCGCTTTTACACCGACATCAGTTTTCTTACCTCGGACCCGGCGATCACCGCAAATGTGCATGCCGTCTTCAACTACCTGACGGCGCACTCCGAGTCCGACGACTATGCGCCCCTGCTGGTCGCGCCGCTCACGCTGGCCGAAAGCACCATCCGGCTGATCCAGCGCGAAACCGAGCACGCCCGCGCCGGGCGTCCCGCGCGCATCGTCGCCAAGATGAACTCGCTGCTCGAGCAAAGCGTGATTGAAGCCCTCTATGCCGCGTCGGAGGCCGGCGTGGAGATCGACCTGATTGTGCGCGGCATCTGCTCCCTGCGGCCCGGGCTGCCGGGTGTGAGCGAACGCATCCGGGTTCGCTCGGTGGTCGGCCGCTTTCTGGAGCACTCGCGCATCTTCTACTTCGCCAACAGTGGAGCGGAGGAGATCTACTGCGGCTCAGCCGACTGGATGCCGCGCAACCTGTTTGAGCGCTGCGAGGTGACCTTTCCCGTCCGGGATCCGGCGCTGCGCACCCGTCTTCGCTCCGAGATCCTGGCCGCCTACCTGGCCGATACCGACAAAACCCGCCTGCTGCGGCCCGACGGCACCTACGGCATGCTGCGCGACACGGCGGAAGGCCGGGCGATGCCGCCGTTCAACGCGCAGCAGTTTTTCATGGATGTCGCGGAAGGCCGCGAGTCGGCCGCCGCGATTCCGCGGGAAGAGCTGGAAATGGTCGCGCCGCCGATCGCCGTGAACCCGGTACCCGAAGACGACCCGGCCTCGATGACCGTGCCGGCCACTGTCATCGAAGGAAAAAAGTCGACGCGGCGCAGGCGGCTGAAGGCCGACAGCTGAGGTCCGTTCTCGTACACGCCTCGCATAGGCAGCAACGGCGGCGAGGCATTTTCAAGATTAATTGCACCGCGCCCTGACTTTCTCTGCTCCTTCCTCCCAGAACGGTCCCAGAACGGCTCCCAGAACGGTTCAATGAGCTGACCAGGCGACTTGACCCTTGTCTCTGGCGTCCTATATGGTTAACGTTTTTGCTTTATGCTACGCTGACTCAAAACAAGCTGGGAGAAAGCTCCACCTTATGCATATACTTTTGACCGGCGCTGCCGGCTTTTTAGGGTCGCACCTTGCCGATCGCCTCCTTGCTGACGGTCATTCGGTTCTGGGTGTCGACAACCTGTGCACGGGCAACCTTGCAAACGTGGAGCACCTGGAGCGCGAGCCCCGTTTCCGGCTCGAACAGCACGATATCTGCCGGCCGTTCGACTTCGGGCACGTCGATTACGTGTACAACTTCGCTTCCCCGGCAAGCCCGCTCAACTATCACCGCCTAGGCATTGAAACCCTCGATGTCGGGTCCAGCGGTACCCGCAACGCGCTTGAAGTCGCGAAGAAATACGGTGCCGGCTTTCTCCATGCCTCGACCTCCGAGTGCTACGGCGACCCGCAGGTGCACCCGCAGACCGAGGAGTACTGGGGCCACGTCAACCCGATCGGGCCCCGCTCAGTCTACGACGAAGCCAAGCGCTTTTCCGAGGCTCTGGTGACCGCCTACCGCCGCTACTACGGGACCGACACGCACCTGGTTCGCATCTTCAACACCTACGGCCCGCGGCTCGGTCGCGACGACGGCCGCGTCATCTCGAACCTGCTGGTGCAGGCGCTTCGCGGCGCGCCCATGACGGTCTACGGCGACGGCTCGCAGACCCGATCCTTCTGCTATGTAGCCGATGAGGTCGACGGCATTGTCCGGCTGGCCGCCTCCTCCATCGACACGCCGGTCAACATCGGCAACCCGACGGAGTGGACCATCCTCGAGTGCGCCGAAACCATCCGCCGGGTCACCGGATCCCGCTCCGAGATCGTCTTTGAACCGCTGCCGCAGGACGATCCGCTCCAGCGCAAGCCCGACATCTCCAAGGCCCGACGTTTGCTCGGCTGGGAGCCGAAGATCAGCCTGGAGCAGGGCCTGAAGCTCTCCATGGAGTACTTCCGCTCCACCCTGGAACAGCCTGCCGCAGCCGCTTTGTAGCTTTTCACGGCCAAGTTATAGGCGCGCCTCTCCAGAGGGAAGGTGCGCCTTTCTTGCGTTTGCGGCGCGAATGCAGCCGTGTCCGGCTCACCAACATCGATTGCTGCTCCAGGAGTGCGGGCCGTCCTTTCGCTGTGCTACAGTTCCGCCGTTGCACGCAATGCTCTGAAAGGAACTTCCATGCGATTCGTCACCTCCCTCTCGGCGCACTCTGCCCGGGCACCGTTCGACTCTCAAGAAACCGCGGCAGGGTCGCGCTCGTTGCCTTTTCGCGCGCTCCGCTGTTTGACTCGCGCCGCCGCCGGCCTTGTTTTGCTTTCGGGGATCGCGCTGCCCCTCCATGCGCAAACCTGGAATCTGGCCTGGTCCGACGAGTTCAACGCCGCAGCCGGCACCTACCCGGACGCAACGAAATGGACCTACGACCTGGGTAACAACAACGGCTGGGGCAATGGCGAGATCGAGGTCTACTGCAAGCCCGGTTCCAACACCGCCCCTTGCGTTGCCGGCCAGCCGAACGCCTACCAGGACGGCAACGGCAACCTGGTCATCCATGCCCAGCGCGACTCAAGCGGCACCTGGACCTCGGCCCGCCTCAAGACGCAGGGCATCTACCAGTTCCAGTACGGCCGGGTCGAAGCCCGGATGAAGCTGCCCGTCGGCGACGGGCTGTGGCCTGCCTTCTGGATGCTCGGCGCCGATATCGGCTCCGTCGGCTGGCCGCAATGCGGCGAGGACGACATCATGGAGTGGGTGCAGTCCTACGGGCCGAGTACCACCTCATCCACCACGCATGGGCCCGGCTACTCCGCAGGCAACGGCATCGGTGCCAGATCCACCTTCCCGAACGGCGGTCGCGTCGACGATGATGCCTACCATGTTTACGGCCTGATCTGGGGCCCAAACTCGCTCCAGTACTACCGCGACAGCACTTCCAATATCTTTCTGACCATCACGCCATCGACCATCCCCACGGGGACGCAGTGGGTCTACAACAACCCGTTCTTTATTCTGCTCAACTTTGCCATCGGCTCGGGCGGCTTCCCCGGCCCAACCGACGGCTCAACGCCCTCGTCGGCCAGCGCGCTGATCGACTACGTTCGCGTGTACACGCAAGGCAGCTCATCCACACCGCCGCCGGCACCCACCAACCTGAACGGCACCCATACCCTGACGCCGCAAAATGCGACGGGGCTGCGCCTGGACGACTACACCTCCGGTATCGCGAACGGCAACCCGATCGACGTGTACACGGCGAACGGCACCGGCGCGCAAAACTGGGCGTTTTCCAACAACGGGGTCAACCCGGCCGGCTACTACAACCTGGCGACCGAAGGCCCGTACTGCCTGACCGCCCCAGGCACCGCAAGCGGCTCGGCGGTCAACCTGCAGCCCTGCAACGGCTCAGCCGGGCAGGCCTGGAACCCGGTCCAGAACGGCAGCCTGTATGCCCTGCACCCGGCCAGTAACCCGGCCCTGTGCCTGGACGTGCGCTCCTCCGGTACCGCTGCCGGAACAGCCGTGCAGGCTTACACCTGCAACGGCACCAACGCACAGCAGTGGACGATCAAGTAAACGCGTTCCATGCGGCACAAAAGGCCCGGAGTTCAATCCGGGCCCTTTTGTCGCAGCGTCACGGACGCCTGTTTGATCTCGTGTCCCGTTTTGGGACATGCTCCTGACCGAGGTCATTCCCCTACGCAAAAAAGGCTTCACATCAGGTGGCCTGCATGACAGAATTCGGCCATGTTCGCTCCTTGCCGTCTTCTGATCACCTTTGTGCTGCTGCCATGGTGGCTGTACGGCTCAGCCGTCCACGCGGAAGCGACCTGGACCGAGGTTCGCAGCCCTCACTTCCGCGTCTTGACCGACGGCTCGGGGCACGATGGACGGGTGGTTGCGCACGAGTTTGAGCAGATGCGGTATGTGTTTGCTCTCCGGTTCGGCGCGGACCGCCTGGAATCCGGCGCGCCTTTGACCATCGTGGCGGCGCGTGACGGGAACACACTGCGCGAGCTGGAGCCTGTGCTGTGGAAGGCACGGGGAAACAGCGTCGCCGGGGAGTTCCACCGTGGCTGGGAAAAGCAGTTCGCACTGGTACGCCTGGATGAGTGGAGCAGCGGCGCGCGTGAGACTGTGTACCACGAGTACACGCACAGCATTTTGCACGCCAATGCTCACTGGCTGCCGACCTGGCTCGATGAAGGACTGGCCGAGTATTACGCCTACACCCGCTTTCAGGGTGACCGTATCTATGTCGGCGCTCCTTCGGAGCGGATAGCAGTCCTGCGCCGCGAGATGCCGATTTCCGTCACGGACATGCTCGACGTGAACGGGCGGTCGCCCTATCTCCACGACGATCGCAAGGCACAGCTTTTCTATGCCGAGAGCTGGGCCCTGGTCCACTTCATGTCTTTTGGACCCGGCATGAACGGCGGCGCGAAGCTCAATGCTTTTTTCAGGGCCATTCAGGACCGCACCGACCAGCAAACGGCTTTTCGGGAGACGTTCGGCGACCCACGTGCTTTCGACAACGCGTTTTCACAATATGTGAGCCGGTTCAGCTTCACCGCCGCCGTGTTGCCGCCCGACCATACGGAAGACCAGAAAACCTATGCGGAGCGGAAACTGACGCCGGGGGAAACCGACTACGAGCTGGGTTGCTTCCACATCGGCGCTCATGACAGAAAGACAGGCCGCGAACTCCTGGAGCGTGCGGTCGCGTTGGATCCGAAGCTGGCCTCGGCGCATGAAGAGATCGGGTTTCTCGATTTCGCCGCCGGAAACGACAAGGAAGCTGCCGCGCAATGGCAGCAGGCACTTGCGCTCGACGCCAATCTGCCTCGTTCCTTATTCGCGGTCGCCATGTCCGGCACATCGCTTGACCGGCAAACGCCGGACGGCCTGCGCGAAACAGAGAACAGGGTACGGCATGTCACGGAACTTGCACCGGGCTACGCCCCGGCTTACGTCGAGCTCGCGCTCATCGCATGGCGCCTCAACCACATACAGGAGGCCTACACAGACGCGCAGAAAGCAGAAGCACTGGAGCCCTGGCGCGCCGGTTACCATCTATTGACCGCTCACATCCTGCTCGCGGGTCACCAGCCGGCCGTTGCAGCCAACTACTCCCGCTATGTAGCCACGCACTGGTTCGGGCCCGACCATAACGAAGCAGTGGATGTATGGACCGCCGTCGCACAGGACAAGCGCGGCGATGGCGCTGCGCTCGCGCTCGATGTGCCGGCCGGTACCGAGGTGGCGCGCGGCATCCTGACGACACTGACCTGCAACGAAACCCCTCGGGGTCACACCACGACGGCGACCCTGCTCCCCGACGGCCCGCCCGGCGCGAAGCCCCTGACGCTGAACAGCGACGGCGGGCGATTGATGATCGGGTTCTCCGACACATTCTGGTGGGGAAATGATCACTTCTCCAGCTGTTACCACCTCGCGGGCCACCCCGCGGTCGTGGCCTACAAGCCGAACACAGGCGAATTGCTTGAACTGGAGGTGCGGGACGATCTGCCGGCCTCCACGGCTTCCCCGACAGCCCAGCCTGCAGCGGAGTCCGCGGCAGCGCATCCCTGAAACCTGCGCGCGATGTGAATCTATCCACACTGCTTCCCTGGAATCACCGGTGCGAGCGGGCTCGGCCGGCAGCTCTGCCAAAAGGTCTGACTTTATAGCGGTGTGAAGCGAACCGCCAACGCCCCGGCCGCACCATCGGCGCTCAACTCTTCCAGCGAGCGCACCCGGTAATCCGCCGAGGCTAACTGGTCTGCCGGGTGCGAGAACAGGGTCGCCAGCACGGTGCACCCTGCAGCCTTGCCTGCCCGGCAGCCCGCCGGGGCGTCCTCAATCACCAGGCACCGCTCCGGCGCGAACCCGAGCAGCGCGGCCCCGCGCAGGTACGGCTCCGGGTGCGGCTTGCCGTGTTCGACCATATCGGCCGAGATAAACTCGCTCGGCAACGTGAGCCCGACATGCTCCATCCGCACCCGCGCCAGCCGCCTGGTGGCCGAGGTACAAACGGTCCAGCTGCCTTCGGGCAGCGACGCCAGCAGCTCCGGCACTCCGGGCAGAACTTCGAGACCTTCCGTGTCGTCGATCTCGATCTGCTCAATCAACGCAAGCTCTTTCCGTTCGTCGAGGTCGGGCCGCAGCAGGCGGATTGTTTCAACGGCGCGCTTGCCATGCGCGGCCTGGATCGCTTTCGCGCCGTCCACCCCGCGCATCCCGCCCCATTTCGTCCAGGAGCGCTCGACCGAGCCCAGCGACGACACCAGGATGCCGTCCATGTCGAACAAGATGCCGGCAACCCGCAGCTCTACCGTCCGCGCGCTCAGGCGCTCAACCCGGCAAACCAGTTCTTCATCCGCCTGGTTCCTTCGTCTACCGCCTCGTGTGCGACGGCATACGACAGACGAATATGGTCGCCCGTGCCGAAGGCTTCACCCGGCACCGTGACCACGCCGGCCTCGTTCAGCAGCCGCTTCGCGAGCTCCATCGCCGAGACCGGTCCGCCCGGTTTGCCCAGGTACGCCGACACATTCGGGTAGACATAGAACGCCCCCTGCGGTCGCGTGCAGGTCAGGCCGGGTATCTCGCCCAGCCCTACCAGGATGCGGTCGCGCAGCTTCACGTAGTCGGCCCGCATCTCGGCCACACACTCCTGCGAGCTCGTCAGCGCAACGACGGATGCCTTTTGCACAAAGGTCGCCGCGTTTGAGGTCGACTGCGACTGCAGCTTGCCCATGGCGGCGATGATCGGCTTTGGACCCAGCGCGAAACCCGCGCGCCAGCCCGTCATGGCATAGGTTTTCGAGAGCGACCCCATCACCAGCACATGCTCCTTCGCCTCGGTCACCTGCGCGCCCGATACCATCTCGCCCTCATACTGCAGGTACACGTAGCACTCATCGGTCAGCACGTAGATGCCGCGCGCATGCGCCATGCGGATGATCGCGAACAGGTCGTCCTTCGCAATCACCGAACCAGCCGGGTTTGACGGCGTATTCAGGATGATGGCCTTGGTGCGCGGCGTGATCCTCGCTTCCACCGCTTCGGCGGTGACGCGGAAATTGTCGGCCTCGCTGGTCTCAAGAAACACCGGCACGCCGCCTGCATACTGCACGATGTCCTTGTACGAAACCCAGTACGGGGCCGGCACGATCACCTCTTCGCCATGGTCAACCAGCACTTCCATGGCATTAAAGATCGCGAGCTTGCCGCCGGTCGTGAACACCGCCTCTTCCGGCGTGTAGCTCGTGCCGAAGTCCGCCGCATGCCGCTCGACGATCGCCTTGCGAACGTCCGGGATCCCCGGCACCGCCGTGTAGCGAGTGAAGTTGCCTTCAATGGCCGCGATGGCCGCATCCTTGATATGCCGCGGCGTCGGGAAGTGCGGTTCGCCCGCGCCAAAGTCCACCAGGCTCACGCCCTCGGCACGCAGCCGCGCCGCTTCGGCCGTTACGGCCATCGTCGCGGAAACTTCAATGCGGTTGATGCGGTCGGAAAACAGCTTTTTGCCGGTAGTGGGGGAGACGGGTGCGGTCGCGGTTGCGCTCATGCTCCTAGTTTTTCAGATTTCGTCGGGAGCGGCTAGGGTGAGCACTGATTCCAGCCGAAGCAAGCCTCTACGGGCTTCTGCTCTCACCCATCGAGCGCTACACTGGTATCGCTTGGCGTATCGACCCATATGCGGGCCACCCGAAAGGACTGCCGTTGCAACAGAAGCATCTCCGCATCGTGATCCCGGGCGGCAGCGGCCAGATCGGCCGGCTTCTGGCAAGACACTTTCATGCTCAGGAGCACGCTGTCACGGTACTCAGCCGGCATCCGCAGCCCGCACCCTGGAAGGTGATTGCCTGGGACGCGGAAACAATCGGCCCATGGACCGAAGCGCTGGAAGGCAGCGACGTCTGCATCAACCTGGCCGGGCGCAGTGTCAACTGTCGATACACGCCGGCCAACCGCGCTGCCATCCTTGGCTCCCGCGTGCGTTCCACTGCGATCCTGCAGCAAAGCATTGCTTCTCTTGCAAATCCGCCCCGCGTGTGGCTCAACGCAAGCACCGCGACCATCTACCGTCATGCACTGGATCGCCCCATGGACGAGGCGACCGGTGAACTCGGCGGCGATGAGCCGGGTGCGCCAAAGAGCTGGAACTTCTCCGTTCGCGTGGCACAGGACTGGGAAGCGGCCTTTTTCGCCGAAGGGACGCCTCGCACCCGTAAGGTCGCGATGCGCACCGCCATCACCCTCAACGCCGATCGAGGGAGCGCGTTTGAGGTCCTGTCGCGGCTGGTTCGACTGGGCCTGGGCGGCTCCAACGGCTCCGGCCGCCAATTTGTCTCCTGGCTGCACGAGGTGGACTTTGTACGCGCGGTGGAATGGCTGATCGCCGAAGAAGGCTTTTCAGGCATCGTCAATCTGGTCTCGCCTCATCCGCTGCCCAATCGCGAGTTCATGCGGGTGCTGCGAGAAGCCTGGCGGCAACCGATCGGCCTGCCTGCAAGCACGTGGATGCTCGAAATTGGTACGCTACTCCTCCGGACAGAAACGGAGCTGGTGCTCAAAAGCCGGCGCGTTGTCCCCGGACGCCTGCTCGAGGCCGGGTTCCGTTTCGAGTATCCGAGATGGCCGGAGGCCGCGCGCGACCTGGTCGCTCGCTGGAAAGCAGCCGGATCCTTCCCGGTCGCCGCTGAAGCGCGTTGAATCGCCCCGATAGCTGCGTGACCCACTCCCTCGACCGTCTCACGGTTGTGCTCGTCTCGCCGCGCAATACTCTCAATATCGGCGCGGTCGCGCGCGCCATGAGTAATTTCGGCGCGTACGACCTTCGCGTCGCCAACATCTTCTACAAGGAGTTTCGATCGGCTACCTCGGCCGTCGGCCCTTCGGCGCAACTTCTGCGCGACGCGCGCGACTACCCGACCGTCGGCGAAGCCGTCCACGACGCACAGCTGGTCGTCGGCACCAGCGGCGCGCTCGGCTCGCAAGCTCCCGGCGAACCCACCCGCCCGCACGGGCAACCGCTCGAACGCCTGGAGTTCGGCGCGCAACGTATCCGGGCGGCGCTCGACGGAGGCCGGCGCGTCGCCCTGCTCTTCGGGTCTGAAAAGTTTGGACTGTCGAACGACGACATGAGCCACTGCCACCTGCTTCTCCGCATCCCCACGCGCGATGAGCACCCATCCATGAACCTGGGCCAGGCCGCCGCGCTGTGCCTGTACGAGCTCGCCCGGGTCGATCTTCATACGCCCGATCCGGACGCAGTACCGCCGGCAACAAGCGCTCCGTCGTGGGAGGACACGCGGACGCTGCCACAAAAGTTTCCTCGCGGCACTGTCGACCCCACCCCCGCCCCGGCCGAAACAGTCGAGCGGCTCACCACCCTGCTCGAGCAAACCCTCGCCGCGAGCCGGTTCCCCGGCATGGGCTCGCCGACCCGCACCCGCCAGCTGCGTTCATTTTTGCGCCGCCTGCGATTGACCGCGCGCGACGCCGAGCTCACGACCGGCTTTCTGCGACAGATGCTCTGGAAGCTCGGAGCAAACGATTCCGGGACTCCGCCGACGAAATCCTGAAGGCCGTTTGCCGGTTCTACCCGCGAGCGCGTGGTAAACATGAAAGGGCGGGACCGGCCCGACTACCACCTGTGGAGGACCGCTTGAATCTGCTCTTCATCCAGATCACGATCGTCCTGCTGGTCACGCTCAGCTGCGCGCGGCTTGCCACGAAACTGGGCCAAACCCGCGTCATCGGCGAGATCATCGGAGGCATCCTGCTGGGCCCGTCCTTGCTGGGGCGCCTGTTTCCCGCCGTCAGCCAGCACCTGTTTCCCAAAGCCTCGCTCGGGGCCATGGAGCAGCTTTCCAATGTCGGCCTGGTCCTCTTTTTGTTCCTTGTCGGAATGGATCTCGACGACGCCCAGCTAAGACGGCAACGCTCGCGCGCTCTCGGTGCCAGCGCGACCAGCATCATCATCCCGTTTATCGCCGCCATCCTGCTGGCTCACTCGCTCCGCATCCGCTTCGCCCCGCACGGTATCGGCTCGGTGCCGTTTGTGTTGTTTCTGGGCATCAGCATGAGCATCACCGCATTTCCCGTCCTTGCGCGCATTCTTGAAGAGCGCAATCTTATTGGAACTCCGCTCGGCACCACGGCAGTGTTGTGCGCTGCGGTGGACGACGTTGTCGCCTGGCTCCTGCTCGCCGTCGCACTGACCCTGGTCGATGTCAAGGGCAGCCCCGCGACCCTTGCCCTGCACTTCGGCATGCTGGCCGCCTATCTGGTCTTCATGCTGGGTTTTGTACGGCCCCTCGCGACCCGCTTCGCCGGGCGCCGCCACCGGCCCGAGCTCACCATCACCCTGCTCGGGCTCGCTGTCGCCGGCGTTTTCGCGTCCGCCGCCTTCACCGATTGGGCCGGCGTTCACCCCCTTTTCGGCGCGTTTATCGCCGGCGTCTGCTTTCCGCGCGTCGAGCACTGGCAGCACACCCTACGCGCCCGGCTTGATACCGTCACGTCCGTCCTGTTGTTGCCCTTGTTTTTCGCTTTAACCGGCCTTCGCACCCGGCTCGATCTGCTCAACGACAGCACGACCTGGTTGTGGGCCGGTGTCGTCCTGCTGGGCGCGATCGGAGGCAAGGTCGGCGGAGCGGTACTGGCGGCGCGCTGGTCCGGGCAAAGCTGGCGCGCCGCCTGGGCGCTCGGGGCGCTGCTCAACACCCGTGGCCTGGTTGAGCTCATCGTGCTCAATATCGCCTACAACGTCGGCGTGTTTTCGCCGACACTGTTCACCATGCTCGTCGTCATGGCGCTGATAACCACCATGTGCACAACGCCGATGCTGAACTGGCTAAAGATTCACGGCACTGAAACTGAAGAACCGGCCTAGATTTCTGCTTCCGTTCTTGCGTGGATGTTCGCTGCTGACGCCTCCGGCGATTGCGGAAGCGTGCGAACCGTCGGGCTGATTACGCCTCGGGCGAGGCGGAAGTCCGGCGCGCCAGGCGTTCAATCACGAATGGAGGCACCAATCCCTCCACCGAGCCGCCCAGCCGGAACACTTCCTTGATCAATCGCGAACTCACATACGAGTACTGCGCATCCGGCATCAGGAAAATGGTTTCGACCTCGGGGTTCAAACGGCGATTGATGTGAGCCATCTGGAGCTCGTACTCATAGTCTGAAATAGCGCGGATCCCGCGTAGCAGCGCCTGCGCGCCCCGCTGCCGCGCGAAATCGACCAGGAGCCCTTCAAACGTCGCGACCTCAACATTCGGCAGGCCTACAACCCCTTCGCGGAGCATCTCGACCCGATCCCCGACGGAAAACAGGGGATTTTTCGCCGAGTTCCGCAAAACCCCCACAATCAACCGGTCAAACAGCTTGGCCCCTCGGGCCACCAGGTCCAGGTGCCCGTTGGTGACCGGATCGAACGAGCCGGGATAGATGGCGGTGACGGTGTGCAT
>CAXSBW010000003.1:70239-73033 GCA_964235795.1 uncultured Acidobacteriaceae bacterium | reverse complement strand
TGCATGGGCTTCGCCCGGAAGTCGTTCAGCGGCGAGACCCCTGCAACGACAGGGGTCAGCGCGGCTGGGATTTGCGGGTCGCTGACATTACTCAGGTGGTTGACGCCCGAGATCGAGTAGTTGTGAATGCTGGTGTGGAACGCCTGGGCGACCTGCCCGAGCGTGCCCGAAAATTCCACGAAGTTGCGGCTGGCCGGTACCGACTCGACCTTGAGGCCCTGGCTGCCGAGCCAGGCTTCGACCGTTTTGAGGTCGGCTTCGGCGATGCCGAAGCTGGCACCGAAGCTCGCCGGGGTGAGCCACTTGTGATAGCTGGGCGAGTTGGGGTCGTGGAGGCTGCCGAGGTACTCGGTCAGCGCCTGCGACTGCGCCGGGCTGCGCTTGAGCAGCAGACGGAGGCGACCGCTGCCCTGGGTGGGCGCGGCAGCCCCCCGGTCGTACTGCGCCTGGGCCAGCGGGTGGGTGTTGCCCTTGAGCGTGACCAGCGGGCTGCCGGCAACCGGGGCGGTGACCCGGATCTCGGGGGTCGCGAGCGCTGCGGCAGGGGCCTGCGCGCGGAGAACCGGGGGCAGCAGCAACGACAGAACCGGGGCGAAAAAAGCGGCGGCGGACAGGAGGGCTGGGGAGTACTTCGGTCGCATGCGCGGATTCCAGTGGTGCAGGGTCAGGTGAAGCGAAGGGGACAAGGCACGACGACGAAGCGCGCCAACCGGTGAAGCTCTGAAGCGGAAAACGTGGTCGTATCATACCGCGATGCCGCGACGGGCGACACGGTACGGAGGTGCTGCGCTTGTTAACGCGCGAGGGCGGGAAAAGGTTGCGGTTGAGCGCCACTTTTTGTTTGTTGCGGTCGAGCCGGATTCCCGCGAAAGGACAGGGCCGCACTGCGTGGCAGCCGGCCCTGTGGTCCTCCCCGCGCGGAGCGTCCTCTTGCAAACGGGTGTCCGCCCGGCTTCATGGCGGGCTCATCCTCCGTGCGAGGGCCGGTTGCCGCGGATGCCGATATGGGTGGACGTCGATGCTGCTCCCATGCGACGATTCGGTCTCACCGAGCGCAGTTCTTGCGCTGTCTCTTTACACAGGAAGGACCGATGCCCTAGGTTCAGGAGAGCGCCTGTGTTTTGCCGGCCAAGGCCGGGCGGCAGCCGCCCTCGAACCGCTTCGGAGACTTATGCCCCCTTCCCTGCCCCGTTCCGCCCGACCCCTCGCTCCCAAACTGCTGCGCGTCGCCACCATCGCTTTGTCGGTTTTGCTGGTGGGCGGCTCGGCGGGCATAGCCTACTCACAGACGGCGGCGGGGGACGGGCTGGACCCGGACCTGCGGCGCGAGCTGGCCGATTTCAGCCGGCGCACCACCGTCAAAGTGCTGCCCAACGGGCTGACGCTGCTGCTGTGCGAGCGCAAGGACGCGCCGGTGTTCTCGTACTTCACCATCGTGGACGCGGGCGACGCGAACGACCCTTCCCAACAGTCGGGCCTGGCGCATATGTTTGAGCACCTGGCGTTCAAAGGCACCGAGGACATCGGTACCAAAGACTACGCGGCTGAAAAAGCGGCACTGGCGAAACTCGAAACCGCTTACGGGGCCTATGACGCGGAGCAGCTGCGAACAGTCGCCAACGGCGCCACGCCCGACCCGGCCAGGCTGAAGCAGCTGCACGACGCGTACGAGGCCGCCGAGCGCGATGCCAACCAGTACGTGATCCCGAACGAGTTCACGGAGATCGCGGAAGCGAACGGGGCGAACGGGTTGAACGCGGAAACCTCGCTCGACGACACGCGCTACTTCTGGTCGATGCCGGCCAACCGGCTGGAGCTGTGGGCTTACCTTGAAAGCGACCGCATCGGGCACCCGGTGCCTCGGCAGTTTTACCGCGAGCGCAGCGTGGTGGAAGAAGAGCGGCGCATGCGGGTCGATACCAGCCCGACGGGGCGGCTGGTGGAGCAGTTTTTGGCCTCCGCGTATGAGGCGCACCCGTATGGACGGCCGAACGTGGGCTGGCAGAGCGAACTGGACCACATCACGGCGACCGAGGCCGCGGCGTTCCACGCGCAGTACTACGTTCCTTCGAATATCGTGATTGCGGTGGTCGGCGACTTTTCGCGTGCCGACGCGATTCCGCTGCTCACGCGCTACTTCGGAGCGATCCCGGACGGCGGCCCGAAGCCGCTGGGCGTGATCACGGTGGAGCCGCCGCAGACCGGCGAGCGCTCCGTGTCGCTTGAAGCCGGGGCACAGCCGATGTATCTCGAGGGCTATCACCGGCCGGCCTACCGCGACCCGGATGACGCCGTTTACGACGCGATCCAGGACATTTTTTCGAACGGACGAACCTCGCGGCTGTACCGGAGCCTGGTGCGCGACAAGCGGATCGCGGTGGAGGCGGAAGGGTTTACGGGCTTTCCGGGGGACAAGTACCCGGGGCTGTTCGGGTTCTTCGCCGTGCCCGCACCGGGCCACGGCAACGCGGAGCTGCGTAAAGCCATTCACGACGAGATCAATCGGTTGCGGACCGCGGATGTGTCGGACGCGGAGCTGGCGATGTTTAAAACGCGCACACGGGCCTCGCTGTTGCGGGGTTTAGGCGAAAACGAGGGCCTGGCGGAGCAGTTGGCGGTGTTTCAACTACGCTACGGCGACTGGCAGGAGCTGTTCCGGCAGCTGGGGCGGGTGGACAAGGTGACAAAAGCGGATATACGCAGGGTGGCCAACCAGGTGTTTCTTGCGACCAATCGCACGTATGCCCAAATCGATCCGCCGACGGGTCCGCCGTCTGGTCCGCCGTCAACGCAG
>CAXSBW010000003.1:57375-70139 GCA_964235795.1 uncultured Acidobacteriaceae bacterium | reverse complement strand
ACGCAGGCAGGGGGTGCGCGATGAAGCGGCTCGGAGCTGCGCTGCTCTTTTCTGCCCTTCTTCCGGCTGCGACCTTGGCCCAGACGGGTCACCCCGTGGTACCGCCCGATGCGCGGCAGGCGGCCGGTCCTCCGGCGGCGTGGCAAAGCATCGCTGTGCCCGCGCTGCCGCCGTTCAAGCCGGTCGAGCCCAGGCGGGTCGAGCTGCCGAACGGAATCGTGCTGCTGCTCCAGGAAGACCATGAACTGCCGTTTCTCAGCGGCTTCGTCGAGATGCACGGCGGCGAACGCGATGTACCTGCCGCCAGGGCCGGGCTGGCCGGCCTGTACGGCGAGGTATGGCGCACCAGCGGGACCGCCCGGGTAAGCGGCGACGCCCTTGACGATCTGCTGGAGGCAAAGGCGGCGAAGATTGAAACGGAGGCGGACATGGACTCGAGCTCCGTCGCCTGGTCGTGCCTGAAGGCGGACAACGACGAGGTGCTCGGGCTCGCGGTCGACCTGCTGCTCCACCCGAAGTGGGACCCGGCGAAGCTGGAGCTGGCCCAGCAGGAAACGATCGCGGGCATCGTTCGGCGCAACGAGAGCCCCGGCGAGATCGCCGCCCGCGAAGCGGCAAAGCTGGTCTACGGGCCGGCAAGCCCGTATGGCCGCACGCCCGAGATCGCGAGTGTGATGGCGATAACGGTCGCTGATTTCGCGGCCTTCCATGCGCGGACGGTGCTGGCCAACAACATGATCGTCGGCGTGGAAGGGGATTTCGACGCCGCGGCGATGGAAGCGAAGCTGCGCGCCGCGCTTGGCAGTGTCGCCAAAGGCGCGCCCATTGTGACGCCGAAAGAAGCGATCCCGGAAGCAAGGCCGGGCGTGTACCTGGTCGACAAGAAGGATGTAAACCAGAGCAATGTCTGGATCGTGGGCCCCGGGATCCGGCGCGACGACCCCGACTTTTACACCTTGTCGGTGCTGAACGAGATCTTTGGCGGCGGCTTCGGTTCGCGGCTGTTCCAGGACGTGCGGACAAAGCTGGGACTGGCCTACAGCGTCGGCGGCGGCTTCAGTGCCGGCTGGGATCACCCGGGGATGTTTCGAGTCGAGGCTTCCACCAAAAGCGCGAGCACGGAGGCGGCGACGGCCGAGATGCTGAAAGATACCGGGGCGCTGAAAACGTCACCCTTTACCGAGGACGAGCTGAAGCTGGCGAAGGATCAGGTGTTGAACGGCTTTATCTTCAACTACGACACGCCGGAAAAAGTGCTGGCGGCGACGGCCCGGCTCGCGTTCTACGGCTACCCGGCCGACTACCTGGAGCGCTACCGGGCAGGCGTCGAAAAGGTAACGGTGGCCGACCTGGAGCGGGTCGCCAAGGCGCGGGTCGATCCGTCGAAGCTGGCCATACTGGTCGTCGGCAACCAGGCGGAGTTCGGCACCCCGCTGACCGGGCTGGGGCTGGGTGCGGCGCGGCCACTCGATGTAACCATCCCGGTACCGCCGGAGTTGAGGCAGCAGCTGGGTGCGGGCGGCGGCCCCGGGCAGCCCTGATCCCTGCGCCCTGACGCGGCGAGAGTTCCGGACGCGAGTGCCCCGTGGTTGGGCCGGGCGGGCAATGCGGCAAGGGCCTGACTCTGTTTGGCTGACTCTTTGAAATGAAAGGAACAACGATGGCGACCGCGATTGCGATTCTGGCTGCCGGCAAGGGCACGCGTCTGCGCTCCAGGCGGCCCAAGGTGCTGCACACGGTCGGCGGCAAGGCGCTGCTGCTGCATGTGATCGACGCCGCGCGCGCGGTGACGCCGCCGTCCGACATCTTCGTCATCATCGGGCACGAGGCCGCGCAGGTGCGCGCGGCCGTCGAGCACACCGGCGTGCGGTTCGTGGAGCAGCGCGAGCAGAAAGGCACAGGCCACGCGATCGGTGAAGCGCTGCCGGCGCTTGCCGCCTACGATGACCTGCTGGTGCTTTCGGGCGATGTGCCGCTGCTTGCCGGCAGCACCGTGGCGGCGCTGCACCGCTTTCATACTGAGCGAGCCGCTGCCATGACTATCCTGTCGGCGGTGGTCGAGAACCCGTTCGGCTACGGCCGTATCGTGCGCGCCGCCCGCGTAGCGGACCAGGCCGGCTCGGACGAAGTGGATCGCATCGTCGAGCAAAAGTCGCTCGCACCGGGCGAGGATGGGATCCGCGAGATCAACTCCGGCATCTACGCCTTCGCGCTTGAGCCCTTACGGGCCGGGATCGGCCGGCTGCGCGCCGACAACTCGCAGGGCGAGCTGTACCTGACGGATATGGCGGCGATCCTGCGGACGAGCGGCGGCCGCGTACTGGCACAGGCGGCCCCTTCGGCGGAAGAGGTGCTGGGCGCGAACACGATCGCCGAGATGATGGTGCTGGACGGGGCGCTGCGGCGGCATACGGCGGCCCGGCACATGGCGGCAGGTGTGACCGTCTTTCAGCCGGAAACAGTGGTGATCGATGCCGAGGTCGAGATCGGCCCGGATACGGTCATCGAACCGTTCGCGCAGCTGCTGGGCACCACGCGGGTGGGCAGCGGTACCACGATCCGCTCCTTCTCGGTGCTGGAAAACATGACGGTGGGCGATGGGGTCCTGGTTCGGCAGGGCTGCATCCTGGCGAACTCGGTCATCGGCGACGGCGCGATGCTGGGGCCATACGCGCACCTGCGGCCGGACAGCGCGGTCGGGGACGGCGCGCATGTCGGCAACTTTGTGGAACTGAAAAAAACACGCATGGGCGCGGGCGCGAAAGCCAACCACCTGGCCTACCTGGGCGACGCAACCATCGGCGAGGGCGCGAATATCGGCGCCGGCACCATTGTTTGCAACTACGACGGCGTGCACAAATATGAAACGGAGATCGGCGCGGGCGCGTTTGTGGGCAGCAACGCCGTGCTGGTGGCCCCGGTTTCGGTGGGCGAGGGCGCGTATATCGCGGCCGCTTCGTGTATCACGCAGAACGTGCCGGCAGACGGACTGGGGCTCGGGCGAGCGCGGCAGGTCAACAAGGAAGGCTGGGCCGCGAAGCGCCGGGCGGCACGCCTGAAACAAAGTTAAAGCAAAGGGACGGCGGCGGCGGCGCTCCGGGTCTCCTGCATCACGGGAGAGGTGGGGCGCACCCTCCCGAGCGCATTCCGCATGCGGATGCGCGCGGAAAGCAGCCCACGGTGCACCTCGGTCTCTTCGCAGCCCAGAAGCCCGGCAATGCGATCCGCCGCGTAGCCTTCCACGTCGCGCAGCAGAAACAGGAGCCGCTCGCGCGGGGGCAGGGTCGCGACCGCTTCTTCAAGGTCGGTGCGTCGCACATTGCCGCGAAGCAGGTATGCATCGGCATCCGGTTTCGCCGTCTCCGAAGGGGCCAGGGAGAACCGGCGCTCCAGCTCTTCAAGCAGGGCCTGGTCCACCGCCTGGCCGGAAGGACGCGGCGCGGCGGCAAACGCTTTCTTGAACGTAGAAGTCAGGATGGTTTCCGCTTCCACCTCGTTCGCGGTCATGTAGTACGAAACGGAAAAGATGCGGTGCCGGTGTGCTTCAAACACGTCGCGCTGCTGCTGCTCGGCCGAAAGCTGCTGGGCTTCACTGGCGATGACACCCTGGCCTTCCCACGACCTTTTAGGCGATTCGAACAAAATCGGACTCCTTGATCTTCGGCACTCGAACTTCCAGGTTGCCTCGTCCCATCTCGGCAACAGCATACAACCTGCAGCGTAACCATTCTCGTCAACATCGTTGGTTCGCTAGGCGACAATGGAACAGGACTGATCCAGTTTTAACGCGAGAGATCAGAATCAGCGAGGATGGATACGAATTCGCGAAAACGTGACTCGTTATGGCACACTTTCAGCGGACAAGCCTCGTGAACTTCGACGAAAGTGTCGATTGACTCACGGACGGAGAAAGGGATCATGGCAGGGGAAAAGATTCTGGTGGTCGACGACGAGCCGCTGGCGCGAACGGTGCTGGTCAGCATCCTGCGCAAGGAAGGCTACACCGTGGAAAGCGCGCGGGATGGGGAAGAAGCGCTGCGGGTGCTCGCCGTCAAGTCGACCGACCTGATTTTGACCGACCTTCACATGGAAGGCGCTAATGGCATGCGCCTGCTGGAGCAGGTGCGGGCCCGCCAGCTGCAAACGCCGGTGATCCTGGTCACCGCGGTACACGAGGTAAAGACAGCGATCGCCGCGATGCGCCAGGGCGCCTTTGATGTCCTGCTGAAGCCGGTCGAGAACGAAGCCCTGCTGGAGTCGGTCGCGCGGGGGGTGACGTACGGCAATGTGGCGCGCCGCAACACCACCTATCGCAACAGCCTGGAGCACCTGGTGGAGGCGCGGACCAGTCTGCTGCGCGAAGCCATGTTTGAGCTGGAACGGTCCTACGACACGACCCTTGAGGCGCTGGGCGACGCGCTGGACCTGAAGGACTCGGAGACCGAGGGCCACTCGCGCAGGGTCACGGCGTACACCATCGCCGTGGCGCGTGCCATGGGTATCGATCACACGGACATCAAAACGATCAAACACGGGGCGTTTCTGCACGATATCGGCAAGATGGCGATTCCGGATGCGATCCTGCTCAAGCCGGGCCGGCTGGATACCTACGAGCAGGAGATTATGCGGCGGCACTGCCTTTCGGGCTACCAGATCGTGCGCAAGATTCCATTCCTCAAGGAAGCCGCGGATATCGTCTACAGCCACCAGGAGTTCTTCGACGGCGGCGGCTACCCGCGGCAGCTGCGCGGGGAGGAGGTTCCCCTGGGGGCCAGGATTTTTGCGGTGGCGGACACGCTGGACGCCATTACATCGGACCGGCCGTACCGCCGCGGCTCGCCGTTTACCGCCGCGCGCAACGAGATCGCCCGCTGTGCCGGCACCCAGTTCGACCCGAAAGTGGTGGATGCATTCCTGTCCATGCCGCCGGATGTTTGGGAGGAGCTGCGGGACGCGATCGCCGGGCGCGTCCGGGTGTGACACCAAAGCGGTTCCAGGAGCGGTTCCAGGAGCGGTTCCAGGAGCAATTTCAGAAGCGGTTTCAGGCTCGTCTAGATAAACTCGCCCGTTGCGGGCTCCACGGGGACTGGACCGGCCTCCCGGATACGCTCGAGCGAGTGCCGGTTCCACAAAACAACCGCGATGCCGCTCAACAGGGCAGAGCTGACGACCAGAAAAACAACGCGAAGTCTCGAGGGCTGGGCCGCAGGAGGCATGGAGACCCGTCCAGACGCACTCTGCTCGTCGGTGATCGGCTTTCGTCTCCGTCGATTCATGGTTGCTTGGAGCGCATGGAATGCGTTTGGGTCGCCTCAAATCTCCAGAACGGTGCCGGCCGCGGCTTTTCTTCCGAAAAATGTAGATCGCGGGTTGCAAATATCCATATAAATGGTAATCTGGATTCACTTCGAGGCTGCACGGGCACCCATTGTGGATTGAAGCGCAGGCTCTCCACCGGATCATGCTCGGAAGTTTTGCATTACAAGTTGCGTCACTGGCCTCCCGGCATGAGCAGAAATGTTCATGCCGCCTTTTTTTGCGGTAAAGGTGATGGTGAATGAGGTTGAACGAGAAAGCCCCTTGCAGGCAAGGGGCTTTCTCGTTTGCCGGACCCGGCCGGGTGGTTATTTGCCGGGCTTCATCTCCAGGTGTCCGCCGAAGCCGAACCGCATGGCCGACAGGATCTTGTTGGCGAACACGTCGTTGCCCCGCGAGGCGAAACGGGCAAACAGCGCCGCGCTCAACACGTCGACCGGCACCCCTTCGTCGATGGCCGCGATGGTGGTCCAGCGCCCTTCGCCGGAGTCGGCGACTTCGCCGCCGTAGTTGCCCAGGTCCGGCTGTTGTACCAGCGCGGCTGCTGTCAGGTCGAGCAGCCAGGAAGAGATCACCGAGCCGCGACGCCAGACTTCAGCGACATTTTCAAGCTCGAAATCGTACTGGTAGTGCTCCGGGGTGCGCAGGGGAGTGATTTCGGCCGAGTGCTCCTGCTCGCTCTGCTTGCCGATGTTGGCATTTTTCAGAATGTTGAAGCCTTCGGCATAGGCAGCCATCATGCCGTACTCGATGCCGTTGTGGACCATTTTGACGAAGTGGCCGCCGCCGACCTCACCGCAACGCAGGTAGCCCTCTTCCGAAGTGGACCCGGCGACCTTTTCGCGGCCGGAGGTGCGGGGCACATCGCCCTTGCCCGGTGCCAGCGTCTTGAAGATCGGGTCGAGATACTGCACGGCCTCGGCCTGCCCGCCGATCATCATGCAGTAGCCACGCTCGAGGCCCCAGACGCCGCCGCTTACGCCTACGTCGATGTACCGGATGCCCTTCGGCTCGAGCTCCTTCGAGCGGCGAATGTCGTCGATGTAGTACGAATTGCCGCCGTCGATCAGGATGTCGTTCTTTTGGAGGTGCGGGACGATCTTCGAGATCATGCCGTCGACCGCGCCGGCCGGCACCATCAGCCACACCACGCGCGGCGTTTGCAGCTTGCCGAGGAAATCTTCAAGCGACGTGGAGCCTTTCGCGCCGGCTCCCTCAAGCTCGCTCACTGCCTTTTCGCTCAGGTCCGACACCACCACATCGTGCCCACCCTTCATCAGGCGCTTGGCCATGTTGGCTCCCATGCGGCCCAGACCCACCAAACCTATCTGCATGCTGTTCTCCCTTTCGGCGGTTCGCGATGCGCGCCGCTTCCGAACCCTATGGTATTCGATGCCGCGCCGCGCCGCGCAACGACGCCCTTAGCGCGAGCGCTCGATCTCGCTGATGCCCTGCCCGTCGGCGACAATGACCCGCGACGCCATGCCGAGAAACAGGCCGTGCTCAACCACGCCGACGATCGCGCGGAGCTGCGCCGCAACTTTTTCTGGGTCGGTGATGGTGCCGTAGTGGCAATCGAAGATGAGGTTTTTTTCGTCCGTCAGGTAGGGCTCAGCGCCCTTCATCCGGAGCACCGGCGACGCACCGAGAGCGCGCAGCCTGTGCTCGACGAGCGGGCCGGCCAGCGGGATCGCTTCGATCGGCAGCGGAAATGTGCCCAGCGCGGGGACGACCTTGCCCTCGCCGACGACTACGATAAAGGTGCGCGCGGCACTGGCGACGATCTTCTCGTACAGAAGCGCGCCGCCGCCGCCCTTGATCAGTGCCAGGTCCGGGCCCACCTCATCGGCCCCATCGATCGCCACGTCGAGCTCCGGCGTTTCGGCAAACGTGGTCAGGGGAATACCCAGCTCGCGCGCCAGGGCCGCCGTGGTGCTCGAGGTCGGCAGGCCCACGATCTGCAGGCCCTCGCGCACGCGCTCGCCCAGCAGTTCCAGCACATGCTTCGCGGTGGTACCGGTTCCCAGGCCCACGCGCATGCCGTTCTCGATATACCGCATGCTGCGTCGTGCCGCTTCACGCTTCGATTCGTCCTGTGTCAGCATTTGCCCCCGCATCGTTCCACGCTTATCTTAGCGGGGAGTCAGTGCGGTTTGCACCCGGCGGAGGCGCAGCGGCAATCGCGGCAGAACGTGTGATTGAGCCGGTGCGCGGTGATCATCAGGGCGCTGCCGGTAAACGTAACGGCGACCTCGGCGGCATGCGAGGGGAGTCGGTCGCCCCACCAGGCCGCCGCGAAGATGCAGCCGAGCCCTGCGGCCATGATCGCCACCACGCGGCGGCGCCGGTGAGCCTGGAAGCCGTGGATCAGGGCCAGTGCGCCCAGGGATGCGACCGCCACCGCCAATGTCCGGTGAACCCGCTCTTCAGAAGGCAGGCTGTGGGCCAGCACGGTCGAGAGCGACAGCACAACCGGCGTGAGCAGGCAGTGGACAAAGCAGGCGGCGGAGGTCCAGGTACCAAGGCGGTCGGCCCAGGACGGGGATGTTGAAGCGGCGAGCATGCTTCGACTTTAACGCTATTGCGAATGCTAATGCAATAGCTCTACTTTCGAGGACAATCGTCTGCTTGATCTTCGCCGCTTGTTCTCCTACGATGCTGCTTGTGAACGCGTTTGCAGATTCGGTGTCGGCGTATACAGGCGGGGCGCTGCGACGCGAGCTGAACCTGCGAGCCGCTCTGTATGCCCGCGAACACGGGCTTCTCCATGAACTCACCACAGGCCGAGAGCCGAGCGTGATCTTCGGCGAGGACGAGGACGGGCGTCACGGCAACTTCTTTCCGTCGAGCTACCGGGCCATCCAGGCCGATGCAGCCTGGCGCGCGCGGCTGGCCAAAGTGCATACCGCGAGCCGGCGCGCGGCCCCGAGGGCCGACTGGCGCTGGCGCGAGCTGGACTGCGCGGCGAGCTCGGATGCGCTGCTGATGAACGTCTTCTGCTCGCCGCGTTTGTATGGGGGCAGCGCGGCAGCTTCCCTGCTCGGCGTTGCCCCGGGCAGCCGGCCGGCGTTCGGGGTATACCCGCGGCTCGCAAGGCAGCGCGACGGGATCGACACGACCGAAATCGACATGGAGCTGGACGGGCTGCTGGTGGAAGCCAAGCTGACGGAGAACGACTTCCAGACGGCGCGGCCCGCGCTGCTGGACCGCTTTACCGGCTGGCGCGAAGTGCTGGACGAAGACGCGCTGCCGCGTACCGCCGGCCGTGCTTTCGAGAGCTACCAGCTGCTGCGCGGAGTGCTTGCGGCTCATGCTTCGGGGCAGCGGTTCTGTGTGCTGCTCGACGCTCGCCGAGGAGACCTGATCGCAAGATGGCACGGGGTGCTGCGTGCTGTGCCGCGGGCGGAGCTGCGCTGCCGGCTCAAGCTGCTTACCTGGCAGGAGCTCGCCGGCGCACTGCCCGCCCCTCTGACCCGGTTCCTCTGTGAAAAGTACGGGATCGCGGCTCGCTAGCCGGACGGCATCTTAAATGCGGAGGAGCAAACCGCCAATGGAGTACACCCGCCTGGGCAGGACCGGCCTGCAAGTCTCAAAACTCTGCCTCGGCTGCATGAGTTACGGCGAGCCTGCGAAGGGGACTCTGACCCCCGGCAGCCATGCCTGGACCTTGAACGAAGCCGACTCGCAGCCGTTTCTGAGGCAGGCGCTCGAACTTGGCATCAACTTTTTCGATACCGCCAACGTGTATTCGCGCGGCGCGAGCGAGGAGGTTCTGGGCAAGTTCCTCAAGGCAAATGCCCGGCGAGAAAATATGGTGATCGCGACCAAGGTGCACGGCGTCATGCGCGATGAACCAAATGGCGGCGGGCTTTCGAGAAAGGCGATCCTCCACGAGATCGACGCGAGCCTGCGCCGCCTGCAGACCGACTATGTGGACCTGTACCAGATTCATCGCTGGGACCCTGAGACGCCGATCGAGGAAACGCTCGAAGCGCTGCACGACGTCGTCAAGGCCGGCAAAGCCCGCTACCTGGGCGCGTCCAGCATGTACTCATGGCAGTTCGCCAAAGCGCTGTACCTGGCCGACCGGCATGGCTGGACCCGCTTTGTGTCCATGCAGAACCACTACAACCTGTTGTACCGCGAAGAAGAGCGCGAGATGATGGGGCTTTGTCAGGATCAGGGCGTCGGCGTCATCCCGTGGAGTCCGCTGGCGCGCGGCCGCCTCGCCCGGCCTTCGAACGCCGAGAGTACGCAACGGCTTGAAACCGACCAGTTCGGCAAGACGATGTACGCGGGCACGGAAGAAGCGGATCGCAAGGTCATCGACGCCGTGACCGCGATGGCGCAGCGCAAGGAGGTATCGCAGGCGGCGCTCGCGCTGGCGTGGATGCTGACGAAGCCCTATGTCGACAGCCCGATCGTGGGTGCGACCAAGCCGCACCACCTCGAAGACGCGGCGGCGGCGCTCGACGTGAAGCTTTCGCCCGAGGAGATCGCGGAACTGGAAGCACCGTACATCCCGCACCCGGTGCTCGGCTTCAAGTAAACGCGGCTTTTGCCGTGGAAGCCCGGAAGAAGCGGTGCTAGGCTGAGTGCGCAAGGCGCGCCCGGGATTCAAGCGGCGCGCCGGGGAGCGCCATGCAAAGCCGCATACTCGGCACCACCATGCCTGTTCTTGAGTTCCTGCTGGAGCCCAACGAAACCGTCATCTCCGAAGCCGGCGAGTTGAGCTGGATGTCGGCTTCGATCCAGCTCACGACCCATACGCAGTTCGGCGGCGGCGGCGGATTCTTCGGCGCCATCAAGCGCGTGGCCGGTGGCGGCACACTGTTTATGACGGAGTACCGTGCGATCGGCGCGCCGGGCGAGATCGCGTTCGCGGCCAGGATGCCGGGGCATATCGTCCCGGTCGAAGTGTCGCCGGGCCAGGAGTATTTTGTCCATCGGCACGGCTTTCTATGCGCCACCCCGGCGGTCAATGTCGGGGTCGGCTTTCAGCAGTCGCTTGGTGCCGGCATCTTTGGCGGCGATGGATTTTTGCTGCAACGGGTCACGGGCTCTGGCGTCGCGTGGCTGGAGCTGTCGGGCGAGCTGGTCACGCGGGACCTGCGCGCGGGTGAAACGCTGCGGGTGCATCCCGGCCATGTCGGCGCGTTTCAAGCATCGGTCCAGTTCGGCATCACGCGGATCCAGGGCATTCGGAACATGATCTTTGGCGGCGATGGCATCTTTCTGGCCGCGCTCACCGGGCCGGGCCGCATCTGGCTGCAAACGCTGCCCCTGCCCCAGCTCGCGCACAAGCTGCAGCAGTACATGGGCGGAGGAGCGGGCGAGACGGCGCAGGGCGGCGTGGTGGGCGGGATCGTCGGATCGATTATTGAAGGCATGCGCTGAGTGCGCTGTGTTCGTCTGTTCCAAATGAAAACGCCCGGCTGGTTGGCCGGGCGTTTCCTGTTTGTGAGGCACCAGCGGGATTAGAACTGGTACTTGAGCGCGAACTGGAACTCGCGCGGGATGTAGCCGGACGCGGTGGAGGTGATAGAGCCGGCATTGCTCGGGGTGACGGCGTATGTATCGCTCAGGAAAGTCTGCTGGGAAGACGTGCCGGCGACCGGGTACGCGACGCTCGAGCTGGTCGGCGTGGTCTGGATCGTGGCATTGGGGTTGTTGAAGTTGGTGGTATTGACAACGTTGAAGCATTCCGCGCGGAACTGAAGTGTCGATTCCCGGTACACAGGAAAGCTCTTGAAGACCGAGAAATCGACGCGACGGTAGTTGGGTCCGTGCAGAGGGTTGCGCTGCTCGTTGCCGAGTGTGCCGGACAGCTGCGGGGCGAAAGCAGCCGGGTTGAAGAACTGGTTGATCGTCCGGGTACCGACATCGGCCCGGGCAATCTGGTTGGGACGGCCAGTGGTCGAAGCGTTGGTGGTGCCCGAAACACCGTTCGACTCGGTCACGGTAAACGGCTGACCCGTCTGCCAGACCAGCAGGGTGTTGGCCTGCCAGCCCTTGCCGAGTGCCGCCCCGATGCCGGTCAGGTTTTTACCGAACGGCAGCAGGTAGTCGCCGGTCACGACACCGCGCTGGCGAATATCGAGATCGCTGTTGCCGTACTCGACCGTGGTGAGCTGCGAAGGCAGCGCGCCGTAACCGTCGTTGACTTCGTTGGAGAAGCCCAGGACATTATCGAGCGCATGGGCATAAGTGTAGTTGGCACCGATGGTGAGCCCGGCCGTGGTGCGGCGGGTCAGCTGCACCTGGAGGGCATGGTAGCTGGACGAGCCTTCGCTGGTGTACTGGCCGATGCTGGTGACACCCTGCAGCCCGGGGGAGCTGTAATAAGGCCGCAGGCTGTTATACGCCTGGCTGGTGGTTTCGTGGTTGACCAGCGCCATGTTGTTAAGGGTGCTGTTGGAAACCAGCGCGGGCGCATTGATATCGTTTGAAATCTGCGCCAGGTGACGACCCAGGACGCCGACATAACCGACCTGAAGCACGTTCGCGCCCAGCGTTTTTTCAATGTTGAGGTTGAACTGCTCGGCGTAGGAGGTGCGGAACTTCGGATCGACCACATCGGAGATGCTGCCCGTGGGGTTCGTGGCGCTGGAGGGAGTCGGCAACGGCAGACCCTGTGAAAAGCGGGTCGGCGAGAAGAGGACGCCATCCGCGCCGGCCGCGGTCGCGCAGGCACCGTTGTTGCAGTTGTAGTCGGCGACAAAAGGCTGCGCCTTGAGCGACGAGTTGGAGGTGTAGTTCTCCGGGAAGTACGACATGCCGTAGCCGCCGCGGATCACAAACCCGGTGCCCGGGGAGAACGCGAAGCCGAGACGCGGCGCCACGTTGGTCCAGGTGGGGTTGAGCCCGGCATACTGGTTGACAGCCGGACGCGCCGGGCTCCCAGGGATGGCAGGGTTTACACCCATAGCTGGTACTGCCGGAACCGCCGCGCTGGCCTTTTGATTCGCAGTCACAATCTGACCGGTGGCCAGGTCGAAGTTCGACAACGCGTTTTTCACCTCGGTGAAGGGCGTAAAGACGTCATAACGAACGCCGATGTTCAGCGTCAGGTTCTGCGTGGCGTGCCAGTCGTCCTGGATAAAGCCACCCGGCTCCCAGGTGCGCCAGTGCGGGGAAACCAGGTCGATCGACTGCTGCACATTGTTGAACGTACCCTGCAGCAGGGAGGCCAGGCCGGAGCTGTCCCCATTGATCGAGTTGAAGCCGTAGTTGGAATTACCGTAGTTGTTCTGCGCGTTGGTCGCCTGACGGCGAATCAGGTTGCCGCCGATCTTGATGCTGTGCGCGCCGTGGTTGATGGTCAGCGAGCCGTTTTCCTGGAAGGTGTTGTTGATGTCGATGATCGGGATAAATGCACCATCGCCGAGATCCGCGAAGCCCTGGATGCTTGTCGGTGCCAGGCCCGAGGTCGCGGTGCTGAGATTGAT
>CAXSBW010000003.1:50539-57275 GCA_964235795.1 uncultured Acidobacteriaceae bacterium | reverse complement strand
TACAACAGCGCGTACTGGAGGCCGACGGGATCGATGCCGCCGTTTTTGCCCGCATTCGGGCCGGTTTTGTCGCCGCCGTCGGCCAGCGCCAGGATCTGCGCCTGGTTGCCGCTGTGCAGCGCATCGTACTGGGCAGCAAGCGGCACCTGGCTCACCTGCGGGTTGCCGCCCTGAATCTGGCGCAAGCCCTCGTAGTCGCCGAAAAAGAAGACCTTGTCCTTGATGATGGGACCGCCGATGGACGCGCCGAACTGGTTCTGGCGAACCTTCGGCTTCGGCAGGTGCTGGCCGAACTGGAACGGGTAGGCGTCCAGCACGTCGTTGCGGAAGAACTCGTACGCGGAACCGTGGAACTGGTTGGAACCGGACTTGGTGATGACATTGATCACCGCGCCCGCGGTGCGACCGGCCTCGGCGGTGTAGGTGTTGGTCTGGATGTTGATTTCGCGGATCGACTCGATCGAGGGGCGAATGCCGATGGTGCCAATGATGCGGTCGTTGTTGTCCAGGCCGTCGACCAGCTCATCGTTCAGGATCTCCGACTGCCCATTGGCCGAAACGGACGAGGTCTGACGGCGATCATCCGGGCGGGCACCGCTGGTCAGGCCATTGCCCGGACCCTGGTTCGCGCCGGGCACGATCTGCGCCAGGTTGATGAAGTTGCGACCGTCGAGCGGCAGATCCTGCACCTGCTGCTGCGTCACAAGTGTGCTCACGACGGAGTTGTCGGTCTGCAGTGCCGGCGTTTGCGCGGTCACCTGCACCGTGGTGGCTTCCGAGCCGACCTCGAGCTTGGTGTCTTCACGCGCCCGGTCACCGGCCGACAGGTTGATGCCGGGGATAACGGACGACTTGAAGCCGGATTCCGTCACCTGGATCGAGTAAGTGCCCGGTCCCAGCTGCGAAAAGGTGTAGTCGCCCGAAGGGCCGGTCTGCACTGTGTGCTTCTCATTGGTGCCCGTGTTGGTCAGGGTCACCGTGGCGTTCGCAACCGTCGCGCCGCCATTGTCCGTCACCGTTCCCGTAATGTCGCCGGTGGTGTTCTGCGCCATCGCGTAAGGAGCCGCCGAGAGCAAAAGGCACCCGGTAAACAGCGCTGCCCCAGCCGCCATGCGCATGCGTCGTTCTGCCGCCTCTGAAAAGATTCCGATCCTGCGTGTGTTTGCCATCTTTGTCTGTGTCCTCGATTGCAGCGCTTCGCCGAAGCTCCGGCTGATCATCCGTTGCAAGGGAACCCTATCGTTTTCGGGCGATGTCTTGCAAGCGATTTTGTCCGCGCGGCGGCAACTTGAGCGTGCCTTGGATGCAAGTCGCTCTGTTTGAACGGCTTACGGGTTTACTAATGAGAGACACAGGGTGTTTCGAATTGCAGTCTGATAACGATCCCCTCCTGTGTCGAGGAAGATCAAGCGGAGACAAACGGTTGTCCGGCAACGCCGCCGCGCAATGAAGCAAGAGTGTGCGGCACCGGCACTCATTCCGGCTTGCGCGGAGCTACTGGCGCAGGTAGTCCCGAATCAATGCCAAGCGCTGCCCGTTGTGGACGTGGCGTCCGGGCCCATCGCAACGATCGGTTTTGCTGAACGCTCATGAAAGAACTTCGGCCCCCTGTACAGCAGCTCCGGCGCCATGGGCCGACGATTCAGGTTTCAAATGCGAACCATGTTTGCAGCGTGCGCAATGGGTTAACCATGCTGCCGACCCTCTAACAGAAAACAGAGCTTGCGAAATCAAGGCGGGCTCTAACGCCCACTCAGTGAAAGTCGGGCAGTCCCTGACTTTTGGAAGTTGCTCACCCACACCGCTATAGAAATCAAATCCTGGAGAATCTCATGTCTAAGTTCTTTTCCGCAGAAACAGCCGCCCTTGTTCTCATCGATTACCAAGTCGGGACCTTGCAGCTTTGCAGAAGCATGTCCTCCGACCTGGCCCTCCGCAACGCGGTTGAACTGGCGAAAGTAGCAACCATCCTGAAGATTCCTATTGTTCTGACCAGCAGCCAGGAAGATCAGGTTCAGGGCCCCACCGCGCCCGCACTGGCACAGGCGGCTCCGGAAGCATTCAAGAACAGAATCAAGCGGGCGGGTACTGTGAATGCCTGGGACGATCCGAACTTCAAAAAAGCCGTCGAGGCGACAGGACGCAAACAGCTGATCATGGGCGGTATCACAACGGACATCTGCCTTGTTTTTCCTGCAATCAGTGCCGTGGAGGATGGGTACGAGGTCAATGCCATCGTGGACGCGAGCGGTTCGCCGTTCCAGGTGTCGGACGATATGGCACGTAGCCGCATGGAGAAAAACGGCGTCACCCTTACAGTGACGAACACCACGATCGCGGAGCTCACGAAGAACTGGGCCAGCAAAGAGGGTCCTGCGCTGGTGAGCATTATGTTTCAGGGCGTTCTGCCGATTGTGGCGGCTTAGTTTTTGATTGGGGCCTTCTCCGAGCGGGATCCTGCGTGTGTGCTCAGCATGTCGGCCGGTTTGAAGCGACCTCGGAACGGCCGCGGTTCCGGCGCGAACACACGGAGCGATGGAAAGGTCGAGGGCAAACATCGATCGTCCGGTGAACGTTGCGAAAGGCGGGGGCCGGCTTTTTCTCGAAAGGCAGCCGCGCAGGCTGTCCTACGGCTCCCTGCCCAGGCACAGAAGGCCGAGCCGCCGGTTGGGAAAACCACGACGGGTGAAGCGAGGAGGCCGGTCCCAAGGTATGCAAATGAATTCCAGTGGGTCACAGGGTCGCTGCTGACTTCAGGATTTCAAGAAGCGGACGGACGCGCGCTAGGCAAGCGCGTCTTCGACCGCGCGGGTGATGCGGAGGAGGTCGGCGCGGCCCAGGTACGGGTGCAGCGGCAGGCTCAGCACGTGCTGCGAGGCATGCTCGGCACAGGGCAAAGGCCCGCTGCGCGAGGGGAAACGGCCGACCGAGAACACAGGCTGGCGATGCATGGGCACGGGGTAGTGCACGGCAGTCGGCACGCCGAAGCCGGCCAGCGCTTTCGCGACAGTCTCGCGTCCCTCGATCTCCACCGTGTACTGGGCCCAGGCGCTGGTGCGGCCTGGTCGAAGGGTGGGCAGACGCAGTTTGCCTTTCTTCTCGAGTGCCAGCAGTGCGCCGTTGTAGGCGTTCGCCGTTTCCCCGCGCGCGATCAGCTCGCGATCAAAGACGTCGAGCTTGGCCAGCAGCACCGCGGCCTGGATGGTGTCGAGCCGCCCGTTGATGCCGATCGAGGCGTGCTGGTAGCGGGCCTGCTGACCGTGATTGCGCAGCTGTCGCATCCCGAGCGCGAGCTCGTCGTCATCGGTGAAGCAGGCACCGCCGTCGCCGTAGCAGCCCAGGGGCTTGGATGGGAAAAAGCTGGTACAGCCCACCGTGCTGAGCCCGCACGAGTGCCGCCCCTTGTAGACCGAGCCGAAGCTTTGCGCGGCATCCTCGATGACGGGCAGGTTATGCCGGGCGGCTATCGCGTTGATCTCGTCCATTTCCGCCGGCTGGCCGTAGAGTGATACGGGCATGATGGCGCGGGTTTTGAGCGTGATGGCGGCTTCGATCAGCCCGGGGTTGATGTTCCAGGTTTCAGACTCGATGTCGACCATGACGGGCGTCGCGCCCAGCAGGGCGATCATCTCGCCGGTCGCGAAAAAGGTGAATGGCGAGGTGATGACCTCGTCGCCCGGGCCGATGCCGATTGACATCAGCGCAAGCAGCAAGGCATCGGTACCGCTGCCGCAGGAGATGCAGTGCCGGACGCCCACGCGGGCGGCCAGCCGTTCCTCGAGTTCAGACACCTCCGGCCCCAGGATGTACTGACCGTGGTCGAGCACGGCATGGATCCGGGCATCGATGGAGACTTTCAGATCGCGGTACTGCGCCTGGAGGTCGATATACGGGAGGGTTGAAACGGCTTCGCTCACCTCATCATTTTCGCATTCCTGCCTTCTCCTGTTTGCCGTCGCACTTAAAAGCTGCGCCGGAGCGTGGCGGTGATCGACTGGATGGAAACGGAAACGCGACTGCCGGTGTACTCACCCGCGCGCAGGCTGCTGACCCCGACGGAGCCCGAGGCGGGCAGCTGCGCCGAGTACGCCAGATCGGTCGTCCAGGCGCCGGACCGCCAGCCGGCACCGACCGCGACGAGATGTTCAAGAATCGCTGCCGTAACCGGGGTCAGCGTCGCGCTCGGGACAGGGTCGGACTGGAAAGCATACCCGCCGCGAACCATCCAGCGACGGCCGAGCGGTGCTTCGAGTGCCGCCCGCGCGGCTCCCTGGTCTCGCCAGTTCAGAGGCACTTCGTCCCGGATGTCAGGGGACCCGGCGACAGTATTGATGGTGGCGTTGGTGCCCTCCTTCAACTTGACGGGGAGACTCGCAAAGGCGCCATGCCAGTGGGTCCAGTCCCCTTCGGCGACCAGCCGTACGCGCTTTACCTGCCAGGAGGCAGCAAGAGCCGCGACCTGCGGCAGGCGATTGTCGACCTCGGCGCGATAGTGAAACGCAGGATCGGCGACGATGCCGAGCGCCGTGAACTGCGCCGAAGCCGTGCCGGAGGCCTCCCCGTGGCTTTGAACCGCCGTGCTGCTCTTCCAGGCAGCGCCAAAACGCAGGCCTGGGGTCACCTGCCACTGGGCCCCGGCGCTGCCGTTCCAGCCAAAGCCGGCGGTATGGAGGTCGAGCAGTACTTTCAGTCCAGCCAGCTGCGGCTGTTGCTGAAAGATAAAAGGCGCGCGCAGGGTGTTGGTGTTGTAAACGAGCCCGACTGTGCCGCCAAGCGACCAGTGCCGGGCGTCCGGCAAGCCGTGCGACCAGGCCAGCGCGGCAGAGCTGCGAATCGCGAGGATCTCCGATTGGTTTGTCTGAAGACCGTAGCTTGCCCCGGCGGTACCGGGCGGGTCCAGGTAGCGCCACTTCGCCCGCATCAGGGCGTCCGGCGTCACCGCTAGTCCGACTCGCCAGGGGCTTTCTCCCAGGCGTGCGGCAACGGCTCCATAGGGTATCGCTCCTGCGGTGCCGCCCAGATGTCCATGGTTGTCGATGGTGTTCCGAAAGGAGCCCGAAGCCAGCGATCCAAGGCCGCCTGCTTCAAGCACGCGTCCGTCCAGGGTGCCGAGGCCGGCCGGGTTTCCTTCCGCGGCATCCACCGGATCGCCCTGCTCCGCCGCCATTTCGCCGGCATGGCCGGTCGCGGCCGCGGTCCAGCTGTTTGCGATGGCCCCGGCTGTCTGCCCAACGGCACGCGGCTCCGCGAAACCCAGCATCAGCCCGAAAAAAGCAGCGAGGCCCGCTGCCTGAAAGCCCCTGCCTAAACCGATACCTGCCACCGTTTGAAGCCCTTTCCAAGGCGCGCTTTGCCTTTTACACCAGCGACCTGCCGAAACTAGGCAGATTATCGGCATTGCAGCGCCCGCTGTTCAGGGTTCCAGGCACACTTCCGTAACCTGGTCCGCCCTGAATGGAACAATGGGAGCGAAGCGGGGGTGTCAGGCGGGGCCGGCGGGAGCCATGCCGCTTCTGTCACGGCTGCGCCACCCATACAGGAGTGCGCCTGAAAGTCCCAGCGCGGCGGCGAAGGCAAGTTCGCGACCGGCGCCTTTGCGCGCAAACAGCAGAAACCCGAAACCGAGCAACGCCAGCAAGGGCGGCAACGGATAGAGCCACAAACGAAACGGACGGGGAAGGCGAGGCTGACGGAAGCGCAGAACGATGACCCCGACCTGCTGGAGACCGTACTGCAGCACGATGCGGACCGCGACCAGCGCGGAGATGACCGATCGGAGATCGAAAAAGCAGAACGCCGTTGCCAGCGCGCCCAGGGTCAGCAGGGCGGTTAAAGGCATCTGCCGGCGGGGGTCCATGCGGGCGAACGGGGCAAAAAAGTTGCCTTCGCGCGCGGCGGCGTATGGCGCGCGCGAGTAGCCCAGCAGCAGCGAAACGACCGAAGCGAACGCGGTCCACATGATCAACAGCGCCAGGGCATCAGCCGCGACGCGGCCGCCGCCGGCCGGCAGCACCCGGCTCATCAACACGGCAGCCATGGGAGCGACCGCATGCGCGCCGTCGCCGACCAGGGCGGAGACGGGCAGCGCCCCCAAAACGGCAAAGTTCATCAGCAGGTACAGCACCGCCACGAGCGCGATGGACCCGAGAATGGCGCGAGGCATTGTGCGTCCGGGCTCGCGCACCTCTTCGCCCAGAAAGCAGACGTTGTAGTAGCCCCAGTAGTCGTAGGTGGTGATCAGGGTCGCGGCTCCGATCGCCTGGAGCAACCCCGGCCCATGGGGCCAGTGCGCCTGCGCCAGCACCAGGTGGCGTTGCAGGTGAGTCAGGCCTGCCACGATGACGGACAGAAGCGTGAGCAGAACGCCGGCCGTGAGCACCCTTGCCGCGCGCACCGCCGCAGCAAGGCCGCCGAGCAGCAGCAGGACAGCCAGCAGGCAGACGGCGGCGGCCAGCAGGCTCGTACCCTGCACCCTGAGGGGTCCCGCGGAGTAGCCGTGGTGCAGCGATGGAAACAAAAAGGCCGCGTACTGCGCCAGGCCGAGCGCGCCGGAGGCGACCGACAGCGGTGCCGTGAACAGGAGCTGCCAGGCGTAGAGGAATGCCAGAAACCGTCCGGCATCGCGGCGTTGCGGCCGGGCGGGAAGCGGGCCGGGTTGCACGGCGGACGAGGCAGCGGCGGGCAGGGGGAGACTGCCGGTCGCGGAGCTGCTTTCGGAGGTTGTGACGGCGCTGCT
>CAXSBW010000003.1:46013-50439 GCA_964235795.1 uncultured Acidobacteriaceae bacterium | reverse complement strand
GGCCCCTGGAGCGCCGGCCTGCCGGCCAGCTGGCCATGTTTCGCGAGGTCGGGCACATCCGGCAGGAGACCGGGGGAGGGCTGCCCTCCCTCCGAAGCCTTGTAAATCTCGCGCAGGTAGGCATAGGATCCGCCGGCCCGGGGCAGCGCCGCGGCCAGCTCCGCCCACACCAGCCCGTCACACACGGCCAGCAAAGCGCCCAGCAGCCAGCCGACCCACGCGCCCGGGCCCAGCGCGAGCGCCACCAGAGGCAATGTGATGAACGGGCCGACACCGATCATGTTCATCAGGTTGAGCGAGGTGGCGCTGCCAAGCGTAATGTTCCGGCCGGAAGCTGCCGGGGGGCTCACGGGCGCGGGATCGTTCGAATGCGGCACAGGCTGCGAATTGTACACTTCGGGGGTGCCTGCCACTTTTTCCCGCTCCTTTCGTTCGGCCCTTTGCGCGGGTGCTTCCCTGCTGCTTTCCATGACCGCGCCGGCGCAGACTGTTCCGTGGGCGACCACCTTTGCGCCGGCGGTTGACGCTGCGCCGCTGCCCGAGGATCGTGGCGCGGCCGCCCTGCCGCAGACCCTGCGCAAGCTGCGAGGCTGGGGCAGCCTCCTGATGATCGTCGCGCACCCGGACGATGAGGACGGCGGGATGATGGCCTATGAGTCGCGCGGCCTGGGTATCCGCACCGCCCTGCTGACGCTGACGCGCGGCGAGGGCGGCCAGAACGCGATGGGGGTCGAGAGTTATGACGCGCTCGGGCTGATCCGGACCAATGAACTGCTGCTGGCCGACCGCTACTCCGGCACGGAGCAGCTGTGGGGCACGGTGGCGGATTACGGTTTCTCAAAAACCAGGGAGGAAGCCTTTGCGCAGTGGGGCCGCGAGCGGGTGCTGCGCGACGTGGTGCGCGCAGTGCGGCAGCAGCGGCCGCTGGTGCTCACTTCCGTCTTTCTGGGCGGGGTGACGGATGGCCATGGGCACCACCAGGTGGCGGGCGAGCTGACCCAGGAGGCCTTCAAGCTGGCGGGCGACCCGGCAGTGTTTCCCGACCAGATCGCCGCGGGGTTGCGGCCCTGGCAGCCGCTGGCGGTCTTTGAGCGAACGCCGTTTGCCCCGGTCACGGCAAAAGGGATGTATGACTACGCGACCGACAGCTGGGTCCCGCCGTCGTTTATCAATTACGTGACGGGTGAGCGCTCGGCCGCGCCGCCCGCGCCTGATGTCACGATTCCCGAAGGCGCGTGGGACCCGTTACTGGGGCGGTCGTATCTCCAGATGGCGCGCGAAGGCTGGGGCTTGCAGAAATCGCAGTACGGCGGCGGCAACCCGCCCCTGCCCGGGCCTGACCCGGTCCCGTATCACCGTTACGGCTCGCGCGTGGGGACCGGCGAGAGCTTCTTTTCGAATATCGATACGACCCTGCCCGGCATGGCCCGGCTGGCGCAGGGGGCGGACTCCGCCTTTGTGACAGCAGGGTTGCAACGCATGGATCGCGCGGTCGCTTCGGCGTCGGCTGCCTACAGGCCGGAGAACCCGGCGGCGAGCGCCCCCGCTCTGCGCGAGGCTTACCTGGCAACGCAGGCGCTGCTTGACGCAGTGGGCCGAAGCGGCCTGACGGCGGACAGCAAGGCCGACCTGGCGCATGAACTCGGCATCAAGCTGGTGCAGTGCAACACGGCCCTGGCTGAGGCGCTGGGGCTGGAACTGGACGCGCTTGTGGCGCCTTCCGGCGGCGAGCGCGGGCTGGCCCCTGACGTTTCGCGGACACACGTGACGCCAGGCGAAAGCTTCACCGCCCGGCTGCGCGTGGCTGCCGCGGGGCCCTGGAGCCGGGAGCCGGGCCCTGGGCTGTCGCTCGCGCATGTCGAACTCGTAACCCCGAGAAGCGAGCAATGGACCGTGGAGCGGGCTGCCGGTCCGGGCTCTGAAGCCGCGACAGCGGGTGCCGGCGACGTAGTGTTCCGAGTGACCGTCCCTGCGAACGCCGAGCCGACCGAGCCCTACTTTACTCGGGCGTCGATCGAGCAGGCTTTTTACGATCTGAGCGAGCCCGCGCTCGCCGGGCAAAGCTTTGCACCTTACCCGGTCTTCGGCTCGGTAATTTTTCTTTACGGCGGCGTGCCGGTTCGCCTGTCGCAGGTGGTGCAAGGGGTAGAGCGCGAACGCGGCCCCGGCAACCTCCGGTACCCGCTCGTGGTCACGCCGGGGCTGTCCGTAACGCTGCCGCGAACGGTCGCCGTGCTGCCGGCCGGGCAACATGAGCTGACGGTGGAAGCTTCGGTCGCCAACGAGCAGGCCGCGCCGGCCAGCGCTGCCCTGGCTCTTTCCGCGCCCGCGGGCTGGCAGGTACGGCCGGCCTCGTTTGCCCTGACACTCGCGCCCGGTGAGCGCGCGACGCAGCACTTTGCCGTGACCGTGCCTGAGGGTGAGGGCGTGGGCGACCTGCAGGCGACCGCCATGGCCGGCGATCGGCGCTACTCGTCCGGCTTTTTCACCGTCGGCTACCCGGGGCTGCGGCCCTACAACCTGCACCGTCCGGCGACGCTGCGGGTGCGTCCGGTCGAGGTGCGGGTCGCGCCGGGGGTGCGCGTGGGCTACGTGGAGGGCACGGGCGACGAGGTGCCGGCCGCACTGGCCGCGATGGGGGTGCCGGTCGACCTGCTGACCCCGGCTGACCTGCTCACGCGCGAACTCCACGGGTACACAACGATCCTGCTGGGGGTGCGGACCTACACGGCTGCGCCCGCGCTCGCGCAGGCGCAGGGAGCTCTGGAGCGGTTCGCTCGCGAGGGCGGCACGGTGATTGTGCAGTACCAGAGCGGCGACTTCCCCGGCGTGCCGTTCGCGCTTCGGCTCGGCTCCGTGCCGGCGCGGGTGGTCGATGAACGCTCGACCGTATCGCTGCCTGCCCCGGCAAACCCGCTGCTGACCACTCCCAACCGCATCACCGCGGCGGACTTCCAAGGCTGGGTGGAGGAGCGCGGGCACGGGTTTGCCGCAAGCTGGGCGCCGGAGTGGACCTCGCTCGTCGCGACCGCCGACCCAGGGCAGGCCCCGCAGGGCGGCGGACTGCTGGCGGCACGGTTGGGGCGCGGGCGCTACATCTATGTGGCGCTGGCCCTGTACCGGCAGCTGCCCGAGGGAGTGCCGGGAGCTTACCGGCTGCTGGCCAACCTCGTCAGTGCCGGGGTTTCCCCGTAATCGGTTCACGGGTGTCCTTGTTTCGCAGTGCTTTCCACGAAAGACCCCGCCCAAGTTCGCCAAGTTGTAACACAACTCTGGGAGGATGAAATCGTTTGGGTGCGATCCACTGCCCTGCCCCGAGGCAGAAGCCCGGCGAGTTACGCAAGAACGAACCACTTCAGAACAGGAACTTCCATTTGAGAGGCCCCATGAAGATGAATTTAAAAGCGCTTGCCAGCCTTGTTCTGGCTTCCGCTGTCGTAGGCCAGGCGCACAGTGCCCTTGCCGCCGACGCGCCTGCACCGGCGTCCAAAACACGCAGCAAGACAAGCAGCAAGCACCACGTCCGCGTCAAAAAGGCGACCGGACCTACGATGCAGTCCCAAATTGAAGCGCTGCGCAGTGACATGGCGACGCAGCGGACGCAGATCGACGGCCTGCAGCAGCAGCTGTCAGCGCGCGACGCGCAGTTGCAGCAGGTGCAGCAGCAGTCCCAGATGGCCGTGCAGCAGGCCACGCAACAGGCGCAGGACGCCATCGCCGCGCAGCAGTCCATCAACGCCCAGAACACAACCGCGGTCGCCGCGCTGCAGGGTTCGGTCACCGATCTGCAGGACAATACCGCGTCGCTGGCGACCACGATCCAGACCGATCAGACGACGACCAAAAAGGCCATCGAGACCCCGGATTTTGTCCACTACAAGGGCATCGGACTTTCGTTTACAAACTCGTTTATCGAGTTCGCGACCGTGGACCGGACGCGCGCGACCGGGTCCGACATCAATACTCCGTTCCTGGCGACGCCGTTTGCCGCCTCCGACGCCGGGCACCTGAGCGAGTTCTTCGCGTCGGGCCGCCAGTCGCGCCTCGCGTTGACCTTTCTGGGCAAGCTGAACAGTGCCAACCTGCAGGCCTACTACGAGACCGACTGGCTGGGCACGGGCATCACGTCCAACAACAACCAGTCCAACAGCTACGTCATGCGGGAGCGGCAGCTGTGGGCGCAGGCCGCGTTTAAAAGCGGCCTGACGATCACGGGCGGCCAGCAGTGGACCCTGGCAACGGAAACCCGCAACCTGCTCGATAACAAGAGCGAAGTGTTGCCCGACACCATCGACCCGCAGTACAACGTCGGCTTTGTGTGGTCGCGCCAGCCCGGGCTGCGCGTCACGCAGAAGTTCGGCTCGAACCTGGCGCTCGGCTTCTCCGTGGAACAGGCACAGACGCTGACACCGACCTGCTCGAGCAC
>CAXSBW010000003.1:12275-45913 GCA_964235795.1 uncultured Acidobacteriaceae bacterium | reverse complement strand
ACAGCTGTTCCCTGCCCCACGAACTATGTTCTGGGCACCGTAGGCACGGGTGGCGGGCTTTACAACCCGACCGCGACGTACAGCTACAACCTGGCTCCGGATGTGATTGCGAAGCTTGCCTACCAGAACAGGTTCGGCCACTTTGAGCTGTTCGGCATCGGCCGCTCGTTCCGCAGCCGCGTGTACCCTGGCCCGAACCTGGGAACCGGTGTGACCACGGCCGGGGCGACCGGCGCAACCGGCGCTTACAACAACTCCGCCTTTACCGGCGGCGTCGGCGGCGGCTTCCGCGGCCTGGCCCTGAACAAAAAGGTGGAGGTCGCGCTTCACGGCCTGTACGGCGACGGCACAGGCCGCTATGCCTCGGCGCAGATGCCTGACGCGACCATCCGGTCCAATGGACAGCTGGCCATTCTGCACAACTCCGCCGCGCTGGGCGAGGTGTTTCTCCATGCCACGCCCCGGCTCGACATCTACGCGGATGCCGGCTTTGAAGAGTCCAGTCGCCGCTACTTCGCCTACGGCAATGGCCAGGAAGGTTATGGATTGACAAGGGCCAACAACACGGGCTGCGGTACGCAGGGCACTCCCGGCACCACGGCAGGCGTCTATCCTCCGGCACCGGTCGGCTTCCTGCCGGGCAACGTGGGCACCTGCAACGGCAACAACAAGAGCATTGTGGAAGGCACGCTCGGCTACGACTACTACTTCTACAAGGGGCCGATGGGTCGCTTTCGCCAGGGCTTCCAGTACTCCTGGCTGGAGCGCGCGCTCTGGTCCGGCTCGACCGGCACCTCGCCCAAGGCCAACAACAATATCTTTGAAACCAACATTCGCTACTACCTGCCGTAGCGGTCGTCGCTTGCAAAGGCACCTCTCACGAGGTGCCTTTTTGTTTGTATAAAACCGCCTGCGCGGCGGCGGCCACTCGTGGCAATTACTGGTTTCCATGAGTTGAGAAGGTGTCGTCGCTCGCCTGGGCCGCAATCCGCCAACTCCTAGCGCACCTTTGTATAGTCCGTGCCCGATGGCCTGGCGTACACCTGTTTCGGCGTCGGCAGCTCCGCTGCATCCCAGCCGCCGCCGAGCGCCTGTACCAGCTGCACTGCGGCCGTCATCTCCGTGATCTGCGTCGTGTAAAGCGATTGCTGGTCGTTGAGCAGCGTGTTCTGCGCGGTGATCACATTCAGGTAAGGGTCCAGTCCCGTGCGAAAGCGATCCAGCGCCAGGTCCAGGTACTTCTGCGCCGACTCCACCGCCTGCCGCTGCTTCGCGATCTCCTGCGACTGGATGCGGACCTCGGCCAGCGAGTCCTCGACCTGCTGAAAGGCCGTCAGCACCGTTTGCTGGTAGGCGGCCACATCGGCGTTGTAGAGCGCGATGTACTGGTGAATCGTCGAGCGCCGCAGTCCGGCGTCGTAGACCGTTTCAGAGAACGCCGGCCCGGCCGACCAGAAGCGGCTCGGCCAATCGAACCAGTGTTTGAACGTCGAGCTTTCAAAGCCGCCATTCGCCGTCAGCGTCAACGTCGGAAAATAGGCCGCGGTTTCGACGCCGATCAGCGCATTCGCCTGGGCCATGGTGCGCTCGGCCGCGGCGACGTCGGGCCGGCGCTCGATCAGCTGCGAGGGCACCCCGGTCGGAATGGGCGGCGGAGCCATGGTGCCGGCGCGCGCGGCGAGATGAAAGTCGGTCGCCGGCTTGCCGATCAGCGTCGCGATGGCATGCTCATAGGTTGCGCGCGGCCCGGCGACGGCGATCGCCTCGGCCTCTGCACTCTGAAGCGTGGTCTGGGCCTGCACCACGGCCTGCTGGTCGGTGATGCCGGTTTCGTACTGCGCCTGCGCCAGCTTGAGCGAGTCGCGATCGGCCTGCACCAGGCCGTTCAGGACGGCCTGCAGCGCGTCCTCGCCGCGCAGCTCGAAAAAGGCCTCGGCCAGCGCAGCCTGCTCGGTCAGCCGCTCGTTTTCAAGGTCGGCCGCACTCACCTGCGCGGCGTACTCGTTTTCGCGGATGGTGTTGCGGATGCGTCCCCACAGATCGGGCTCCCAGGAGATATCGAGCGGCGCGGTCCACAGGGTGCTTTGGCGGCCGGCGCTGGTGGTGCCGGAGGTGCTGACGCCGCCGGACCCGGTGGTCCCGCCGCCGGTCCCGGTCGTGCCCCCGCCGGTGCCGGTCGTGCCTGTGGTGCCGGTCAGGTTGGTCAGATTGCCCGAAGCGCGCGAGCGATTGAACGACGGCCCGACTGAAACGGTGGGAAACAGCTGCGACCGTGCTTCGCGGATGAGCGCGCGCGCCGCCATGAATTGCTGAAAGGCCTGCTTGATGTTCTGGTTGTTGATATCGAGCTGTGCTTCCAGGCCGTCGAGCTCCGGGTCATGGAAGACCTGCCACCATTGGCCGCGCAGCATGGCGTCGTTCGGCGCGGCGGCCTTCCAGGTGCTGCCGTCGTCGGCCACGCCGGCGCCATTCGCGGCCGCGGCACTCGGGTAGCCGGTGGCCGTGGGCGCGATCGCCGCCGGCGGGTGATACCTGGGGCCGACCGTGCAGCCGGCGAGCCCGAGCGTGGTGACAGCCAGCCCGAAAGCGAGAGTGCGTTGCCTGTTCATGCGGTTCCTCACTGGGCGCGGCCTGCCTCGGCCAGGGCCGGCCGGTTGCCCCGGCGCAGCACACGCAGGCGGATGCGGTCGAGATAAAGATAGATGACGGGCGTGGTGTAGAGCGTCAGCAGCTGCGACACCAGCAGGCCGCCGACAATCGAGATGCCGAGGGGACGGCGCAGCTCGGAACCGGTGCCGGTGCCGAAGGCGAGCGGCAACGCACCGAACAGGGCCGCCATGGTGGTCATCGTGATGGGGCGAAAGCGCAGCATGCAGGCCTCGAAGATCGCGGCTTCGGTGGTAAGGCCGTGCTCGCGTTCGGCCATCAGGGCGAAATCGATCATCATGATGGCGTTCTTTTTGACGATACCGATCAAGAGCACGATGCCGATGATCGCAATCACGCTCAGGTCGGTGTTGGTGAGCTCGAGCGCGATCAGCGCGCCGACACTGGCCGAAGGCAACGTCGAAATAATCGTGATGGGGTGCACCAGGCTTTCATACAAAACGCCCAGCACGATGTAGACGACCAGCAGCGCCGTGACGATCAGGTACGGCTCGGACTTGAGCGACTGCTGAAACGCCTGCAAGGTGCCGGAGGACGAGCCGCGTACGGTCGCCGGCGTGCCGAGCCGGTCCTGCATCTCCTGGATCGCGGCCTGCGCGGTCGACAGTGACTGGTTGGGCGCGAGATTGAACGAGATGGTCGTGGAAGGAAAAAGCCCGGTGTGGTTGAGCGTAAGCGACTGCGTTTTGATCTGCGTCTTCGAGAATGCACTAAGCGGGACCGGCCCATGGCTTTCAGCGGTGTGGAAGTAGAGCGTGTTGAGCCCTGCCGGCGACTGCCAGTACTTCGGCGCGACCTCCAGCACGACGTAATACTGGTTGAGCTGTGTGTGAATCAGCGAAACCTGCGACTGCCCGAAGGCCGAGTACAAGCCCTGGTCGATGGTCTGCGGCGTCAGCCCGAGCCGCGCGGCGGTGCTGCGGTCGTAGTACACGTAAGCTGAAAAGCCGCCCTCCTCGGCGTCCGAGTTCACGTCGGCCAGCTCCGGCAGCTTTTTCATATTCGCCAGCAGGATCGGGCTCCAGTGATTCAGCAGCGGCAGGCTGTCGGCCACAATCGTGTACTGGTACAGTGCATTGCCGCCGCGGCCGCCGATGCGGATGTCCTGCGCCGCCTGCAGAAACACCGACGCCACGGGCATGTGGTCGAACCTGGGCCGCAGTCGCGCGATGATCTGCTGAGCGGTTTCTGTCCGCTGGCCGGGCCCCTTGCCGAGCGGCTTGAGCGCGATAAACACAAAGCCGCCGTTGGTGCCGCCATTGCCGCCCGTGTACGCGTTCACGTTGGCCACGCCCGGGTCCGCCTTGATGACCTTGACGATCTGCTGCACGGATTTGTTCATCAGGTTGAACGATGCGTTGTAGGGCCCCTGCAAACCTCCGAAAACGATGCCGGTATCCTGCTCCGGGAAAAAGCCTTTCGGCACCCGCACAAACAACAGCGCGTTCATCGCGATGGTGAGCAACAGCACCACGATCGTGATACCGGGGTTGTCGAGTACCCACAAGAGCGACACGCGATAAATTTTCAGAACGAAGTCAAACCCGCGCTCGCTGGTGCGGTACAGCCAGTTGTGCCGCTCCTCTTTCGGGCTGTGTTTCAGCAGGTACGCGCACATGGTCGGCGTGGTGGTCAGCGAAACCACCATCGACACCAGAATGGCCGTCGACAGCACCACGGCGAACTCGCGAAACAGGCGTCCCACGATGCCGCCCATCAGCAGGATGGGAATAAACACCGCGATCAACGAGATGGAGATCGTGAACACGGTGTAGCCGATCTCGCTCGCGCCCTTGAGCGCGGCTTCGCGCGGCGTGTAGCCCTGCTCAAGAAAGCGCGAGATGTTCTCCATGACGACAATCGCGTCGTCGACCACGAAGCCGGTCGCGATGGTGAGCGCCATCAGCGACAGGTTGTCGAGCGAGTAGCCGCACAGGTACATGACGGCAAAGGTGCCGATGAGCGAAACAGGCACAGCCACCGCGGGGATGAGCGTGGCACGCGGATTGCGCAGAAACACAAACACGACGCCGATGACCAGCACGATCGAGAAGACCAGTGTTTCCTCAACGTTCGACACGGACGCGCGTATGGTGGTCGTGCGATCGAGCACGATCGTCGCGTCGATCCCCTGCGGAATGGAGGCCTGGAGCGATGGCAGCGCATCGCGGATGCGCCGGTTCGTTTCAATAATGTTGGCGCCGGGCTGCCGCGTAATGATGACGGTGACGGACTTGATGTTGTTGAGATACCCGGCCGCACGCACGTTCTGCGTCGAGTCCAGCACATCCGCGACATCCTGGAGGCGCACGGCGGCGCCGTTGTGATAACCCACGATCAGCGGTCGGTAGTCGGCTGCGCGCGAGATCTGCCCGTTGGTGACGATGTCGACGCGGGTGTCGCCATCCTGCAGCTGGCCGCGCGCCACGTCGGTGTTCTGCGCCGACAGTGTCGATTGCAGATTCGCAAGCGTCAGTCCGTACTCCTCCAGCTGCATGGGGTTGGCTTCGACCCGCACGGAAGGCAGCGCGCCGCCGCCGACGCTGACCAGGCCCACGCCCTCGATCTGCGACAGGCGCTGCTGCATGATCGTGGATGCAATGTCGTACAGCTTGGCCGTGTCGTACTTGGTGGAAGTAAGCCCCAGGATCATGATGGGCGCGTCGGCCGGGTTCACTTTGCGATAGGTCGGGTTGCCGGGCAGGTTCGCGGGCAGGTACGTGCGCGAAGCATTGATGGCCGCTTCCACGTCGCGCGCCGCGCCGTCGATGTTGCGGTTCAGGTCGAACTGGAGCGTGATGTTGGTGGAGCCGAGCGAGCTTGACGAGGTCATCTCGGTGACGGCGGCGATGTGGGAAAACTGGCGCTCAAGCGGGGTCGCGACCGAGGATGCCATGATCTCGGCGCTGGCGCCGGGCAGCGACGCCGACACGTTGATCGTGGGAAAGTCGACCTGCGGCAAGGGCGCGACGGGCAGCACCAGGTAGCCCATGATGCCGGCGATCGCAATCGCGATGGTCAGCAGCGTGGTCGCGACCGGACGGTCGATGAAAGGCCGTGAAAGGCTCATGCCCGGCCTGCGACCTGCGGTGCCGGCGAGCTGTTCTGCGGCTCATTGCCGGTGCTCGGCTGGGCGGGCTTGCGTCCGAACCGCTGCGCCAGGTTGTCGAAGAAGATGTAGATCACGGGCGTCGTGTACAGCGTAAGCACCTGCGACACCAGCAGGCCGCCGACCATGACGATGCCGAGCGGACGGCGCAGCTCCGAGCCGGAACCGCTGCCGAACGCGAGCGGCAGGCCGCCGAGCAAGGCCGCCATCGTCGTCATCATGATGGGACGAAATCGCAGCAGGCTGGCCTCGTAGATGGCCTCGGTCGAACTTTTGCCGTGGAGCCGTTCGGCCTCGAGCGCGAAGTCGACGATCATGATGCCGTTCTTTTTGACAATGCCGATCAGCAGGATGATGCCGATGATCGCGACCACCGACAGGCTCTGGCCGAAGAGCATGAGCGCGAGCAGCGCGCCGACGCCGGCCGAAGGCAGCGTGGACAGGATCGTGATGGGGTGAATAAAGCTTTCGTACAACACGCCGAGCACGATATAGACGACGATCAGCGCCGCGAGAATCAGCAGGCCTTCATTGGAAAGCGAGTTGCGGAACGAAGCCGCCGTGCCCTGAAAGTCGGCCTGGATGCTGGCCGGGAAATGCAGCTCCTGCACGGCCTTGTCGACCTCGTTGATGGCGTCACCCAGCGCTGCTTTGGGCCCCAGGTTGAATGACACGGTGGCAGCCGGAAACTGGCCCTGGTGCTCGATCGACAAGGCTTCGCTGGTCGGCGTGATCGTCGAAAAAGCACTCAGCGGGATTTGGTTCTGCGAGGCCGTGGTCGCGGTGGTGTTGGTGTTGCTTGCTGTCGTCGCGGTGGTGCCGGTGCCGGTGGTGGAAAGCGCATTGGCCGGTGCGGCGAGCGCGCCCGAGCCCGGGGTGTACATCACGGAGGTTGTAGTGGCCGCCGAACCCGCGGAGGACGAGCTTGAGGATGCAAACGACTGGGTCGCTCCCGCGCCCGCGACGCCTGAGGACGAGCCGGCCTGCAGGTAGATATCGTTGAGCTTGTTCGGATTGCGCTGAAACTCCGGCTGGGTTTCAAGAATCACGTGGTACTGGTTGAGCTGCGTGTAGAGAGTCGAAATCTGGCGCTGTCCGAAAGCGTCGTAGAGTGTGTTGTCGACCGTGGTCGGCGCGATGCCGAGCCGCGAGGCGGTCACGCGATCGATATGGATCGAGGCAGCGAGACCGCCTGTCTGCTGGTCCGTGGCCACATCCTCCAGGTCGGGAATCTGCTTGAGCCGGTCGACAAATTTGTTGGTCCACAGGTTCAGCTCGGTCTGGCTCGGGTCTTCAAGCGTGTACTGGTACTCGGTTCGCGTCACGCGGTCGTCGACCGTGATGTTCTGCACCGGCTGCATGTACAGCTCTATGCCGTCGACCTGGACGAGCCTGGTTTGCAGGCGGCGGATGACATCGGCGGCAGAGATGCTGCGTTGGGAGAAAGGCTTGAGATTGATCGAGAACCGGCCGCTGTTCAGCGTCGTGTTGGTGCCGTCGGTGCCGATAAACGAGCTGAGGCTTTCCACTGCGGGGTCAGCCAGGATGACGCGCGCCAGCTGCTGCTGCTTGGTCGCCATCGCCGGGAAGGAAATGGTCTGCGAGGCCTGCGAAATGCCCTGGATGACGCCGGTGTCCTGCACGGGGAAGAAACCTTTGGGGATGATGATGTAAAGAAACACGGTCAGCGCGAGAGTCGCGACGGCGACCAACAGTGCGACCGGCTGAAAGCGCAGCACAAAGCGCAGCGTGCGCCCGTAAAACGCGATCATATTTTCAAACGCGCGCTCGGACACGCGATACAGGCGGCCCTGCTGCGCCTGCGGCCGGTGCCGCAGAATGCGCGCGCACATCATGGGCGTGAGCGTGAGCGAAACCACGGCCGAGATAATGATCGTGACCGCGAGCGTGACGGCGAACTCGCGGAACAGGCGCCCGACCACGTCGCCCATGAACAGGAGCGGGATCAACACGGCAATCAACGAGATGGTGAGTGACAGAATCGTGAAGCCGATCTGCCCCGCGCCCTTGAGCGCGGCCTGCATGGGCGGTTCGCCCTCTTCCAGGTACCGCGATATGTTTTCAATCATCACGATCGCGTCGTCGACGACAAAGCCGGTCGAGATGGTCAGCGCCATCAGCGACAGGTTGTCGAGCGAGTAGCCGAGCGCGTACATGGCACCGAAGGTACCGACGAGCGACAGCGGCACCGCCACGCTGGGAATGATCGTGGCCGGCAGAGAGCGCAGGAAGACAAAGATCACCATCACGACCAGCGCAATGGTCAGCAGCAGCTCAAACTCCACGTCGTCGACCGAAGCCTGAATGCTGGTCGTCAGATCGGTCAGCGTCGTGATCTTGAGGGAGGCCGGTAGCGTCGCCTGCAACTGCGGCAGCAGGGCCTTGATGTCTTTCACGACGGAGATGGTATTCGCGCCCGGCTGCCGCTGCACGTTCAGGATCACCGCGGGCGTGGTATTCATCCACGCCGCCAGGCTCGCGTTTTCAACCCCGTCCACGACGTTGGCGACGTCGTGGAGGTAGACGGGCGCGCCGTTGCGATAGGCCACCACAACGCCCTTGTATTCGCCGCCGTTCTGCAACTGATCGTTCGCGTCGATCTGCCAGTCCTGCGTCGCGCCGTCAAACGAGCCCTTGGCCGAGTTCACGCTGGTCTGGGTCAGCGCCGTGCGCACGTCTTCCAGGTTCAGCCCGTAGGACGCCAGCTGCGTCGGGTTGACCTGGATGCGCACCGCCGGTTTTTGCCCGCCGGTGATGGAAACCAGGCCCACGCCCGAAAGCTGTGAAATCTTCGGGGCCATGCGCGTATCGATCAGGTCCTCGACCTGCGACAGCGGCAGGGTCTTTGACGTGATGGCCATCGTGATGACAGGCGCGTCGGCGGGGTTTGTTTTGGAATAGGTCGGCGGCACCGGCAGGTCCGAAGGCAGCAGGCTTTGCGACGCGTTGATCGCCGACTGCACTTCCTGCTCGGCCACGTCGATGTCAAGCGTCAGCGCGAACTGCAGCACCACCACCGACACACCGCCGGCGGAGGTCGAGGTCATCTGGCTCAGGCCCTGCATCTGCCCGAACTGCCGCTCGAGCGGCGCCGTCACCGTGGTCGAGGTCACGTCGGGCGCGGCGCCGGGGTAGAACGTCACGACCTGGATCGTCGGGTAATCGACCTGCGGCAACGCCGACACCGGCAGCTGAAAGTACGACACGATCCCGACGAGCAGGATCGCGGCCATCAGCAGCGAGGTCGCGACCGGGCGCAGGATAAACGGGCGCGAAAGGCTCACGGGGCTCCGTCCGCGCTGTCGGTGACGGCCAGCTTTTGCTGCACAACACGAACCTTGCTCTTGTCCTGCAGCTTTTCAAACGAGCTGTTCGCAACCATGTCGCCGTTCTGCACACCGGTCACGGCGGAGTTCGCCTGGTCCTGCGCGACGATCTTGATGTTGGTGATAGCGGCCGCGCCATTCCGCAGCAGGTACACAAACGCCTGCGTGCCGTTGCGCTGGATCGCCGAGTTCGGAATCAGCACCTGCCCGTGCAGCACATCGACCAGCAGCTCGGTGTTCACGAACTGGTTGGGGAACAGCGCCCCGGTCTTGTTGGCAAACGCGGCCCGCAGCTTCAGCGTGCCGGTGGTTGTATCGATCTGGTTGTCGGTCGTGATCAGCGTGCCGTCACCCAACAAGGTCTGCTGCGTGCGGTCGTACGCGCCGACAGTCAGCCTGCGCTTGCGCATGGCGGCCTGCACCTGCGGCAGGCTGTCCTCTGAAATCGTAAAGACGACCGTGATGGGCTCCACCTGCGTGACCACGACCAGGGCTGTCGTGCCGTTGGCCTGTACCACGTTGCCGGGGTCGACCAGGCGCAGGCCGGCTCGTCCGGAAATGGGCGAAGTGATGTGGCAAAAGGCGAGATTCACCTGGTCGGCTTCGACGGCGCCCCGGTCCGACTGCACCAGCCCCTGGTCCTGGTCCACGATCTTTACCTGGTCGTCGAGCTGTTGCTTGGCAATGGCGTTGCGGGCCCACGCCGCCTGGTAGCGCGCGAGGTCCATCTGCGCCTGGCCCAGCACGCCCTGGTCGCGCTGCAGTGTTCCAAGAGCTGTATCAAGCGTCGCCTGGTAGGGCCGCGGATCAATATCGATCAGCGGGGCTCCTTTGCGAACGGTCTGCCCTTCGCGGTAATGCACGGCAACAATACGCCCGGTCACCTGGCTGGTGATCGACGCGGTAAAGGTCGGGGTAACGGTGCCGATCGCGAGCAGCTTCACAGCCATGTCGCCGGTGTGCGCGGTCGCTGCATTCAGCGTGACGGGCCCATTCGAGCGATGGCGCGCCTGGGCCTGCCCTCCGCCGGCGGGCTTGTGCCGCAGGATCAGAAAAAATGCAATTGCAAACACCGCCAGCAGAACCAGCCAGATCCAGCGACGGCGCTTGCGGGGCCGCGCCGGGCTTTCGCCGGGGCTGCCAGGGACGTAAGTTTGCGGTTCCACGGTGTTTCGGGAGTCGGCGGCGGGCGGTGGGGCGGGCGGCTGTTGTTCCATCGACGCTATGTATGCCTCGAACTACGCAATGCCGCCGAGGGTGCGACATTGCGAGCGAATCTGTATGGGTGCAACGCCTGCCGGCTCACCACTGCCTCTGATGGCAGCCGAAAGACCGGGTACGGCTTTCTTCATCCTAAACGAGGGCTTTTGCGCTCCCCATGAGAAGCGCTTCCCTCAGGGCAGGCGATTCCGCCACTGGTGGGAGCCCGGCTTGGCCGGAAGGGTACCTTGGGAGTACGCGCCGGCAAGACCGCTCGTGCTGTTCACCCGGCGCACAACGGCCGCCGGCCGAAAAGAAGTGCCAGGGCGGTGCAGCCGCAGGAGCACCTGCCGGACGCAGGTCACGCATCCCATACGCATGGCATTCATTTCGGTTCACCCCATCCCGCTGTTTTCGCGCTTTACGATGGACACCATTCCCGGGATCGACCCGGGTCCACTGGACCCGACTGTGCCCGGTGGGGAGCCGGACTTCAATCCGGAGCCCGCGTCCGACCCGGACCCAACCATGCCCGGCACCGGCTTTCCAGGTCTGGACCCAGGCTTCCCGGTACCCAGCGTGCCTGGTGGGCCCGCGCCGGTCTTTGCCAAACAGGCCGCTTGATCGCGCTCGCAGGGTATCTTCTGTCCGGGTGAATTGTTACAATCCTGTAAACGTGCCTTGTTTCCGGCGCGTTTACAAAGGATTTCGTTCGTCCATGAACATCTACGTCCTGCGCCACAGCAGCGCCGGTACACGCCGCGCCAATCCCCTGATCGATGTAAAACGACCTATCGACAAGGAAGGCAAAGGGCAGTGCCTGCTGATCGGCAGCTATCTCAATGCGCTCAAGGTGCAGTTTGACCATGTCGCCTCAAGCCCCCTTAAACGGGCGCTTCAAACCGCTTCACTGGTCGGCACCGAGGTCGGCTTCGACGGCAAGGTGGAGCTGACTGACGCGCTTCGGCCTGAAGCCTCCATCGCCGCCTTTCAAGCCTTTGTAAACGAACTCCAGGGCCACGAAAATGTGCTGCTGGTGGGTCACAACCCCAATCTGCCGCTTTTTCTGGCTGCCCTCATCATGAATGGCAGCGCTTCGCCGGGCAGGGCTGCCATTCGTCTGCGCAAGGGCGCGATCGCCCGCGTCGACCTGACGCGCCGGCCCGGCATCCTGCACTGGCTGGTCGATCCGCGCATCCTGCGTGGGGTGTATGGCACCGCGACCAAGGTCACCCGGCGGCGGGCGCTCAAGTCCACACCCGGCAAAACAAAGCCGTAGCTCCCGACCGGCTAAAAACAAGCTGCTATTCTGTCCTACGGGTGAAAGCCCGCCATCCGTTTTTCGACCCCGGACCGCCAGCCTTGTCGACCACCTCCGCGCCTCAGCCCACTGCCGCCGCCGATTCCGGGCTGCTCGGCTCGCCCCGCAAAGCATGGACCCTGCTTCTGCTGCTGTTTTTTGCCGTTCATTTCGCCGCGCTGTTTTCCCCTTCGCTGCTCGACGACGCCGACGCCACCCATGCGAACGCCGCGCAGCATATGGCACGGAGCGGCGACTGGGTCACGCTGTATGTCAATGGCATCCGGTACCTTGAAAAGCCGGCGCTGCCGTACTGGCTGGTGGCCCTCGACTACCGGCTGTTCGGCTTCAACGTCTTTGCAACGCACCTGCCCATGGCGTTCGCCGTGCTGGCCAATGCCATCCTGGCCTGGGTCTGGGCTCGCCGGGCCTTTAACGACCGGGCGGCGTTTTATGCAGCGCTCGCCATGCTGACCACGGTCGGTGTCTTTCTGTTCACCCGCGTCATGATTCCTGAATCGCTGTTCTGCTTCTTTCTGGCGCTCGCCCTTTGGGCCTTTCTCACTGCGCTTGAAGACCGCAAGCCGAACCGGTTCTACGTCACCTATGCCGCGCTCGCTGTGGCGCTGCTGGCCAAGGGGCTCATCGCGCCCGTGTTTTTCGTGGCGGCGGCGCTGCCGTACCTGCTGCTCACCGGCGAATGGCGGCGCTGGCGCGAGTTCCGGCTGCCGACCGGTCTGCTGCTGTTTCTCGCGATCGGCGCGCCCTGGCACATCCTGGCCGCGCTGCGAAACCCTGACCAGGGCCACCCGGCGGGCAATGTGCCGTCCGCCGGTCACGTCCACGGCTTTCTGTACTTCTACTTCATCAACGAACACGTGCTGCGCTTCCTGGGTCTGCGCTACCCCCACGACTACAACAAGCAGCCGGGCTGGGTCTTCTGGGTCGGACACCTGGCCTGGCTCTTCCCATGGTGCTTGCTGTTTCCTGCCGCCGTAGCCCGGTTGTGGTCGCGGCGGCGGCAGTTTGTCGCGGCCCTGTTCCCCGACCGTGCCGACGCGCCTGCTTTTCTCGGCGAGCACCCGACCGCGTTTCACGCAGCCTTCGCGCTTCGCACGGAATGCTTTCGCGCCCGCACCACGCTCCTGCTCGGGCTGTACGGCGCGTTCATCCTGCTGTTTTTTTCGCTTTCGACCAACCAGGAGTACTACACCTGGCCCGCGTACTTTCCCCTTCTGGTGCTCACGGCAGGCTCGCTATCGCTGCTGGAAGGCTCGGCCGGGAGCGGCGCGAATCGCTGGCTGACCGCGGCCCACGCCTGTTTTGCCGCGATCGGCGTTCTGTCTGCGGTGGCCCTCGGCTTTGGCCTGTGGAGCTCGCGCCACCTGCCGTTTGTCCCGGATATCGGCACGGTGCTGGCGCATCGCGGGGTGGGCGACTACTCGCTGTCCATGTCGCACTTCTTTGATCTCACCGGGCCGTCCTTTGCCGCGCTGCGTTTGCCGGCCGTGATCGCGATGATCGTTCTGCCGGCCGGGTCGCTGCTCGCGCTTCATCTGCGGCGACGCGGCCACGGCTTTGAAGCAACCACGTCCATCGCGCTCACGATGGCTGCGTTTCTGGTCGCGGCGCACATCGCACTGGTCCGCTTCGAGCCGCTGCTGTCTTCCCGCGCCATGGCCGACATCATCAACGCCGCGGCCCGGCCCGGGGATCAGCTCCTCCTCTACGGCGACCAGTCCAATGCTTCGTCGGTGATCTTCTACACGCACCGGCAGGCGCTGCTGGTCAACGGCCGATCCTCCTCGATGATCTGGGGCTCGTTTTACCCCGACGCACCGCCCATCTTTCTCGAGGACGGCGACCTCCTCCGGATGTGGTCCGGCGCGCGGACGAGCGGTCAGCGACTATTCCTGTGTGTTCCGGCGGAGTTCAATGCGCATGTGCGCGCGCTGCTGGCAGGCGATCGCGTGTACGACCTGAAAGAGCTTTCTGACCGGACGCTGTATAGCAACCGACCTTTGTAGCCGGTCGAGTTTTGATCCTCAGCCTTGCGATTTGGCGCCGTCCTGCGCTCGCTGCATGCGCCCTTGCTCGCCCAGTCGGTACAGGTGGCCGCGCCACAGGATCGTGCCGCCGGTATAGCTGAGGAGCCAGAACCCAAAGCCCATCAAGTCGCGCAGCGGAAACAGCAGCGCCGTGCGCAGCAGGGCTCGCTCGCGCACCACGCCGCGGCCGACCAGCAGCGCCAGGCCGAACCGAGTGAGAACGGCGAACAGCAGCAGCGCGCCCCCGAAAGCAGCGTGCGCGGAGGGGACGGCGGCCAGCAAAGCAAGCAGTCCATAGGGCACGGCAAAGGTGAGCCCCGTGCCGAAGTGGCCTTTCGGCCGCGAAAACCGCGTCGACTTCATCCACCGGATCTGGTGCTTCATGCTGGTTGCAAACGTCAGGTTGAGCACAATGTGATCGATCACATGCCTGGACAGACGAACCTTGTAGCCTAGCGCCGCCACCCAGTTGCCCAGCAGGAAATCGTCGGAGCAGTACGGCCCGAGCTTGGCAAAGCCGCCCATGCGTTCCACCGCCGCCCGTCGCACCGCCATCGTGGGCCCCAGCAGGAACTGCATGCCTTCCACCAGGTCCGCCGCCAAAACTCCGGATGTCATCTCGACCGACATCCCGGCGGCCTCGAGCTTGGCCCAGAAACCCTTTTCCGCGCTGCCGCGGTACAGGCAGGTCACTGCGCCGACACGCGCATCATGAAAGTCGGCGACCACCTCTCGAACATACTCCGGCGTCACCCGCACATCGCTGTCGCTGATGATGAATAGATCGTGCGAGGCGACCGCGCCCATCCGGTCCAGCGAGCTGACCTTCGCGTTCACAAACGTCGGCTCCTGCACTGCAAGAAAATGGACCGGCACCTCGGGGTGACGGGTCGAGACCTCGCGGGCGATCGCCAGGCCCGGGTCGTCGAGCTGCCGTGCACAGAAAAGAATTTCGACCGGGCCGGCATAGTCCTGCCTGAAAAACGTGGCCAGGTGCGCGTCGAGCCCCGGCTCGGCCCCGTGGAGCGGCTTGAACAGCGATACCGGCGGCGCGAACGACTTGGAGGCAGACGAAGGGCCCCGGCGGCCTCTTCGCCAGAATCGGAACACCCCGATTACCACCATCCCGGTAAACACGGTTGAGGTCAGCAATCCAAAAAGAGCCACGCCCAGCAGCAACTTCCACATCACAGGAACGGCCCTCGCCTACGGTAGCGTCACGCGCCGGCTGCGTGCCGGGGCCACAATGTTTGGGCGCTTCACGGGCACAATCGCTCCCGGCTCCGCCGCGGTGACACCCTGCATCCTGGACAGCATCTCCGAGCGAACATAGTCTACAAAGCCCTGCATCTGCCGGTTCATCTCCTCCATGCGCTCGCGCATCTGCAGAATAATCGCGATGCCGGAGATATTGACGCCCAGGTCGCGCGCCAGGTTCAGAATGAACTCCAGCCGCTCCAGGTCCTCATCCGTGTACATCCGGGTGTTGCCCTCGGTGCGCGAAGGCTTGAGGAGACCCTCGCGCTCGTACAGGCGCAGGGTTTGCGGATGAATTTCATACATTTCAGCCACGGACGAGATCATGTACGCGCCCCTGGTCTTCCGCTTTGCCGGCATTTTCGGGTCTCCTTTCTCCACAGATACTATAAGACCGCCTGCGCGGCCGGCGGCCACTTCGCGGCGTGTGCTCGGTGTACGTGGGCCTCCCGATGGTCGGCATCGGCAACTCCTGGCCGCGACCATCGGGTGCGATACCAAGAAAAACAAAGACTTGCCACGAAGTGGCCGCCGGCCGCGCAGGCGGTTTTAGCCTTCGACCTTCTCCCAGATCCCCTGCCGCGGGTCGTCCGGGTTCAGTTTCGCGAGTTCCCGCAGAATCTCCTTGGATCGCTCGTCCCGCAGCTGTGGAATCACGATCTCGATGGTCACAATCTGGTCGCCACGCTTGCCCTCAACAGCTGCCGACGCAACCCCGCGCTCCCGCATTCGCAGCTTTTGGCCACCCTGCGTACCTGGAGGAATCCTCAGCTGGGTTCGCCCATCGATGGTCGGCACCTCGATCTTGCCGCCCAGCGCCGCTTCCGTCATCGTGACCGGCACCCGGAGCGTAATATCGTCGCCGGCCCGCGTGAAGACCGGGTTGAGCCCTACCTTCATGATCAGGTACAGATCGCCGGCCGGCGCGCCGCCGGTGCCCGCGTTGCCTTTGCCGCCCAGCCGAATCCGCTGCCCGTCGCGCGTGCCCGGCTTGATCCGGAACTCAACCGTTTCCGCTCGGCGCACACGGCCCTCACCATGGCAGGTTCCGCAGTCGTTTTCAACCTTGCCCGTGCCGCCGCAGGTTTTGCACTGCACGTTGAACTTCATCTGGCCGTGCATCTGCGTGACCTGGCCCGAGCCCGCGCACTCCGGGCAAGTGTGCGCGCTGCCCGCATGCGCGCGGCCTTTGCAGGTTGGGCACACTTCCAGGCGGTTCACTTCAAGACGCATGGTGCCGCCGCGGATGGCCGCCCAGAAATCAACGGCCACCTGGTACTCAAGATCCGTGCCCGGCTCGGGCTCGCTTTGCCGCCCGCCGCCAGAAAACATCCCGGAGAAGATATCGCGCCAGCCGCCGCCCGCAGCTTCCCTGCCTGCGGTGCCTGCGGTACCGCGGCGGGCCGGTCCCCCCTCAAAGTTTGAGAAATCAAAGCCGCCAAAGTCGAACGGCACTCCCTGCCGTCCGGCACCCGCGCCGGTTCCATAAGCCGGCCCGTAGCCGCCCCGCGCCGCAGCCTCGGCCTGCGCCGGGTCGATCCCGTCCGAGTAGAACCCGAGCTGGTCGTAGACCTTTCGCTTCTTTTCGTCGCTCAGGATGTCGTTCGCTTCGGAGATTTCCTTGAACTTTTCCTCGGCTTTTTTGTCGTTCGGGTTCACATCCGGGTGGTACTTGCGCGCGAGCTTGCGGAACGCCTTGCGGATTTCGTCCGGCGTCGCGGCTTTTTTTACGCCCAGGGCGCCGTAGTAGTCCTTTTGCTGCGGCATCGTTGCCATCGGTCCCTAGTCTTTCTGGCAAACGGGGCACCAGTACACGGTACGGCCTGCCATGGTCCTGCTTTCAATCCCGGTCTCACACACTCGGCAAGGCTTCCCCTGCCGCCGGTACACATAGTGCACTTCTTCCTTCAACGCAACCCCGCGCGGATGCGGTCGGTGCTCGGGCCGGGTCGTCACCATGCGCCGGTCTTCCATGCCGTCGCGCATCAGCGTGACAGTATCCTTCCATAAAGCCCTCAGCTCGGCCGCGCTCACCTCGCGTCCAGGCCGGTCGGGGCAGATGCGCGCCCGGAACAGCAGCTCTGCCCGGTAGATGTTGCCGATCCCGCTCACGACCGACTGGTCCATCAGTAAGACCCCTATCGGCGTTTTTCGATTTCCGATCAGGGCAAATGCGGATTGGGGGTCCGCGCCGTCCCGAAGTGGGTCTGGCCCGATCCTTGCCTCCAGCGCCGCCCACTCCTCGTCCGAAAAAATGCGGCAATCGGTCGGCCCGCGCAGCTCCAGCCATTCGACCCTGGTCCACATCCTGAAGCGCAACGCCCCTTTCGGCTCGGGCATGGGCTGTGCGCCCTCCCAAAAGTCTCCGAACTGGCCCAGGTGGACGTGCACCGTCAGGTCGCGCCCGAACCGGTAGCCGAGGTGCTTGCCCAGCGCCTTCACCTCCAGCAGCTTGCGCCCGTCCAGCAGCTCCGCATCCGCGAAGCCGCCATTCGGCGAGTCCACTCGCACCTTTTTGCCCGCGAAGGCTGCCGCCTGTCGCCGGGCAAAACGGTGGATCTCATGGCCCTCAGGCATTTAGTTCCAGACCGTGTTCACCGGCACGGCTTCCATCGTCCACAACATATCGGGCTGGGCCTGGCGCATCTGCTTCACAAAGCTTTCCGCTTCCATCCGTGACGCGAACAGCATTTTGTTATAGACCTGCCCCGCCCGTAACTGCTCACACTGCCAGACTGTGTTCATCGTCATTTCTGTCCACCTTCCAGGCCGATCCGGCCGAAAACTGATTGTTGATACCAACCCGCTCAGATTTAATTAGTTGCGCGATACAGCTGCGGAGCACCCCTGTAAAGAGCCCCGTACCTTGCCTACTCTGAACAGGGCAGGAGCGCATCGCGCTCCGCCTTGTTTTTACGCCGAAGGCGCCCCGCCCGTCCGGTACAAGGACCTAGTGCTTGGGTTCGACGTCGACGTATTCGGCGTCGATCACGCCCTCGTCCTGCTTCGGCGCGCCGTGGTCCGCCGCGCCCGCTGTCGCCCCGTTGAACGGTGCCCCCTCAAACGGAGCGCCGCCGCCCTGGGGTGCCGCCTTGTACATCGCCTCGGCCAGCTTGTGCGAGGCCGCCGTCAGCTTTTCATGCTCGCTCTTCAGCTCGCTTGCGCTGGGGCTGCCTGCCAGGACTGTTTTCGCCGATTCCAGGGCCGATTCGACCTCGGTCTTCTCGTTCGCCGGCACCTTGTCGGCCGAGTCGCGCAACATCTTCTCAATGTTGTAGACCATCGAGTCGAGCCCGTTGCGGGCCTCGATCTGCTCGCGCGCTTCCTTGTCCTCGGAGGCATGCGCTTCGGCTTCCTTCGCCATCCGCTCCACCTCTTCCTTGCTCAGGCCGGAGGAGGACGTGATCGTCACCTTTTGGTCCTTGCCGGTGGCATTGTCCTTGGCCGTCACGTTCAGGATGCCGTTGGCGTCGATGTCGAAGGTGACCTCGATCTGCGGCACGCCGCGTGGGGCCGGGGGCATGCCCGACAGCTTGAACTTGGCCAGGGTGCGATTCTGGCTGGCCATGGGGCGCTCGCCCTGCAACACGTGGACTTCGACCTCGGTTTGCGAGTCGGAAGCCGTCGAAAAGGTTTCCGTCTTGCGCGTCGGGATCGTCGTATTGCGCGGGATCATCGGCGTCGCCACCGAGCCCATGGTTTCAATCGCGAGCGTCAGCGGTGTCACATCGAGCAGCAGCAGGTCCTTCACATCGCCCGACAACACGCCTGCCTGCACCGCGGCGCCGATCGCGACCACCTCATCCGGATTGACGCCCTTGTGCGGCTCCTTGCCGAACAGTCCCTTCACCAGTTCCTGGATCTTGGGCATGCGGGTTTGCCCGCCCACCAGCACCACTTCGTCGATCTGCGCTGCCGTTACACCGGCATCGGCCATCGCCTTTTTGCAAGGCTCGAGCGAACGCTGAAGGATGTCATCGACCAGCTGCTCGAGCTTCGCGCGCGAAAGCTTCTCGACCAGGTGCTTCGGCCCGCTCGCGTCCGCCGTCACGAACGGCAGGTTGATCTCGGTTTCCATCGCCGTCGACAGCTCGATCTTGGCGCGCTCGGCTGCGTCCTTCAAGCGCTGCAAGGCCATTTCGTTGCCCTTGGCGCGCAGGTCCAGCCCTTCCTTGCGCTTGAACTCGTCGATCAGCCAGTCGACAATCTTCTGATCGATATTGTCGCCGCCCAGGTGGGTGTCGCCATTCGTGGCCTTGACCTCGATAATGCCGTCGCCGACCTCCAGGATCGACACATCGAACGTGCCGCCGCCGAAGTCATACACCGCGATCGTTTCGTCCTTTTTCTTGTCGAGTCCATAGGCCAGCGCCGCCGCCGTGGGCTCGTTGACAATCCGCTTCACGTCAAGGCCCGCGATGCGGCCCGCGTCCTTGGTCGCCTGGCGCTGCGCATCATTGAAGTACGCCGGCACGGTGATCACCGCCTCGGTGACCGAGCCACCCAGGTAGTCTTCGGCCGCTTTCTTCAGCTTTTGCAGGATCATTGCCGAAACCTCGGGCGGGGTGTAGTCCTTGCCCTGTGCCTCGACGACCAGGTGATCGCCCTGCCCCTTGACCTTGTACGGCACCATCTTCATCTCATCGTTGACTTCGTTGCCGCGCCGGCCCATGAAGCGCTTGATCGAGTACACCGTATTTTCAGGATTGGTGATCGCCTGCCGCTTCGCCACCTGCCCCACCAGCCGCTCGCCGCTCTTGGTAAATCCCACCACCGAGGGGGTCGTACGACCGCCTTCCTCGTTGGCGATTACCTTTGGCTCGCCGCCTTCCATCACCGCCACCACCGAGTTGGTGGTTCCCAGATCGATCCCGATAATCTTCGCCATCTGCCTTATCCCTCGCCCTGAATTGCTATGACTGCCACGTCAGAATCTCACTTGAGTGGCTTGTTGTCAACTTATCTGATGAGGGGCATCGTGAAAGGTTGCAGGCCAATCATCAAAACCAACATCGGGATTGCAAGCATCTTTCCCCTCCCGGTTGCTTCCTAGCCGTTGAGCCGGCCGGTCGATCGGCCAACCATTCCACTGTCACGGACCCCATCCTCCAAAGTGCCCGAATCATCGCAGCCAGGCTTTACCCAGGGGGTCAACCCCTGGCTGATTGCCCTTTCCGTCATGCTCGCCACCTTTATGGAGGTGCTGGATACGGCGATCGCGTCGGTCGCGCTGCCTTACATCGCGGGTTCGCTTTCGGCTTCCAACGACCAGGCTACCTGGGTCCTGACCAGCTACCTGGTTTCAAACGCGGTGATTCTGCCGGCCAGCAACTGGTTTGCGCTTCGGTTCGGGCGCAAACGCTTCCTGCTCACCTGTCTGGTGATCTTTACGATTTCGTCCGTGCTGGTCGGCGCGGCACCGTCGCTTGCCTTTATCCTGCTGGCGCGCATTGTTCAGGGTGCGGGCGGCGGAGCCCTTCAGCCACTCTCCCAGGCCATCCTGCTTGAAAGCTTTCCGCCGGCCAAGCGCGGCGCAGCCATTGCGCTGTTTGCCTTCGGCATCGTGGTGGCCCCGGTCATCGGGCCCACGCTGGGCGGCTGGCTGACCGACAGCTACAGCTGGCGATGGGCTTTCTATATCAATGTGCCTATCGGCATCCTGGCGTTCTTTCTGATCAACCGCTTCGTGCACGACCCACCGTACATCGCCAACGCGAAACCGGGGCCGTTCGACAACATCGGCTTCGGCTTGCTCGCGGTTTGGGTGGGCTGCCTCCAGGTCACGCTCGACCGCGGGCAGGAGGACGACTGGTTCGGCGCCCTCTGGGTCCGCTGGGCGGTCTTTCTTTTTGTCGCGGCATTTGCCTTGTTTATCGTGCGCAGTCTTCGCGCGGCCCATCCTCTGGTCAACCTGCGTGCCTTTCGCGACCGCAACTTTGCCGTCGGCTCCGTGCTGATCTTTCTGTTCGGGATCTCGCTTTACTCCATCATCACGGTGCTGCCGCTGTTCTACCAGGAGCTGCTGGGCTACACCGCCTTTACCGCGGGGCTCGCGGTCGGCCCGCGCGGCATCGGTTCTGTTCTGGGCGCGCCGGCAGTCGGTTTGCTCGGCAGCCGGGTCGACGCGCGCTGGCTTCTCACCTTCGGCTTCCTTGTTTACGGGGTCACGTCCCTGTTCTTCGGCAATGTCACGCTCGCGGTGGGGCCGTGGACCCTGATCCTGCCCATCATCATCACCGGCTTCGCGCTGTCGTTTGTGTTTGTGCCCATCACCAGCGTCTCCTACGGCACCCTGCCGAAGGAGGAGATCGGCAACTCCAGCGGGCTCTTCAACCTGCTGCGAAACGTCGGCGGTTCCATCGGCATTTCGCTTGCGCAAACCCTGCTGACGCGCCGAGCGGACCACCACCAGAACGAGATTCTGAACTACGTGCCGCAGTCGGGCGCCCAGTACCAGCAGAGGCTCGGAGCCATGCAGGGTTTTCTGGCACATCAGACCAACCCGGCCAACGCCGGGGCGGCAGCCGGGTCGCAGCTCTACAGCCAGCTGAGCCGGCAGGCGCTGTTGTGGGCGTTTGTGGATGTGTTTCGGTGGCTTTCGCTGATCTGCTTTGCGTGTGTCGGCGTGGTGTGGCTGTTCAAGAAAGTGGAACCCGGCAAATCGTCCGGCGGCGCTCATTGACCGTGCCTCCACTCGACAAGGCGGAAGCGAAGTTCGCCCGGGGGAACCCGGGCTCGATCGCGAGCGCCGCCAACCTTTAGAATGGAAGCAGCGGGTTTACAGAGCAGGACCAGGAACCCGACTTTCAAAGGGTAAGTGACAGGACGACCTCTTGGATTGAGGCTCTCCCGGCTTCCCGCCCCGCAAAGGCAGACCCTGGCAACCAGACAGCAGACCGCGATTATCATCGGAGCCGGGCCCGCGGGGCTGACCGCCGCGCTCGAGTTCTGTCGCCGCTCGGCGATCCAGCCGATCGTGCTCGAGGCGAGCCGTCGCATCGGCGGCATCTCCTGCACCATCCGCTACAACGGCAACCGGATCGATATCGGCGGCCACCGGTTCTTTTCCAAGTCGGACCGGGTGATGGACTGGTGGACCTCGCTGATGCCGATCGCCGGCGAAAACTCCGAGGGCGAGTTCGCGATCAGATATCAGAACCGCGAGCACACGGTCCGCAACAGCGGCACGGACCGAGCCCCGGGTACCGCGGACCCGGACTGCGTGATGCTGGTGCGGCCCCGTAAAAGCCGTATTTACTTCCTGCGGTCTTTTTTCGATTACCCGCTTTCGCTTTCCGCCGCAACGCTGGGGCGGCTGGGCGCGCTGCGTACGCTCAAGATCGGGCTTTCCTACATCAAGGCTCGCCTGTTTCCACGCAGGAACGAGAAGACGCTCGAAGACTTTCTGATCAACCGGTTCGGGATTGAGCTGTACCAGACGTTCTTCAAGAGCTATACCGAAAAAGTCTGGGGTGTGCCCTGCGAGGAGATCTCGGCGGCCTGGGGTGCCCAGCGCATCAAGGGGCTTTCGCTGCGGACGGCGGTGGTGCACTTTTTAAAGAAAGCCTTTGCGCGCAAAAAGGCCGGCGTTTCCGGCACCGGCAAACTGGACATCGCACAGAAGAACACGGAAACTTCCCTGATTGAACAGTTTCTTTATCCGAAATACGGGCCGGGGCAGCTGTGGGAGCATGTTGCCGACCTTGTGGAGCAGCAAGGCGGTTCGGTGCGGACAGGCTGGCGCGTGGTCGAGCTCCATGTTGAAACCGGAGCAGACGATGTGGACCGGATCGTTTCCGTCGACTGCACCACGCCCGAAGGCGAGCGCGTCAACGTGCGGGGAGATTATTTCTTCTCGACCATGCCCATTCGCGAGCTGCTCCGCGTGATCGATAGGCCGATTCCGCCGGAGGTGCAGGCGATCTCCGACGGACTCGTCTACCGCGACTTCATCACGGTGGGTTTGCTGGTTGATCGCTTGCTCGTGACGGAGCCGGACGGCGGTCCGCTCAAGGACACCTGGATCTATATCCAGGAGCCGGATGTGCTGGTCGGACGCCTGCAGATCTTCAATAACTGGAGCCCTTACCTGGTCGCCGATCCATCCAAGATCTGGATCGGCCTTGAGTACTTCTGCTACGACACCGACCCCTTGTGGAACCAGCCGGATGCTGAAATCGCGAAGTTCGCCATTGCCGAGGTCGCGAAGATCGGCATCCTCGACCCGTCGGAGGTGCGCGACTCCTGCGTCTTTCGAGTGCCCAAGACTTACCCGGCCTACTTCGGCACTTATGAGCGCTTCCCGGAGATCATCCGCTACATGGACCGCTTTGAAAACCTGTTCCTGGTGGGGCGCAACGGCATGCACAAGTACAACAATCAGGATCACTCGATGCTGACGGCAATGCAGTCCGTCGATAACATCCTGGCCGGCAACATGGATAAGTCGAATCTGTGGGAGATCAACACGGAGCAGGAGTATCACGAAAAGAAGGACGGGAAAAAGACGGAAGCGGAGCTTGCCGGCGGTGAAGCTGTCATTGCATTGCCGGTGCCTGAGGACGAAGAATCAGAAGTGAGCGCGCGTCCCTAGGGCAGGTCCGGGCGTCTTTTTGGAGGGCAGATGAGCGCCTATGTATGGGTCGTACTCGGCAGCGCGCTGGGCGGGCTGCTCCGCTTCAGCCTGACCCGCCTGACCCCCGGCTGGAACGCGACGCTGCCATGGAGCACGATCGCGATCAACATCCTGGGATCCTTTGCCATCGGCTACTTCGGCAGCCTGACGCTGGCCGGAGGCCGTTTTGCGGTTTCCGATAACATCCGCCTGTTTGCGATGGTCGGCGTCTGCGGCGGATTTACAACCTTTTCTTCGTTCAGCCTGCAAACCTTTGACCTGCTGCGCAGCGGAAGCTGGCCGAGAGCCCTGCTCAATATGGGGCTGTCAGTTCTGCTGTGCCTGCTGGCCGTGGCAGTGGGGCACAAGCTGGGGGAGCGGGGCGCTGTCGGCACGGCTGTGGCACAGACTGCCGACGAAAAATCGGCCGGCTGATCCTCTACTCCCAGTGGTCGTGGTGCACGCTGACCCACCAACAGGGCGCAAGGCGCTGATGCGGCAGCAGGGCCTGCACACACGCGATGTCCATGCTGCCGAAGTACGCAAGATGATAGTGCCCGTTCTGGTCGTGCACTGCCACATATTGTTTGACGGTGGTAAACGAGAGCACATCGCCGTGTCGCTGCCGGTACAGAAAGACCCCCAGGTCGACCGCGATCGCGGCGATCAGCGCCATAGCCGAAAGCGAAAGCCAGCTGGCCGTGTTGCGGGCGATCAACTGGCAGGCGCCTCGGCTTTCAGCATGGCGTCGAGCCGGTCCGGCTCAAAACCGATCATCACCTCGGTCCCGACCACAAGGGTCGGCGTGGAGCGGCTGCCCAGGTCCATCAGCTCGCGAAACGCCTGAGGGTCCGCCTGCACGTCTTTGTACTCGAACGGAATGTTGCGGCTTTTCAGGAAGGTGCGGGCAGCGAAGCAGGGGGCACAGCCAGGCTGGCTGTAAAGGACGACGCGTGGGGTGGTTTGGCTCATGCTGTTTTGGATTCCCGCGGCGCGTTTCAGGCTTCAAGCAAACCGCCTGCGCGGCGCAGGCTCGTTCCTGCTAAGCTGACGCGTCCGATTCTGGGGCGCAGCCCGAATGTGGCGTGCTGATGACGAGCAGACTACGGCCCGGCGAAGCGCTCACCCGGATGCGCCGCGTCCACCACCCGCAGAACATCCATCCAGACCGGCAAGGCTGTTTTCCCGCCGGTTTCGCCCTCCCCCAGCGGGGTACGGCTGTCATAGCCGACCCAAACGCCGCAGGTCACGGACGGCGAAAACCCCAAAAACCAGGCATCGGTCGAGCTGCTGGTGGTGCCGGTCTTGCCGCCGACCGGGTGGTCGAGCGCGACGGCGTCAGCCCCGGTGCCGCCGGGCGCGGTCACGGCCCTGAAAAGCCTCACCATGGTTCGCGCGGTACGTGGGGTTGTCACGGCAACGGCTCCACCTGAACTCAGCTTCCCTGCCGGCACACCGTCGGCGTCCGTGACGCGACGGATGAGACGAGGGCTCACGCGCATCCCGTCGTTCGGAAACACGGCATAGGCGGCGACCTGCTCGCGCAGTGTGATCTCGACCGCGCCCAGCGCCACCGGCAGGTACTCGGGGATGCGGCTCGCAATGCCGAACCGGTGCGCGGTTTCGGCCACCCCGGCCATGCCGACCTGCGCCGCCAGCGCCACGGCAGGGATGTTCCGCGAATCGGCAAAGGCCTTTTCAAGCGTGATCCGGCCCAGGGTGTTGCCTTCAAAATCACGTGGGGTGTAGCTGCCGAAGCTGGTCGGCACGTCGAGAATCGTCTGTTCCGGCGTCGCCCCTGCCTCAACCGCTGCCGTGTACACATAGGGCTTGAACGACGAGCCCACCTGCCGCTCGGCCTCGGTTGCACGGTTGAACTGGGACAGCGCAAAGTCGCGCCCGCCGACCATCGCCAACACGTCGCCGGTGGCGTTGTCCATGGCCAGCACCGCGCCCTCCGTGCCCGTGTCTTCTTCCAGGCCGGCACTCCAATTTCCAGCAGCAGGCGCACCCTCGGCGGCAGGCGCGCGCAGCCTGACATAGATCACGTCGCCGGGCCGCAAAAACTCTCGCGCCTGCGCGAAGCCTGTCCAGGCCCAGTCGGCGGGCACCAGCGTCGCGATATCGCCGCGCCCGAGGCGCGCACGCACCAGGCTTGCGGATGCCTCCAGCACCACGGCATGGACATAGGCCCCGGCGACGGGCGCGACGGTCCAGTCCGGATGCTGAAAGCTGTCCGGGTCTGCTCCCGCCTGCCGCAGATTGACGAGGTGCCCGCGCCAGCCGTGCCGCCGCTCATACGCGGCCAGCCCGTCGAGCAGCGCCCGGTTGGCCGCGCGCTGCACGCCCAGGTCGAGCGTGGTGTACACGCGCAGTCCGGCGCTGTGCACGGTTTCACGCCCCAGCTCCTGCTCCAGTTCGCGACGTACCTCCTCCACAAACCAGGGCGCCTCGGTATTGGGTGGGACCTGCAAGTGCAGTCCCAGCGGCGCGGCCTCAGCCTCGGCGGCCTCGCCTTCGGTGATGCGCCTGTCGTTGCGCAGCGCCGCGATGACCTGGTTTCTTCGCCGCAGCGCGCGTTCCGGGTGAGCGGTCGGCGAAAACTCCTCCGGCCCCTTGGGCAGCCCGGCCAGCAGCGCGGCCTCCGGCAATGTGAGTTCGCCGGCATGCTTGCTGAAAAAGAACCCGGCCCCGGCCTCAAACCCGTACACCCCGTGACCCAGGTAGATCTGGTTGCCATACATCGTGAAAATCTGCTGCTTGGTAAACGTTCGCTCAATCTGGATCGAGAGCAGCGTTTCCTGGAGCTTGCGTCCGGCGGTCCGCTCATCCGACAGGAACAGGTTCCGGGCCAGCTGCATGGTCAGTGTCGAGGCACCCTGCGCGCGCCCCCGGGAGCGCAGATCGTGCCACGCGGCTCCGGCCACTCGGAACACATTGACGCCGAAGTGGTTCTGAAACCCCTTGTCCTCGATCGCAATCACCGCGTCGCGAAGCACCGGGGCAAACTGTTCGTAGGGTATGGCTACACGGCGCTCCAGCGCGAACGAGCCGACCGGCTCTCCGTGAACATCGAAAAGTTCCGTCACGGTGGCAGGCCGGTAGTGCTCCAGTTCGGCAACCTCCGGCAGATCGACGGAATCGACAAGAACGAGGCCGCCGAGCGAGCCGAAAACAGCCGCCAGCACACACATTGCCATCAGCCCGGCACGTCGCAGGCTGCGTCGGCGTTCACTTTCCCGCAGCGCCGCGCGGCGCACGGCAGCCGTGGTGTTGGCTGGCTGGGGCGTCACCCGGACTAGCTTTGCTTCGCTTTCAGCACGTCCAGTGCCTTGTTGAGCTGGTCGTCCACGCGCGGATGATTCGCGGCCGCGGCACCGGACTCGTCCTGCTCCGCCAGGAACTGGTCGATGCTCAGGCTGACCGGGATGTTGGGCTTGACCGCGTTTTCCTGGATCGGCTTGCCGTCGGGAGCGTTGTACTTGGCGACGGAGAGCAGCAGCGCCGATCCGTCCGGCATATCGATCGTCCTCTGCATGGTGCCCTCGCCAAAGGTGCGGTCGCCTACCAGGTCACCGCGCTTCGAGGCAAGCACGGAGGCCGCGACGATCTCCGCCGCGCCGGCCGTGCCGTGGTTCACCAGGATCACCAGCGGCGCACCCGTGATCCACTTCGCCGGGTCGGCGGCAAAGGTCTGCGTGGGCACCTTTTGCCCGCTCAGGCTTGCGAGCGTACCGCTTTGTACAAATGCGTTCGCCAGCCGAACCCCCTGCAACTCATCGCCGGTCGACACATCGCGAAGGTCCAGCAGCACCTTCTTGTTGCTGCCCTTGCCGATTGCTTTGAGCGCTGCCTCGACCTCGTTGACGCGCTCGCGGCTCAGCACCGCGGGCTTGAGATACAAAATGCTGCCGCTGTCGTACTGCTGCGTGCCGAGCGCCGGGGTCGCCGTCGCGCCACGCACCAGCTTCTTGTTTACCGGGTCTTCCTTGCCGGGCACAATCAGGTCCAGCGAGACCGTGGAGCCGGATTTTCCTTCCAGCAGCAGGCGGGTCATCGCGAGCGACAGGTCGTGCGTCGATTTGCCGTCAACCGCCTCCAGCACATCGCCGTCCTCGATGCCCGCCTTGTCGGCCGGGCTGCCGGGCAGCACGGAGACAACGGTCGCATAGCCGTAGCGCTTGCTGATATGCAGGCCCACCTGCTCCGCGGCGTTCGGCGCGGCGGCCGCCATGGCTGCTGCTTTGTAGGCCTTGTTTTCAGGGGGGGTCAGGTAGCTTGAGTCGGAGTCGAGCGACTCCAGCAGCCCATGCAGCGCCCCGTCGGTAACAGCCGGCAGGCTTGGCTGCACCACATAAAAGTTCTGGATTTTGCGCAGTACTTCCTCGTACACGCCCATCTGCTTGTAAGCGCCGTCGCTTTCAGCAAAGCCGCCGGCGCGCAGGCTTGGCGGCAAAAAGCCGCCCAGCAACACCACCAGGGCGACCACGACGGCAAGGGTAAATACAGAACGTTCCACGGTCTTGGACATAAAGGAGGTCACACGCAAAAGCAGTCTGGATGAGGATCCTGTGCTGCGATGATACTCCCTCGGGCTTCGCGGACGGGTAAGCCCGGCGGCTCGCATCCAAACGGGAGAGGCATCCAAACGGGAGAGGCATCATCTCTCCCCAGGAGCACACCTTTCCATGTCCATGAAAGCAGTCGTCTACCACGGCATCGGCGATGTCCGGCTCGATTCCGTGCCCATGCCGAAACTCAGAAGCCACGAGGACGCCATCGTCCGCATCACCGCGAGCGCCATCTGCGGCACCGATCTTCACTTTATCCGCGGCACCGTCCCCGGCATGAAACCCGGCACCATTCTCGGCCACGAAGCGATCGGCATTGTGGAAGAAGTCGGCAAAAAAGTTCGCAACTTCCGCGCCGGCGACCGTGTCATCATCCCGTCGACCGTGGGCTGCGGGCGCTGCGGGTACTGCCGCGCCGGGTACTTTTCCCAGTGCGACAATGCCAACCCGGCCGGCCCGCTCGGCGGCACTGTCTTTTTCGGCGGCCCTGAGTCGAACGGCGGGCTCGACGGCCTGCAGGCGGAGTACGCGCGCGTCCCCTACGCGGCCATCACCCTGCTCAAGCTGCCGGGGCAGATCGACGACGACAACGCGATCCTGATGAGCGACATCCTGCCGACCTCGTACATGGCAGCCGTGATGGCGGAGATCAAGCCCGGCAACACGGTCGCGATCTTCGGCTGCGGACCGGTGGGCCAGCTGGCGATCGCGTGCGCGCAGCACCTGGGCGCGGGTCGCGTGTTTGCCATTGACGCCGTCGCTTCGCGGCTCGACGTGGCGCGCGCGCATGGCGCCGAAACCATCCACTACAACGAGGAAGATCCCATCGAGGCGCTCCATGCGTTGACCGGCGGTGCGGGGCCGGACCGGGTGATCGACGCGGTCGGCGTGGATGCGGCAGCCCCGGAAAGCGGGCCGGCAAAGCTCACGCGTGCCAATTCCAAGAAGTTCGAGGCCGAACTGGACACAGTCGCGAGCAAGCAGAGCAGGAAATACCCCACCGGCGGCGCGCCCTCGCAGGCACTGCGCTGGGCGGTTGAGTCGGTGGCCAAGGCCGGCACGGTATCGATCATCGGCGTGTACCCGCTGACCATGGAAGCGTTCCCGATCGGCATCGCCATGAACCGCAACCTGACGATTCGTGCCGGCAACTGCGACCATCGCCGCTACATGCCGGAGATGATCGAGCTGGTGCGCTCGGGACGCATCCTGCCGGCGGAGTGGATCACGCAGAACGAGCCGATCCAGTCGGCGATCGATGCATACCAGGCGTTTGCGTCGCACCAGCCGGGCTGGGTCAAGGTCAAGCTCGACCCCGGCACGGCAACGCAGTCGCACTAGGAAGCAGGGGCTCCGGAAGCCTGCCGGAGCCCCTGCTTCCTAGGGAATGCGTGGGCTGGTCTGGTCGACGTGCCAGATGGGGCCGCCCTCATAGAACTGCCCCTCACCATGTACGAAGCCCGGTGCCGCCTCCCCTTCCAGGATCCAGAACTGCTGGTCGTGCGGCTGCTTGCCGATCAGCGGTGCAACTGCCCCGACGACCCCGCCCAGGTCCAACCGGACTTCAAACCGCTGTGCCTTGCGCAGGCTTCCGCCGACATGGAAGGTCTCGACGCCGGCAGGTTTCACGACCAGGTGAATCAGCCGCGCTCCGCCGACCGGCACCACGGTGGGGATGAACGTTTGTGCGGTGGTGGGGCGAATGTTCTCAATCAGCGTCAGCCAGATGCCGTTCGCCACGTCGGGCGGAAGATCGAGGTGCTCGCTCTTGCTCTTCTCCTGCCCGTCCTTGCCAGGCTCGCGCATGGTCACCGTACCGCTCGCTGTATCGACGGTCATGTCCATCGGTTTGGGAAACGACGGCCCTCGCTGCACATGGTGGTCGGTCAGCAGGCGAAACACGCCGTGCTGCGTGTACACGGATTTGTCGTCATCGATGGAGCCGTCGCGAAAGTGAAAGATCAGTTGGGAAGTGACGCGATCCCCATGGATCGACTGCATGGAGTCGCCGACGGCGAGGACCTTGTTATTTTGATCGCGCAGCACGAGGAAGCCGTGAGCCGCACCCTGCGGATAGCGCACGGCTACCGGGTCCGCAAGAGCTTGCACCGAGGCGGCCGCGAAAGCAAGAGCGCAAAAGAAAGCCGGTAAGCGCATGGTGACTCCGCGAGATGTGAGGTCGACTCATACGCCGAAGCGGGTGAGTGCAGGGCAGTTTACCGGTAATGCCGGCACCGCAGTTTTGTTAGGATGCCGAACTGTTCTGCAGCGGACAGACTCTCGTCCAACTCGCTATGAACTCCCGCAAAGCAACTGAGCCTTCGCTTCCGCACTCACGTTTGGAGCCCCAGCAACCCGCGCAGGGCAGCTCGGTCGTGCGCGCTTCCGGCAAAGTCGTCGAAGCTGTGATCGGTGACCCGGACGATCTCGCGCTCGATCAGCTCCGCCCCGCGCCGGGCTCCGTCCTCGGCACTCTGCAATGGGTCTTCCCACTCGAGGACCGCCCAGCCCGGATAGTCGTACTGCGCCAGCTTCGCGAAGATCGCGCCGAAGTCCACCTGCCCCATGCCCGCTGTGCGGAAGCGCCCGGGGCGATCGACCCAGCCTGCATAGCCGCCGTACGCGCCCGCGCGACCGCTGGGGCGAAACTCCGCGTCCTTGACATGAAACGCGCGCACATACGAGTGGTACAGGTCGAGAAACTGGAGGTAGTCCAGTTGCTGCAGCACCATGTGGCTGGGGTCGTACAAAATCCTGACGCGCGGATGATGGCCGGTGACCTCCAGAAAGCGCTCAAAGGTCAGCCCGTCATGGAGGTCCTCGCCGGGGTGCAGCTCAAAACAAAGGTCGATGCCGGCCTCGTCAAAGGCGTTGAGAATCGGCAGCCAGCGCGCGGCCAGCTCCTGGAATGCCTCCTCGACCAGCCCTGCCGGACGCTGCGGCCAGGGATACAGGTAGGGCCAGACGAGCGCGCCGGAAAACGTCGCATGCGCCGTCAGCCCGAGATTGCGGCTGGCCCTCGCGGCCAGCTTGAGCTGCCCGGTCGCCCACTCGCGCCGCGCCGGCTCGTTGCCCCTCACGGCTTCCGGGGCGAACCCGTCGAACAATGCGTGGTAAGCCGGGTGCACGGCCACGAGCTGCCCTTGCAGGTGGGTCGAGAGCTCCGAAATCGCGAGCCCCTGCTCGGCGAGTTTTCCGCTCACTTCGTCGCACAGGTCCCGGCTTTCGGCCAGTCGCTCCAGGCTCGGCAGCCGCGCATCGGTCGTCGGCAGCTGCACTGCCTTGAAGCCGAGCCCGGCGGCCCACCCGGCAATGCTGTCCAGGGTGTGGAACGGCGGCTCATCGCGCATGAATTGTGCCAGGAACAGCCCCGGCCCCTTGATCGTCGTCACTGTTGTCTCCGTTCCATGTGCGCCTCGTCAATTCTCCACAGACGGCCGGCCTGCCGCACGCATCCGGCGGTGGACAACGTTCAGCCCTGCGATGCCCGTCACACTCCCTAACGTACTCGCTGCACGCGAGACCCCATAAGGAGAACCAGATGGCCACCAGCACGGAACAGGGTACAGGGAAGCATCCACACAAGAGCGCAGCCGAGCCGGAGCCGCACCACGAGGCACCGACCACAACCGGCTCCAAGTCGAGCGGATCGCACAAGACCGAATCCAAGGCCGATTCGCACAAGGCTGAAACCCACAAGGCTGAAACCCACAAAGCCGAGCCGCACAAGGCTGAAACCCACAAAGCTGAAACCCACAAGGAAGCCGCGCCCCAGGCCGCTGCCCAGGGCGGCGACGACCTCGAGAGCCGCGCTTACACAGGCCCCGACGGGCAGGAGCATCACCACACCAAGGCCTACATGGAACAGCACAAAGGCGACAGCAAGTAAGCCCCTAAACTGTTTTTGGATATTTGTCTGTTCAGCACAAAGGCGGGCCTTGCGGCCCGCCTTTGCTGTATCAGAAATCCACGTGACCGCGCACCGACGGCACCCACACCGGGCCGCGATCGCGGTTATAGCCGGGGTCGTCAATATGCGAGAGCCCCAGCGCGAAGTACACGCCGCGCACCGTGTGGAGGTTGTAGTACGCCTCCTCGGTGTTTTCGCGTCCGTAGCGCAGGCGGCCGTCGCCCAGGATGAACCCCAGTCCCCCATCGGCCAGGTAGTTCTGGTGGTCGCGCTTGATCGCATTCGACACAAACGCAAGGCCGGCCTTGTCGTTCGGTCGCCCCCACTGCGCGCCGTCATAGTCCGCTCCCACCAGTACAGTCTGGTCCACCTCGGTATACGCGAAGGACTCGTGCTGCCCTTCGTTCCACCCAAAGCGTGCCGCGGCCCGCAGGTGCGCGGTCAACTGCTCCTCGGTCGAGTAGCCAAAGCCGTACTTGATCGCTCCAAAGTGCTCATGCTTTGTGATCGAAGGCGTAGGATCCTGCCCGCTCAGAAAGGCGTCCACTGCCTCGCGATAGGTGCCCATATGCGCGGCATTGCGATAGGCAAGGACGCGCTGCGTCCCCTTGATGCCCGGCAACAGACCTTCGCGCAGCTCAAACTCAAAGTTCTGCCCATGGGCCCGGCTGAGTGCCCAGTCCAGTGAAATGCCGTTCGCGACCGTCGGCATCAGCGCCAGGCCGTATCGCGCGCCCCAGTGGCGATCGATGTACTCAAACGTCTCGGCATAGGTGTAGCCGCGCGTATCCGCCGCGTAATCCCATGCGCCATTGTTGTCGACCGTCCAGTTGGTGAACTGGAGATGGCTGTCGCTTAGAACAGAGTTGATGTCGAACACATCGGGCAGCGACATCTTGCCCACACGCACATCCAGCCGCCGCCTCGAAGCACGGGTGGCCAGCCCAAGCGGGCCACGGGTCGTATCGACCATCTCGCGGCCGAGGGCAAACGTCTGGTGCAGCTCGATACGCCCGATGTAGGGTTTTGAGCCAAGGTTCGGGTTGCGAACCACGTCCAGGTTGGTAAACCCCGCCACTCCCAGCGCCTGGCTCAGGCCGCGTCCACCCGAGGACTCAATGTCGAGGATGAAGTCCGTGTTGAAGCGCTCGCTTCTCTCCGTAGCCGGCCGGTTCAGGAAGCGTTGCACCTGGAAGCCCAGGTACAGTGTCCCGAGCAGCGAGGTCTTGTACTCCCCCCCGTTGTGAAAGCTGTTCGGGCCCTGGTAAGGCGAGTGAAAGCCGGGGTGGGCCTGAAAGATCGTGTTGAACTGCCCGGCGATGTACCAGGGCGCGGTATCGGAGTGAGGCACCATCGTCAGCAGGTCGCCGCGGTTCTGCGCGGCCTGCGCCGCCTTCAGGCTTTGTGTCGAGTGACCGCCTCCGGCTGCCTGCGGGGCAACCAGCCATGAAGACGAGGGCGCTGGCGGCAGCTCTTTTTGTGCGAATCCATTGCGCGCCAGGCCGATACCAGACAGGAACATAAAGATGGAAACCAGGAAACGCAAACGACCTCCCACAGGCTCACAAGCCTTGCTCATCCTACGCACTTCTTCGGTCAGAGTTGAAGCGACCGG